>NZ_JAJSAO010000002.1:166710-603928 GCF_021729055.1 Microbulbifer zhoushanensis
CACCAGAGATTGATCCAATTATCGCGGCCAGCGGCCGCTCCCACGGTGTGCGCGCGGTATTGTAGGGGCGGATCTTGTATCCGCCCTTTGTGCTTGCGGTTAGCAGGGCGCACACAAGGTGCGCCCCTACGAACAGCCACCAGAGATTAATCCAAGTATCGCAGCCATGGACCGCTCCTTTCGTGTAGGAGCGCTTTTGTAGGGGCGGATCTTGTATCCGCCTGTTGTGCAATTGAGCCTGATCGCGGCCATGGGCCGCTCCTACAGGGGGCTGTTGCCCTGGCGATAAATTTCCAGGGAATATTTCTTTAGTGGAACTTTGTTCCTGCGGGATATTTTCCCGTTTTCTGCCCCGCCTTCCCGCCTGAAGTGCGCTTTATTTCCCGCCGGGCTGGTAATGGGTAAATTTTGTTCGCCAATGCCCCCTGCACCCTTATGGTTCATAACAGTGATGCTGCACCCAAATCGGGCCACATCGCCGTGCATTTGACCCGCCCCGACGCTTCGACCCGAGTCTCCACCACTTTTCTTTTTTACCGCTGATAACTTGCTTGGTCGCATGGCAGCGGTCGTGGGCTGTGCAGATAATAATGACTTCGAGGAAATCGAGAATGTACAGCGACAAGAGAGCGAAGAGCGCCATCTTCGGCGCGGCGATGCTGAGTTCATCCATCGCCATCGGGCAGCAATGCCAAAACCCCGCCCCCGTTTGGGAAGATAATTTCGACGGTACCGCAGTTGATACCACCAAGTGGGAAGTCATGCTCGGCGATGGCTGCAGTTACGGTATCTGCGGCTGGGGCAACAACGAGCTGCAGTCCTACCAGGCCGACAATGCCACCGTAGAGAACGGCATCCTGACCATCACCGCGCGCAAGGAGCGCGTGAAAGCCAAGAACTACACCTCTGCGCGCCTGCGCACCGCCAATATGCCCAACGGCGGCGAGTGGACCAACGGCCGCTTCGAGGCGCGCATGAAGCTGCCCAACAGCTCCGGCATGTGGCCGGCGTTCTGGATGTTGCCCACCGACCCGGCCGAAGGCTGGCCGATCAGCGGTGAGATCGACATTATGGAGGCTACCGGCCAGGCGGACATGTTCGTGTTCGGCACCCTGCACTACGGCGAGCCCTACCCCAACAATTCCCACACCGGCAACAAGGTGCTGAGCCAGCCGGAACCCTGGTCAGCCGACTTCCACACCTACGCGCTGGAATGGGAACCCAACGAAATGCGCTGGTACGTGGACGACCAGCTGTACGCCACGCTCACTCCCGATGACCTCACCGATGCGTCTTACTGGACCTTCGAGAACTACCAGTATCACTTCCTGCTGAACATGGCCGTGGGTGGAAGCCTGGGCGGCCCGGTAGACGATTCGCAGCTGCCGCAGACCATGCAGGTGGATTACGTGCGGGTGTACGACTACGGCCAGCCGAGCGTGGTGGGCGACCGCATTGTGGACAACGGCGAGAGCACTACTTATTCCGTGGCCGGGGCCATCGGCAACGGCGCCAGCTACAGCTGGTCTGTACCTGCCGACGCCACCCTGGTTGCCGGTGCCGGCAGCGACACCGTAACCGTACAGTGGGGCAGCAACGGCGGCGACCTGGCCGTGAGCGTTACCGACGACTGCGGCAGCCGCAGCCTGTCCCTGCCGGTGCACGTATCACCACAGATGGCGCAGGAGACGGTACTCGATGACTTCGAGGCGAACCGCGAGCTGGGCTACACCTACTTCGATGGTACCTTCCTCGCAGACGCGGCCAACCCGGCCCCGGACGCCACCAACGGTTCCTCCACCGTGGCCAGCTATACCCGCTCCGCGGCGGCCCTGTACGACGTGATCGCGGCCGATACTGCTGCGGTTGCAGATGCGGCGCCCCTGCTGGCGGGCACCAAGGCGTTCTATATGGACGTGTTCACCACCGCCGCCCCGGGTACCGAGATCCTGGTGCAGCTGGAGGACAGCAGCCAGGCCACGCCCGACAACTACCCCACCGGACGCCACTCCAAGTACGCGGCCTACGTGGGCGAGGAAGCGGGCTGGCAGCGCCTGAAGTTCCAACTGGCCGACCGCATCGACGGCGCCACGCCGGACAGCGCGGTGAACAGCCTGGTGGTCCTGTTCGACCCGAACAGCCTGAACGGCGACACCTACTATTTCGATAACTTCGATATCTACGGTGCCGCCACCGGTGGCAACCAGGCGCCCACGGCCAGCGCCAGCCACAGCTGTGATGGCCTGAGCTGCAGCTTCGATGGCACTGCCAGCGCCGACAGCGACGGCTCGATCGCGTCGTACCAGTGGGACTTCGGTGACGGCGCAACCGCGTCGACTGCCACCGCATCCCATAGCTACGGCGCGGCGGGCACCTACACCGTGACCCTCACCGTGACCGACGACCAGGGTGCGAGCGACCAGACCAGCTTCGACGTGAGCGCCAGTGACGGCGCGGCGGCCACCACCATGTATGTCTCCAGCGTGGTGAACGGCACCGCATCTGCCGGCAAGGGCCAGAAGTACGCCACCGCCACCGTGACGGTGCTGGACGACCTGGGCCGCGGCGTTAGCGGCGTGAGTGTGACCGGCAACTTCAGCGGCGACATCACCGAGGGCGGTGCAACGGCGACTACCGATGCCAACGGCATGGCCACCGTCACCAGCTCCGCCACGGCCGGTGGCAATGTGTCCGCCAGCTTCTGTGTCACCGACCTGAGCGGCGGCGGCCTGAGTCACGACACCGGCGCCAGCGCGGGCCTCTGCCAGTAAGTAAACAAAAAGAATGCAACCGGGTGGGCCCCCAGCCGCCCGGATTGCACGACGAGGTATCCTCTCCATTGATCATTGGGCCCCGTTTCCGGCTTTGCCGGAGCGGGGCCTTTTTTATTTCTGGTGCAGGCTCTGGCCCGGTTTAGTTTCGCGGCCATGGGCCGCTCCTACAAAGGGGGGAGTGCGGAACGTGCGGGTCCTGTTTTTTGTAGGAGCGGCCCATGGCCGCGAACCAGGCCTGAATTCCGGTAATACAGTTTTCCCGGGCGAAATCCCCTCTCCTGTAGGCCCGGTGCCGGCTGTGGGCAGGGCGCACACGAGGTGCGCCCCTACAACGAGGCGTCGATAAATATTGAGAGGTACGCCGCTGCGTTCCGGGGCGCAATGCCCCGGGCATATTGCGGCGGAAAAAATTCCGTAGGGGCGAACCTTGTGTTCGCCCGGCTTGGGGATTGCCTCCAGGCTCGGGGGTTGGCCGGGGACAGGGCGCACACAAGGTGCGCCCCTACGTGGGATGCCCCGATCGAGCAGGATCGCGGCCATGGGCCGCTCCTACGGCGTGCGCGAGGCTTGTAGGGGCGGATCTTGTATCCGCCCGTTTGTGCGTGCGGTGAGCTGGGCGCACACAAGGTGCGCCCCTACGGGTGCGGGTCAGGCTTCCGGTGTCTGTTTACCGGAATTGCTGACGCCGGGATTGAGGACAAAGTCGTCGCCGCGGGAGGCGCAGCCCTTGCCGGTCTCCCGGTCGCGGGTGCATTGATAGACGCGCACGTAGTCCACTTCCATCTGTTGCGGGAAGGCGCTTTCGTCGATGCCGGTGTCGTTTTCCTTGCCGGCCCAGTTGCCGCCAACCGCCAGGTTCAGCAGCAGGTGAAACCTGCGGTCGAACGGTGCGTGGGGGCTGTCGGGTTCGGCGGTGGAGTACCAGCCGTCGCTGGTCTGGGTGGCGTAATGCACGCCGTCCACGTACCAGCGGATCTCGCCCTGCTCCCACTCCAGCGCGTACTCGTGGAAGCCGTCGGCGGGGTTGGCGCCACCCGGCAGGCGATAGACCTCGCCGCTGTGCACGTTGTCCGGCGCGGGGCCGCCATAGTGCAGGGTACCGTGCACCCGGTCCTCGCCGCCCACATGCAGGTTGACCGCCTCCATGATGTCGATCTCGCCGGAGCTGGCCCACTTGCCGTAGTCCCAGTCGGTGGGCAGCATCCACACGGCGGGCCAGGTGCCCTGGCCCTGTGGCAGCTTCGCGCGGATCTCGAAGCGGCCGTATTTCCAGTCGCCCTTGCCGGCGCTGCGCAGGCGGCCCGAGGTGTAGGTGCCGTTGCCGCTGGTGTCGCCGGCATCATAATCCGGGTGATCGTCCATCACCGCCGGGCCCACCGCATCCTCGCGGATGGCCTTCAGGTGCAGGTGCCCGTCTGCCACCCACACGTTGTCCGGGTCGTCCACGTAACATTGCGACTCGTCGTTGCCGCCGCCCCAGCAATTGCGCTCGTAGCTCCACTTGTCGGTATCGAGTTGTTCACCGTCGAACTCATCGCCCCATACCAGGCAGTAGCCGGATTCCAGCGGCGCGGTGAGGCAGTTGCGGGCCCCGGCGGTCGCAGTGGCCGGGTCGCCACTGTCACTGCAGGCGGTGATGGCAACGGTGACGGCAGTGAGCGCGGTAAGGGCCAGGGGGCCCTGCCATTGTGTATTCACTGCTGCTCCCCCGCTGCCCGCTTCTGCTCCTCCCCATTATCTGCTGCATAGGTCAGGCCGTGGCCGAACGGGAACAGGGGATCGTAATTCTCGTCGCCCTTGTTGATCGGGATCTGCTTGAGGTTTTTCGGCCAGGTGACCGGCAGCTTGCCGGTGGGGGCGTAATCGCCGAACAGCACGTCCGCCACGCCGGCGCCCTCGGAACCGGGCAGCCAGGCGGCCACCAATGCATCCCATGCGGGCAGCTGGTCGGCGACCAGCAGCGGGCGGCCGGAAACCAGTACCACGACCGCGGGGATATCCGCGGCCTGTACTTTCTCCAGTACCGCCAGCTGCTCGTCGCCCAGGGTCAGCGGCTTGCACAGCTCGCACGGTGCCTCGCGGTAGTCGCCCATGCCCTCGGCGTAGGGCTGCTCGCCCACCACCACGATGGCCAGGTCGTGGCCCGCGGCACCTTCACCCTCTGCGCTGTAGGTGACCGGGCCACCGGCGACATCCTTGATGCCCTCGAGGATGGTGGTGCCCTCGGTGATATTACCGGCCTTGCCCTGCCACTCGATGGTCCAGCCACCGGACTGCAGGCCGATATCGTCGGCGTGGGCACCGGCGACGAATACCTTCTGGCCCCTGGCCAGTGGCAGCAGGTCGCCGTCGTTTTTCAGTACGACTAACGATTCGCGCACCGCCTGGCGGGCCAGGGCGCGGTGGTCCGGGTGGCCGAGCAGTTCACCGGCCTGCGGGCCATTGGCCAGCGGCGGCAGCGGGTTGTCGAACAGGCCCGCCTGCAGCTTGGTTTTCAGGATGCGGCTGACGGCATCGTCGATGCGCTCCATCGACACCTCGCCGGCCTCCACCGCGGCGGTGAGGTCGGTAATGAACTGCTGCCATTTCTCCGGCTCCATCACCATATCCACACCGGCGTTCACCGCACGCACCACGCGCTCGCGGTTGGTGTCTGCGGGGATCTCCTTCAGTGCCTCCCAGTCGGAAATGGTGAAGCCGTCGAAGCCCAGTTCTTCCTTGAGTACGCCGGTCACCAGCTCCTTGTGCTCGTGCATTTTCTTGCCGTTGACGCTGCTGTAGGAAATCATCACGGTGCCCACGCCGGCGTCGATCGCCGGCAGGTAGGGGGCGATATGCTGCTCGCGCAGCTCCTCGTCGGACACCCGGGTATCGCCGCGGTCCATGGCGTAGTCGGCATCACCGGTGCCATAGCTGGTGCCGCCGTCACCGACCCAGTGCTTGGCGGTGGCGACAATCTTGTTATTGGCCAGGGTATCGCCGTTCATGGGGCCGCCCTGCAGGCCGAACACCAGCGGCTCGGCGAACTCTGTCACCAGCTGCGGGTCCTCACTGAAGCACTCGTAACCGCGGCCCCAGCGCTCGTCGCGGGTGACGCACAGGGTGGGCGCAAAGGTCCAGCTGACACCGGTGGCGGCCACTTCCCGCGCGGTGGCTTCGCCAATCTTCTGTGCCAGTTCCGGGTTGCGCGTGGCACCCAGGCCGATGTTGTGCGGGAAAATCGTGGCGCCCACCACGTTGCTGTGGCCGTGCACGGCGTCGGTGCCGTAAATGATGGGGATACCCAGGCGCGTGGAGGTGGCGGCGTCCTGGTAGTCGCTGATCATCTGCACCCACTCCTCGCGGGTGTTGTCGCCGGGGAAGGAGCCACCGCCGTTGAGGATCGAGCCCAGGTGATAGTTTTTCACATCTTCCGGGGTGGCGTGGCGGCGCTCGGCCTGCGTCATCTGGCCGACCTTTTCCGCCAGTGTCATGCGGCCAACCAGCGCGGCCACGCGGCTGTCGATATCGCCCGCTTCCGCTTTACCGGATTCTGTTTCGGCGGGTTTCACTGCATCCGGCTCCGCGGTGCAGCCCCCCAGGGCCAGCAGCAGTGCCATTGCACAGGCGCCGAATCGGCCAGGATTATTGGCAAACATTTTCTCTCCTCCACTGGTCGGCCAGTCCGGGCTGCAACACTGCCGCTGCCCGGCTGGCGATTATTTTTCGTAGTGTAAATCACAATGCCCGGGCGAGTGCCCGGGCATTGCGTTGTGCCAGTCGGTGCTGGCGGTAAAGGGCAACGGTTATCAGCCCTGGCAGCGGATCACCGCGTCGCCGGCCTTGTTGGGCACGTACTTGATATTGGCCACGGCCAGCTCCAGCGCGCCCTCGCTGCGCAGTGCCACGGCGTTGGATACGCGGCTGAAATCGGCGCCCTTGTCGACGAAGCACTGCAGGTCGATGGACAGCTTCTGCCACTCGCCCGGCTGCAGTGCCTGCAGGGCATTCTGCAGCGGCAGTTCCGCGGTGCAGTCGTCACCACAGGCAATCACGGCGTTCACCGGTTGCTCGGGCTTGCTGTCCACGCGGATGTCCAGGGTCAGGGCGGCACCCTCTTTCAGGTAGCGGCTCAGGTCCTGGGGCTGTTCCGCGGCCAGCTGCACGCTGCCCGGGCGCAGGCCTTTCCACTGGATACGGCGCGCGTCTTCCTGGGATTCCATATCGATGGAGGCCACGGTGATGTTCTCATCGTCACCGCTGGCGGCGCGGTTGCCGGCGACGGTCACCGGTGCCTGGCCGGCCTCGGTGATCTGCAGCTGCCACGGGGAGCGCGGGCGGGACACCAGCATCCACGCATCTTCCAGGGCACCGTCGGCATAGGTCTGGCCGTCCTCGGTAAGCTCATTGCTCACCAGCGACTCCTGGCCGGCGCGGAGGCCGTAGCCCAGCTTGAACAGCGGTGCGTATTCCTTGTGGTAGGGATTCAGTACGGTCTGGTGTACCTGCTCCGGCCAGCTGAACGGCAGGGTGCCGGTAAAGTCGTAGCGCACATTGCCCTCAGCATCGGTGAACAGTACATCCGCTACACCGGCGCCCTCGGAACCCGGCAGCCAGGCGGCGACGAAGGCGTCGGACGCGTTCATTTCCTTGTTCACCCACAGCACGCGGCCGGACAGGAATACGCTCACTACCGGGATGCCCTGGGACTTGAGTTTTTTCAGCAGCGCCAGGTCGGCCTTGGTGGCCACCTGGTATTCCAGGCTGGACAGGTCGCCGTGCCATTCCGCGTAGGGGTTCTCGCCGAACACCACGATGGCCACATCCGGCTTTTCGCCGTTGGCAAAACTGTCGGCGGCAAACTCGCCCTGCTCGCTCAGGACCGCTTCACCACCGGCGCCTTTCACGGCTTGCTCGATCCCCTCGAAGATGGAGGTGGCACCGGGGAAATCCTCGCGGGTGGTACCGGTGCCCTGCCAGGTGATGGTCCAGCCACCGGACTGCTTGGCAAGGTTGTCGGCGCCATCGCCGGCGACCAGGATATTCTGGGTCGGCTTCAGCGGCAGCAGCTGGTCGTTGTTCTTCAGCAGCACCAGCGACTTGCGCACCGCCTCGCGCGCCAGCGCGCGGTGCTCGTCATTGCCGACGATATCTTCCTTGCCGGCCAGCGGGCGGTTGTGCTCGAACAGGCCTGCGCGGACCTTGACCCGCAGGATGCGGCGCACCGCGTCGTCAAGGCGCTCTGCGGGAATCTCGCCACTCTGCGCCTGGGCCAGGGTGTTCTTGTACAGCTCTTTCCAGTCGGACGGCACCATGAACATGTCCAGGCCGGCGTTGATGGCCGCGGCACAGCTGTCGACGGTGCAGCCGGGCACGAACTTGTGGCCATTCCAGTCGCCCACCACAAAGCCGTCGAAGCCCAGGCGCTCCTTGAGCACGTCGGTCAGCAGGTATTTATGGCCGTGCAGGCGCTCGCCATTCCAGCTGTTGAAGGAGGCCATCACTGCCTGCACACCGGCGGGCAGGGCACCGAAGTAACCGGCGGCATGCACCTCGGCCAGTTCCTTTTCCGGCACCTGGTTGTCACCGCGATCGATACCGCGCTGGGTGCCGCCGTCACCGATCCAGTGCTTGGCGGTGGCTACGAGTTTCTCGCCGCCGAGAAACTCCTCGGAGTTCTTCTCGCCCTGGGTCCCCTTGACCATGGCCTCGGCGTAGGCTTTCACCACAGCCGGGTCCTCGGAGTAACTTTCGTAAGTACGGCCCCAGCGGTCGTCGCGTACGACAGCCACGGTGGGGGAGAAGGTCCAGTCGATGCCGGTCACCGCCACCTCGCGTGCGGTGGCCTCGCCGATGCGGCGGATCAGGTCCGGGTCACGGGCGGCGCCCAGGCCGATATTGTGCGGGAACAGGGTGGCCCCCATGACATTGTTGTGGCCGTGCACGGCGTCGCTGCCCCAGATGATGGGGATGGCGGTGCCGCCGTCGGAGGTGTCCATGGAGGCCTCATAGAAAGCCTCGGAGAGAGCGTGCCATTCCTGCGGGGTAGCCAGCTTGTTGTTGTGCGGGTAGCTGCCGCCACCGTTCAGGATCGAGCCCAGGTGGTACTTCTTCACGTCTTCCGGGGTGACGTACTTGATCTCCGGCTGGATCAACTGGCCGACTTTTTCCTCCAGCGACATCTGCGCCATCAACTCATCGATGCGTTTCTCGACAGCCGGGTCTTTCGGCAGCGCCGGTTCCAGTTTCGGCCACACGCTGATATCGCCGCCGCTTGCCTCGACTTGCGCCGCGCTGCTCGTCTCGGGTTTTGCTTCGCTGGTCGCCGCGCGCTCGCCGCAACCGGCGAGGATTGCGCTGCACAGCAACAGGCCGGTGCCCATCTGCCGGGAAAAAGACATGGGTTCTCTCCTCATTTCTTCGGGAACTCTGTTATTCGTACTTTTTGTTCGCACTTGCTTTTATTCATTGCTGCCCGGGAACGCCGCCGCCCCGTGCAGGGCCGGGAACGGGTGGTGCACCAGGTACACCGGCAACTCGGCCAGGTAGCCGGACATGGGGCCCTTGGCCCGCAGCCGCCGCTCAAAATCACTGCGCACCAGCAGCGGGTGCATCTTCGGCAGTATGCCGCCACCCAGGTACAGGCCGCCGCGGGCACCGAGCACCAGTGCCACGTCGCCACAGAAGCCGCCCAGCAGGCCGCAGAATGTGTTTACCGCATCGCGGGCCAGCGCACATTCGCCCACCAGCGCCGCAGCGCCGATGTCAGCGGCGCTGCGGGCCGGCACAGCGGCATCCCGCACGGCGACCATTGCCCGGTAGATATTTTCCAGCCCCGGGCCACTCAGCAGGTGCTCCGCGGAGACATGGTCGAACTCGCGGTGCAGGTAGCGGATGATGGCGAATTCCTCGTCAGTGGCCGGGGCGATACTGGCGTGGCCGCCCTCGCCGGGGCGGGCCTGCCAGCCCGCTGCCGTACGCTGCAGGCCGCAGACACCCAGGCCGGTACCCGGGCCCACCACGGCGCGCACGGGCTCACTTTCCGGCAACGGGCCGGTGAGGTTGTCGATTCTTTCCAGGTGGGTGCCATCCAGGCCGGGACAGGCCAGGGCCAGGGCGGCGAAGTCATTCAGCAGGGAGACGCGGCGATAGCCCAGGGCCTCCGCCAGCGCGGCGCCGGTAAAACTCCATGGCAGGTTGGTGACCGCCACCCGGTCCCCGTCCACCGGCCCGGCCACGGCGATACAGGCCTCACCGATTTCCGCCGCCGCGGCGGCGGGAATCGCCTCCAGGTAGGCGCGGATGGCATGCTCAAGAGAGGCATGGCTGGCACAGGGCAGGGTGAGGATCTCCTCCACCGCGGCGTCGCCCGGGGAGGTAATGCCAAAGCGGGCGTTGGTGCCGCCGATATCGGCAACGAGCATCCGCTGCCGGCCTGTTATTGAAGTCACACCGGCGTCGTTTCCCGGCTTTCCTACCTGTATCGCTGCTGCCTGCATATCCGAACCCGCTTACCCCTTTAACCTGCTGGTTATCGTTATTCTTGGCCGCCACGTGTAACGCACGACCGGCAGCATGACAAAATGCAATTACCTGCCTTCGCTGCCAAGGGGCCGCGGCGGGATAGTCGGCGGGGTGGTCTGAATTCCGGACAAGAGGGAAGCTGCCCGGCGCGCAACTCAGGTGCGGTTGCGCAGCAGCGGGGAGAATGTGCCGTAGTAGACGATGTAGCAGTAGCACAGCAACGGCACCAGGAACGACAGCTGGATACCGATCTGGTCCGCCAGGATGCCCTGCAGCAGGGGCACGAAGGCACCGCCGACGATAGCCATGCACAGGATGCCGGAGCCCTGGCTGGTGTGCCGGCCCAGGCCCTGCAGGGCCAGGCTGAAGATGGTGGGGAACATAATCGAGTTGAACAGGCCCACGGCAATGATGGCCCACACCGCCTGCATGCCCGAGGTGGCCATGGCCAGCACGATCATCACCGCGGCTCCCAGCGCACAGGTGGCCAGCATCACGCCGGCGGAGATATAGCGCAGTAGCAGGGCACCGGCGAAGCGGCCGATCATGGCGCCGCCCCAGTAATAGGACACATAGCGCGCGGCCTCACCGGTGCTCATGCCGGCCACGCCGGGCTCGCCGAAGAAGTTGACCAGGAAGCTGCCGATTGCCACCTCGGCGCCCACATAGACGAAGATCCCGATGGCACCCAGGGACAGGCGGGGATGGCGCAGCAACTCCAGCTTGCTGTCGGCGCCGGGGCGCACCTGCGACGGCAGCTGGTGGCCGGGAATGCTGGGCAGGCGGATCCAGGAGAAGAACGCCACCATCAGCAGCAGCACCACCGCCAGCCAGAAATAGGGAGCCTCCACCAGCGCCGCTTCCTGCGCCCGGAAGGCCTGCAGCCCCTCGGCGGTGGAACGGTCGATACCCACCGAGACGCCGGCAAAAATCACCAGCCCGCCGAAGAATGGCGCCAGGGTGGTACCCAGGGAGTTGAACGCCTGGGTCAGGTTGAGCCGGCTGGGGGCGGTAGCGGCACTACCCAGGGCAATCACGTAGGGATTGGCGGATACCTGCAGGATGGTAATGCCCGCGGCCAGGACGAACAGGCCCAGCAGGAATACCTCGTAGACCTGCATGCGTGCGGCGGGGATAAAGATCAGGCAGCCGGCACAGGCAATCAACAACCCCATCACCAGCCCCAGCTGGTAGCCGACGCGCTTCAGCAGCTTGCCGGCGGGAATGGAGACGATGAAGTAGGCGGCGAAGAAGCTGAACTGGACGAAGATCGCCTTGGTATAGCTCAGCTCGAATACGTTCCGCAGGTGCGGCACCAGGATATCGTTGAGGCTGGTGATAAAGCCCCAGATAAAGAACAGGGAGGTGAGCACCACCAGGCCGGTGCGCGTCGGCACAGTGGCCGATGCGGCCGACTCGATCGGCGTTGCCATGCCCGCATGGGATCCGCCTATCTCGCCCGTGCCGGTGACTAACTCTTTCATCGGGAATCCGGTCTATTGCACCTGCCTAGCTCGCTGGAAACAGCCTGGTTAAAACGCGTGGCGGCTGCTCGCGCAAGCCGCCCGCGGGCGCGAACCTGTGCGGCTCGCAGCAAGAGTCCTGTGAGACTGTCTTTGCGTCGCTGGGTCGTTTTTATCACGGCGTTGCCGCTTTTCTTTTGCCCCGCACATGGCGGGGGCCCTGCAGAGGGCGGGACGACCCTACCCTACTACACCGGCGCACTCTAGCACAGCTGCAGTTTGCACCCCCCCCTGCGCAGCGGGCGCTCGCGGTGACCCGGACTGAAACTGCGCCGGACAGGATAGGCAGGTGTTTCCGTGACCGTATCCACCGGCCCGGTGGCCGCAACCGACAAGGCGGGCCAAAAACCCGACAGGGCGGATCGGGAGTCAGGTACGGCGCTGGCCGGCCCGGGGCCCGCGGGTTAATATCTGTGCAGCGGCAAAACACCGCTAAAGATGAGAGAGAGATAACATTTATTACCGGGCCACTATGGCAGAGACTCCCCCGCAGCAATCGGACCTGTCGGTCAGGCTGCATTCCCAGCGCTGGTTCTGGAAACTGCAGCTCATCAGCTGGCTGGGGATTCTGGTGGTTACCTTCCTTTCCCTGACTTTCTGGCACAGTTCAGTCGAGTGGCCGCGGTTCGAGCCCGGCAACACCCTGTTCCAGTGCTCGGTGGCCTTCCTGCTGTCGCTGCTGTTGCGACCGATCTTCGATATCGCCTGGGACACTCCCATCGCGCTGCGCACCTTCCTCTACCTGGTGGCGGTGGCGGTGATTGCCGGCATCTGGACCCTGGTGCGCATGGAGATGTATATCCGGCTCACCGGTGAGCACTCCCTGTGGTCCGAGTTCGGCGGCTGGTATTACGCCTCCCTGTTCGTGTTCCTGTTCTGGAGCGCCCTCTACTGCGGGGTGAAATACTACCTGCTGCTGGAGCACGAGCACGAGAAGATGCTGGAGGTGGCCGCGGTACACGAGCGGGAACAGATTCGCCGGCTGCACGCCGAGGCGGTGGCCAAGGAGGCGCAGCTGAAGATGCTGCGCTACCAGCTCAACCCGCACTTCCTGTTCAACACCCTGAATTCCATCAACGCGCTGATACGCTTCGAGCAGGCCAGCGAGGCCCGCGACATGGTGGTGCGCCTGAGCCAGTTCCTGCGCCACTCCCTGACCGAGGACCCGGTACAGAAGGTGACCCTGGAGCAGGAAATCAACGCGGTGCTGCTGTACCTGGAGATCGAGAAAACCCGCTTTGCCGACCGCCTGCAGGTGGAACTGGAGATCCCCGCGGAGCTGAATACTGCCCGCGTGCCCAGCATGCTGCTGCAGCCGCTGGCGGAGAACGCGGTGAAGTATGCCATTGCCCTGAGCGAGTCCGGCGGCCTGATCAAGATCGGTGCGCGCCAGCTGGACGACAGCCGGCTCGAGCTGCGCGTCTGCGACTCGGGCAGCCGTGACGACAATTCCGGGGCGGGCGCACCGGAGCAGGCCTCCACCGGCGTGGGCCTGGCCAATGTGCGCGACCGCCTCAGCACCCTGTATTCCAATAACTACAGCCTCAGCCAGGAGCGCAAGGAGAACGGGGGCATGATGGTCCGCATCAGCCTGCCGCTCGAACTCGCCGCCACCGGAGCCGGGGCAACAACACGACGGGAGGTAGTCGCATGAGCCACCTGAGAGCGGTGATCGTCGATGATGAACCACTGGCCCTGCGCCTGCTGCAGGCCATGCTGGAAGAGCTGCCGGATATCGAGGTGGTGGCCAGCTGCCGCAACGGCCGCGAGGCACTGAATGCGGTGGCCCGGCACACACCGGACATCCTGTTCCTGGATGTGCAGATGCCGGGCATGAACGGCTTTGATGTGGTGCGGCGCCTGCAGGGCGACACCATCCCGCTGGTGGTTTTCACCACCGCCTACGACCAGTACGCCGTCAACGCCTTCGAGGTGCATGCGGTGGACTATGTGCTCAAGCCCCTGGAAACCGAGCGCCTGCAGACCGCACTGTCGCGGGCGCGGGAACGCCTGCACGCGGGTGCGGGCCAGTCCGGCGCCGGCGGCAATGGCGAGAAGAACCGCCTGCTGGCTTCCATGGAGGATATCGAGCAGCGCGAACAGCCGGATACCGGCGCGCCAGCCGAGGCGCCGGCGCGGGAGGGCAAGGCCAAGCTGGCAATCAAGGACCGCGGCCGTATCACCATGATCTGCCAGGCGGATATCGAGTGGATCGACGCCGCCGGCGACTATATGTGCGTGCACGCCAGTGGTGAGACCCACGTGATGCGCAGCACCATGAAGGAACTGCAGGAACAGCTGTCGTCCGAGACCTTCAAGCGGGTGCACCGCTCGACCCTGGTGAACCTGAACTTTATCGAGCACATCAAGGTGCTGAGCAAGGGCGAGTACCTGCTGACCCTGGCCAGTGGCTCGGAGGTCAAGGTAAGCCGCAACTACCGCCAGCCGATCAAGGAATACCTGGACGCCAGCCGCGGCCAGGCCGCCGCGACACCCCGCTGACGTTTCCTCCGGGATGCGTGTGGCATCCCGGTTCCTCTCCTCCCTGTTATCGGCACGATCCATCCCGGTCGCGGCCAGCGGCCGCTCCTACGTCAGGGGGCGACAGGCAATCCCTATCGCGGCCATGGGCCGCTCCTACAGGAGAGTAGCCGCACTCCGGTGCACGATCCCCGTGTAGGGGCGCACCTTGTGTGCGCCCTGCTCTCCGCACGCACAAAGGGCGGATACAAGATCCGCCCCTACAAACCTCGCGCACTCCGTAGGAGCGGCCGCTGGCCGCGATCCAACTCAATCGGGGCATCCAACGTAGGGGCGCACCTTGTGTGCCCCTACCGGACCGGTTTTGAAGACCGCAGGTTTCCGGCAGGCATAAAAAAGCCCGGCAAGCTTGCGCTGCCGGGCGAACCCTTTCCTAGGGAGATGATGAAAAGCCTCTCAGCTTTCCATGGCGATACGGTGTCCACGGATACCGTAAAAGAGGATGTAGAGATAACAAACGATGGGCAGGACGAAGGCCAGCTGGATGCCGATCTGGTCGGCCAGCACGCCCTGCAGCAGCGGCACCACGGCGCCGCCGACGATGGCCAGGCAGAGGATGCCGGAGCCCTGGCTGGTCGCCGGGCCCAGCTTGGCCAGTGCCAGGCTGAAGATGGTCGGGAACATGATGGAGTTGCACAGGCCCACCGCGAGGATGGCGACCATCGCCACCTTGCCGGTGCCGCCTATGGCCAGCGCCAGCAGCACACAGGCGCCGGTGGCACAGATGCCCAGCACCTTGCCAGCGGGGACATGGCGCATGACAACCGCACCGATAAAGCGACCCACCATGGCGCCGCCCCAGTAGTAAGCCACGTAGTAAGCTGCCTTTTCCTCGGTGAGGCCGGCGATATGCGACTCGGAGAGGAAATTCACCAGGAAGCTGCCGATAGCGACCTCGGCACCCACGTAAACGAAGATGGCCAGGGCACCCAGTACCAGATGCGGGTGACGCCAGGCGGAATCACTGTTGCCAGACGACTCCAGGGTCGGTGCATGCCCATCGATGCGCGGTAGCTTCAGGAATGCAAAGGTGATGGCCAGCAACGCCAGTGCGCCCGCCAGGATCAGGTAGGGCAGCTCCACTGCCGCAGCCCGCTCCTCGGTGGACAGTTCGCCCGAACCGATACCGGCAACCGACAGGATCAGGAAGGCACCGAAGAAGGGCGCCACGGTGGTGCCCAGCGAGTTGAAGGCCTGGGTCATGGTCAGGCGACTGGCTGCGCTCTTCTCGTCTCCCAGTGCGGTGACATAGGGATTCGCGGAAACCTGCAGGATGGTGATACCGGAAGCCAGCACAAACAGCGCAATCAGGAACAGGGTATAGACCTGCAGGCGCTCCGCGGGCACGAACAGCAGGCAGCCAACCACCGCCACCGACAGCCCCACCACGATACCGCGCTGGTAGCCGATAGCGCCCACCAGCTTGCCCGCCGGCAGGGAGATCAGGAAGTAGGCCCCGAAGAAGCAGAACTGCACCAGCATCGCCTGGGTGTAATTCAGGTCGAAGACACCCTTCAGGTGCGGAATCAGGATGTCATTGAGACAGGTAATGAACCCCCACATGAAAAACAATGAGGTGAGTGCCACCAGCGCGAATTGCTGGCTGGACTGCGAGGACGAAGGCGCGCTGACCGCTCCCGTCTCCAGGTTTGTTCCCAGTGTTGCCATCTTTATTTTTCCCAGTACATCAATTTTTTGTTCGGGCTTATCTACCCCGCTGCCGCGCTCTCATCATTCGCGGCACCGGTTGTGCGAGGCTTGATTGGAGCTATTTCTATCACGCGAAACGGCGCGGGCGGGGGGCTTTTCGATAAGAAGGATCAAATGGGGGGTAGCAGGGACCAGGATAGACGCATGAATTCAGGCCCCGCAGCATCCGGCCAATTACCCCTGCCACGGGACAGTAGCGTAATCCCTGCTGGGACAAATTGAGATGACCCGGGTGCCACTGCGGTGGGGCACCCGGGTTGCAGCAACAGCCCGGTCAGGCCGGCATTGCCTTGCAATAGTGGTCGATAAACTGCCGGTGGTCGGGCAGGTTGTCCACCTGTCGGCGAACGCCCTTGCGGATATTGTCGAGAAAGCTCTTCAGTTCCTCATCGCCCATCAAATCCACTATCGGGTGGTAGCGCTCCGGCATCAAGCCCTGTCCAAGCATTACCTGCAGCCAAGAGCTCTCGCCAAAGAGTTCCGGCGGGAATTTAAACACTACCCCGCTCTCGCGAAACATCTCAAGCCGGTGCGCCAGCGAATCCGGGATTGGCATCGAGCGGCAATAGCGCCAGAACTTGCTGTCCGTGCGGTCGGTGACATTGTAGTGGAGGATGATGAAGTCGCGGATGTTCTCCATCTCCCGCACCGTCTGCGCATTGAACTCATCGATATCGGCCTGAACGATCCCCCGCGAGGGAAACAGCTGCATCATCCGCACGATATTGCGCTGGATGAGGTGAATACTGGTGGACTCCATCGGCTCGATAAAGCCACTGGATAAGCCCACGGCAACGCAGTTCTTGTTCCAGTGCTTGCGGCGGGTACCTGTCCGGAACGGGATGATCCGGGGTTCATTGAGCAGCTCGCCCTCGATATTGCCCAGTAGCAACTCCCGCGCCTGCTCATCGTCCAGGTAACGGCTGCAGTACACCAGGCCATTACCGACGCGATTCTGCAACGGAATCTGCCATTGCCAGCCGGATTCGTGCGCGATAGCCCGGGTAAAGGGCACCGCCGGCCTGGTGGACTCGGTCTGCACTGCCATAGCGCGGTCACAGGGGAGCCAGTGGGTCCAGTCCTCGTAGCCCGTATGCAAGGCACCCTCGATCAGAAGACCACGGAAGCCGGTACAGTCGACAAATAAATCACCCTCGATTACCTGGCCGCTGTCGAGCTGCAGGCCCTCGATAAAGCCAGTGTCGGCATTCAGGCGCACGTCTTCAATCTTTCCCTCGACCCGCTTCACGCCGTGGGACTCGGCAAATTTGCGCAGGAATTTTGCGTAGAGGGTGGCGTCCAGGTGGTAGGCATGGTTGCGGTCCTGGTCCGGCAGCACGGCGAAGCGGTGCTCACGCGCCGCCAGGTGTTCCTTGCAGTAGTCACCGATCGGGTACTCAATCCCCTGCTCAAGCCCCTTGAGCCAGAAGTGCTGGAAGCCGCAGGCCCAGCAGTCCTTACCCAGGAAGCCGAAGGAGTGCAGGTAATCCTCGCCCGGCACGCGCCAGTTCTCGAAATTAATACCCAGCTTGAAGGTGGCATTGGTGGCAGCCATGACCTCCGACTCTTTCAGCCCCAACAGCTGGTGAAAGACATGCAGAGTGGGAATGGTGGCTTCGCCCACCCCGACAGTGCCGATCGCATCCGACTCCACCAGGGTAATGTCCAGGTTTTTCCCGATCAGCTTGCCCAGCGCTGCCGCGGCCATCCAGCCTGCAGTACCGCCACCGGCGATCACCACCCGGCGAATTCTTTCTGTGTCCACGTTACACCTCAGCTTTTATTTTGTGGGCCCGCTGCCGACAGCGACGACACAGGCTCGCTTTCAATTTTTCATTCGTTCCAACAGGTCCGCCCGCAGCTTCTGTGCGGCCTGCTCATCCAGTGGCTCCTGGCGCAGGCCCCGGGCGCTTGCGGGGATATGGCTCGGGCGTCCCGGACCAGCTTCGAACACGTAATAATCGAACAGTGCTTTCCATGCCTGGCGCAGCTCTGGTGAGAGACCCCGCACGCTCAACATGGCATGCAGCAGCGCACTGCTCGGCGCCCCCGCGTAGTCCGGTGATTCGTTCCACCAGTGGCTGTAGAGCACATTGAGGGCATCCAGCCCCTCGACGTGGTGCCACCACATGCCCGGCAAAAAGAGCGCATCGCCGGGATTCAGCTCCGCCACCTGCGCCGCTTCCAGCGCTTCGCGGAACCCGGGGAAGCGCTCGAAATCCGGTTGCCGGAAATCAACCAGGCTGATCTCCTGACCGCCCGGTGCGAACCCAAGAGGACCCGGGTACAGGTTCGCCACCTGCTCCGGCGGGAACAGGGTAAAGCGACGGCGGCCGGCAATATTGCAGGCCAGGTTGTGGGGAAAATCGTAATGGGCCGCGATGCGCGTGCGGTTGCCGAGCCACAGGAAGCCGATAGGCGAGAGGTCTTCCAGGCCAGCTGAATTCTGCTCGGCAAACCCCGGGAACCAGCGAGTCACATCGGTAGAGGCCATGTAAAGCGTTGGCGGTGACGGCTCATCGGCACAGTCGAGCATTTCCTGCAGCAGGCGACGCAGGTCTACGCGGCCGTTGCGGAAATTGAACCCATCGAGTGCCTCGTTATAAAACACCCGCCCATCCAGAGCGGGCTCGCCGTAAGCCGCGTTGACGGGCATACCGTTGTAAAATTTGTTCAGGTAGGCAGCCGCATCTCGCGGCGAGGCCGCACAGGCTTTCACTGCAGGCCAGTCGCTGCAGAAGTTGCGCAGCACAACCGGCTGCTCCGACTGGAACAGCTCTGGCGGTACGACGCCGGGGCGGCAATCGTCCCGCTCGGCGGCGAAAGCCAGGCCGAATTCGGCGAGGCACGGCTGCTGGTTCACGCCTCGGCCACCCGACGATTCTTGGCTTCCAGGAGCTGCCGTACATTCGACTGGGAAGCCATGGCCATATAGATCGGCTCGAGGTAGCCCGCCTTGTGCAGGCTGGTAAGTGCGTCAGTGCCCAGGTCGCGAAGCTTGTCCTCATTGATGGTGTAAAAGCCCACCAACTGGTTTTTATCGCCGCTGTCCAGCTGCACCTCCAGGGTGAAGGGCTCGAGCAGCTCGTGCTCGACCAGGGCATCGATAAAACCTTCTGCCGCATTCAGGCCCTGGTGGATTGCCTCCAGCATGTCACCGATGTTGTCGAGATACGGGGAATTGCCGCCGAACTCCATGAACAATCGCTCGCCGCGCTCGGTATTTACGCGCGGATTCTCCATGTCGATGTGAATCACGCGCTGCTGTTTTTCAACACCGTCCTCGGTCACCGTTTGCCGGCCAATCAGGAAAGGCTGGCGGCGGATTGACAGCGGCACGTAGGAAGCCTGCCACTTGCCATGTTCCAGAAACAGGTTTTCTCCCTCGCGGAATCCCAGCAGCGCCAGGGCAAAAAATCGCCCGGTCTCCGGGTGCTTCTGGAAGAAAATGGGGTAGTAAGCCTGCAGGGAGCGGAATTCCAGGGGGAAGGTCAGGGCATACCAGACGTTGTCCCCGTATTCCTCTGCCCGCTCGGTGATTACCCGCAGGTCTTTATGTTCAACGCTGTTCAGCGGTACTGCCTTTGCCATTTTTTTATTTCCTCTCGGTTCATACCTGCGCCGGGCTCAGCATTGCTGGCCAGCGGCGAGGTGGATGCGTTGCAGCAGTTCGCGATTGCTGGGCAGGGTCCGCTGCAAGCGCTCCCGGTTTTGTATATTGTCGTAAAACTGTTTGTGCGCGGCCTGCTCCATGGCCGGTCGCACGGTCCACGGGAGGGGCTCGGTCACAAACCCCATGCCATAAAGAACATACTGGTAGCTGGCGGCTGGAAACAGTTCGTCGGCTATCTCTGTTTCCTCCAGCCACGGTGATCGACGCCGCCACAGCGCCAGGGATTCCTGCAAGCGCGCGGGAATACCGGCAGGATCGCGGTGATCCATCCAGTAGGCGCTATCCTCGCGCTCAGACAGCACATAGTGGAGCTTGAGGAACTCGATAATACGTTGCCAATGGTGCGCGAACTTGCGGTTAAAGCGCACCGCAACCGCCTCCATCATCGTGCGGTCAGGCGGTAGCTGTTCCGCCAGCATCCTGGCCGACTGTTCCACCAGGACCAGAGCCGATGCTTCCAGCGGTTCGATAAAACCTGCAGCCATACCGATGGCAACACAGTTCTTGTGCCAGAACTGCTCGCGGTAACCGGGCTGGAAGCTGATCTTGCGCAACTCTGCACGCTCGGCGCCGCCGGAACCCAGCGCCGGCTCAAGATAGCGCCGCAGAACCTGCTCGGCATCTTTGTCGCTGGTATGCGCACCGGAAAATGTATAACCCACGCCACGGCGGCTGGGCAACCCGATATCCCAGATCCAGCCGGCCTCTCGGGCAGTGGAAAGGGTGCAGGACGCGATGGGGCTGTCGGCCTCGGGATAGGGCACCTGCACCGCCAGGGCAGAGTCGTTGAACAGTACATCCCGCTGCTCCCGCAGACCGATACTGTAGTGCCCACCCAGCAACAGGCTGCGCGCACCGCTGCAGTCCACGAACAGATCGCCTTCCAGCACCGCGCCCGACTTCAGCTGCAGGCCTGTGATGTAGCCGTGCCGGTCGTTGCGGATATCGGTCACCCGATCCCTAAGGTGCTCAACGCCCAGGCGGGTAGTGCAATGCTCCTGCAACAAATCAGCAAACTTCCCCGCATCCAGGTGGTAGCCGTAGTTGAGGTTGAAAGCATACTCCGGCGTGGTGACCTGCTTCGGAGCCAGGTTCAGGCGGCTGATATGCCCCTGGGGACAGACCGCATCGCCGAACGACATTTCTTCCCGATGCGGTTGCCAGAATGGAACAGGGTTCTGCTGGTGAAATCCTGCGGGGACAGTGAAAGGGTGGAAATACTCGTCGCCACCGGATGCATCGCCCCCGCGGCACCAGCCCAAAAAGCGGGTGCCCTGCTTGAAGCTGGCATTGCAACGGAGCAGGAACTGGGTCTCTGAAATGCCGATGCGCTTGAGTGTAGAGCGCATCGAGGGCCAGGTTCCCTCACCCACACCGATGGTGGGTACATCCGGAGACTCCACGAGAGTAACCTGCAGACCGCGATCAGCACCCGCGGCATACTCTGCCGCCAGCACACCGGCGGTCAGCCAGCCCGCGCTGCCTCCACCCAGGATCACCACTTTCTTGACTGTTGTTTCACTCATATGCGGTACCACATGCCGAAAAGCACGATCCAGCAGCAGGGTATCATGAACAGAAACAGAAAAGCCGCTGTCACCAGCGGCTTCCCTGCTACCTCTGCTAGAAGATGTGCGTCACGCTATTGCTTAGAAAGCGTAGCGTGCACCCATCTGCCAGCGGGCCCCACCCTGGTATACACCCAGGGTCTGCTGGCTGGAACGGCCATACACACGGCTGTACTCATCGGTCACATTCAGGCCTTCGAGGAAGACCTCCAGACCTTCAACCTGCGGAACCTCGTAGCCGATGTTCAGGTCGATCTGGCTGTAAGCCTCAGTGTACGCCGGGTTGGCACCAGTGCCCTGACCACGGGAGTTCAGGAAGTCATCGCGCCAGTTGTAGGCGATACGCGCCTGGAAGCCGTTCTTGTCATAGAAGCCCACCAGGTTGGCAGAATCGCTCAGGCCGATCATCGCTTCCTGGTCCTGCAGCAGGTAGGGGTTGTACTCAACACCCGCCTCTACAATGGTGTAGTTAGCGATCACACCAAAGCCGGTCTCACCAAACATGTGCTGTACCGCGAATTCCCAGCCATCGATGGTTTCCTTCCGGTCACCGTTCTCGGGAATGCTCAGCAGGAAGGTCATTGCCGGGTCGGTCTCCGGGTTGCCGGTGATCGTGACGGTACCATCCGCGCCTACGTCTACGTAGGGGTCATCGGCGAAGTTGTCACCGATATACTGGCGAATATCATTCACATCAGTGAAGCCAGCATCACGGGCCGCCTGTACCAGTGCACCCTGTGCCGGGTTCGGGATACCGAAGATCTCGGACTCGGTGGTGCCGTTGGAGATGAAGTTGGCAATCCGCTTGGTGAAGTAACCCGCTGACGCGTAGCTGGACTCACCGTAGTACCACTCAACCGACAGGTCGAAGTTGGTGGACTCGAGCGGCAGCAGTGCCGGGTTACCGGCAGAGCCGCTGCCACCGTCGATACGGGCCAGGGAGCCAATGGAAGTACCGCCCTTGATGGCGTCGTAGCTCGGGCGACCGATGGTCTCGCTAGCAGCAGCGCGAACAACGACGTCCTCAGTGACATCCATCTTGAAGTTCACACTGGGCAGCCAGTAGTCGTAATCTGCGGTCTGGGACAGGAAGCCAGTACCGGAATTCACCAGCACAACCTCGTTGGCAGAACCCCAGATAGCCTGGTCGTAAGTCGGCGATGCGGATTCCGAATCCACCTCAGTGGTCTCGTAACGCAGGCCCAGGTTCAACTCATAGGGCATCTCGCCAGCACCGGTCTGGAACGCAGACTCGAAGTTATACTGCGCGAAGGCGGCAGTAGTGGTCTCTTCGGTAGTGCGGTCGGTGGCCTGGTCATAGGCGGTAGACGGGCAGAACTGGGTGCCGCAGTCGCCGACCAGCCCCGGCCAGATATCGTCACCGTACAGGTCTTCGGCGATCGCGCGCACAGTCTCGAAATCCCAGTCGAAGTAGACATTCTGTGCATCTGCACCGCCGATCTCGGAGAAATCACCAGTGGCGATATCGAACTTGTCTTGGATGGAATCGGCCGGGAACAGGGAATCGTCCAGGTCGCTGGCCGGGCCTGCACCGCCCCAGGCGTCGCGCTGCACTACTGCCATCTGCGAGCGATTGGTAACCGCCTGCATGCTCAGGCCGAAGTCGATGTCACTGGACTCATTCAGCTCGAAGTTACCGCTGAAGCGGAATGCATCGATATCGGAGCGGTCACGGGAGTTGGTGAACACGCTACCGGTGACCAGCATGTCGGACGGCTGTACGTCGTTGCCGCCACCGACAGACAGAGCCGGGAGGGCCTCAGTGAAATCGGTGGTAGCGCTGGTGCGCACGAAGGCCGCGGTGGACAGCAGGGCATCTGAACCCCAGGGGCTGTCGGGGCGACGCTCGGCGTCAGAGGTGTGGGCATCGAATGCCAGGGACAGGCTCTCGTTGACGTCCCACTCCAGGTTTACACCCAGGGTCTGGCCGCGGTAGGCCTCGGCGCTCTCACCGGCAGCCATGGACAGGTCAGCCGGGGCGCCGTAACTCTCGGAGTAGATCAGCGGAGTGGCGATAGGGCCATCGGACCAGACGTTTTCAGACGGGCCGAAGTTGTACCAGGCCGAGATATCGTTGTACTGCTTCGCGATATCGTTCGAATAGTACATGTAGTCCATGGTCGCAGTGATGTCGTCGGTCGGCGCCCACTGCAGGACCAGCTGGCCGTTGGTGCGCTTGCGCTGCTGCTCTTCGAACTTATAGACGGTAGTCTGCGGCACTGAGTAGATGTCGTCAGGACCGGGACGGTTAACCTGGTTTTCCTGGGGCACGCCGCCCCACTCAGCAGTACCGGCACCCCAGTTCTGGTCCACGGTACCCGCAAAGCTGCGCCAACCGGTGCCAACCAGACCCTGCTGGCTGCCGCTCTCGCGCTCCTGGACACTGGCGGCGATGACTACACCGAATTCACCATCGGCGAAGGTATCGGCATAGAAACCGGAGTATTCCGGGGTGATGTTAGCCTCTTCGGAGGACTCATCCATCACGCCCTTGGTGGCGAACTGCAGGCGACGCTCGCCAATCTCGAGCGGGCGGGCAGAAAGCAGGTTGATGGTAGAACCGATACCACCGCTCGGCACCAGGGCATTGCTGCTCTTGGCGACCTGTACACCACTCACCATCTCGGAGGCAATATTCTGGAAGTCGAAGGAGCGACCGCCGGTGGTGCGCGCCAGCTGGCGACCGTTCAGGGTAACCAGGTTGTAGTCAGGGTTAATACCGCGCACGGTAACCCGGCTGCCTTCCCCGTTAACCCGGTCGATGGACACGCCGGTGATCCGCTGCATGGATTCGGCCAGATTGGTGTCCGGGAACTTGCCGATATCCTCGGCCGAAATGGCATCCACGATACCATCGCTATCACGCTTGACGTCCATGGAACGGTTCAGACTGGCGCGAATGCCAGTAACCACTACTTCTTCCAGGGCTGCGTCCTGGGCCAGGGCACCCGAGGGCAGCATGGTTGCGCCCAGGGCCATGGAAATTGTGACCGCGAGACGGTCTTTGTGGAAAATTTTTCTTCTCATCAGCCTTTCCCCGAATTATTAGGTTCTTTTGACTCTCTCTGGATACTGCCCTGGCGAAGCCTGTTCTATCTTTATCGCGGTTACTGGCACGTCACTGGCCAGCTTTGCTGCTGTCGCCCGGCTACCACATCATTCCCGGGGCAGTGTTCCGGGTCTGATTCGGGGCGCGACAACGCTTCTTCGCTGCGATTGAATACTGCCGGGTTTGACGAGTACATCAATTCAGGGAGGGCACAAACAGGATATCCCGGATTAAATGCGCGGCAACAGGGATTTTGCGCGATCGGACGGTCCAAACTGGTGCAGCGAAAGATGACCGATGGTCCACAAACCGGCCGCTGGCCGGGACTAAAATAGCCCCAAATTAAGCCATTACATGTCGGAACCAGAGAAAATGAGTGATCCGTTCGACCTCGAGCGCTTTGTGAACGCCCAGGCCCCCTGTTACGAGTCGGTACTCGCGGAACTAAAGGCCGGCAACAAGCGCAGCCACTGGATGTGGTTTGTATTCCCCCAGGTCGAGGGCCTGGGCCACAGCCCCATGGCACAGCGCTATGCCATCGGCAGCCTGGACGAGGCCCGCGCTTACCTGCAGCACCCGGTACTGGGCACACGCCTCCGGGAGTGCTGCGAACAGCTACTGCAGCTGGAGGGACTTTCAGCACACGAGATCCTTGGCAGCCCCGATGACATGAAGCTGAAGTCATCGATGACACTGTTTGAACAGGTGGCGGGAGCGAACAGCCCCTTTGGGCGGGTGCTGGAGCGATACTATGGCGGCGAGCGGGATCGCCGGAGCCTGGAGCTGCTGGGAGCCTGAGCCGTCCAGATACAACAAGGGGATGCAGCCGCATGAGGCGCACGAGATCACTGCCTGACTTTCCTGTCCCAGCCCCTTTTACGGCCAGAAATGCTGCGATGTCCGCTTTCAACAGTAGAAAATATTTAATTATGTGATATAAATCACACAGATTTTGAGAACCAGTAACGCAGGAATCGCTTCCTGCACCAGCTTCGGGCCAGGGCGGCAGGGATCACAATCGCCTGTATCCACACTGTGGACGACGCGCCGGAACCTTCCCGACTGTGGCCGCTGAGAAAACCAACAACAGAAAGAGCAGTGGATGAAGCCGGATACGCAGCTACTGAAAGCCGTTTGGGAATCCTCCCGCCAGCATTTGAGCGACACCCATGTGGGACTTGAGAGGTACGACCTGGATAACCTGGTGTCCTCCGTATTCAGCAGTGGACCATTTTATTTTTACGTGGTCGATTTCAAGACCTTTCACCTGGATTATGTCAGCCCATCGATCACCGCTATCCACGGGCTCCAGCCGGAAACGGTCACTTTCCAGGATATCCTCGATTGTGTGCACCCGGACGACATGGGTTTTGTTTCCCGCGCCGAGCAACGGGCGATCGAAATCGTCTACGAGCGGATCCCACCGGAGAAACGCAAGCTGTACAAGATTTCATACTGCTTTCGCTTCCGTACAGCCGATGGTTCTTACCAGCTGTTCAATCACCAGGCGATCATGCTCACAGAGGATGAAAATAACCGCCTGAGCAAGAGCCTGAATATCCACACCAATATCAGTCACCTGAGTAGCGAAAGTAATCACCGGCTGTCGGTGATCGGCATGCTGGGGGAGCCCTCCTTCCTGAATATTGAGATCGAAAATGAGGCCCCCGTGCCGGCGGCTTCACAGCCACTGTTTACCGACCGGGAGATGGAAGTGATCCGCCTGCTATCCCAGGGAATGACCAGCCGGGAGATAGCGGCCAGGTTGTATATCGCGGTGGATACGGTCAAGAACCACCGCAAGAACATCATGAAAAAATCCGCCTGCAAAAATGTGGGGCAACTGATTACCAAGTGCATCACGCAGGGGCTGCTGTAAATATACCGGCATGTCATGACGTGTAATCATGACAGCTGCCAAATAGCCCCAAGGGGCTATTGTGAATGGCCGGCCAACCGGGAAAATGAAATCGACCTCCCAAGAAAGGACGCAGAGCCCGAGGTTTAGCGGTACAAGGATGTACCGCGCTTTCAGCTACTAGTGACTGCCATCGGTGCGGCTACTGACTGGCGCTGCTTTTCGCCATAGAGGCATTCCACCAGGGTGAGTGCAAATGCCATGGCCGTTCCCGGCGCCTGGCTGGTGACCAGGTTGCGATCACAGACAACCGGTTCACCTCTGGCGGCAAGAGCCTGCTCGCCAAGCTCTTGCCGAAATCCCTCGTGACAGGTAGCAATCCGCTGGTCCAGCATCCCGTGCCGGCCAAGCACGACTACCGGCGCCGCGCAGATTGCCCCCAGCCAGTGGCCAGCGGCCAACTGCTCCCTGGCCATCTCCACCAGCGCTGCACAGCCGGCCAGGTGTTCCGCGCCCGGCATACCGCCGGGCAGGACAATCAGGTCCCAGGCCCGCTCACAATCAGCCAGCAGGCAATCCGCCGTTATCACCACACCACGGGATGCGGTGATGGTTTGTGACGCCATGACCGAGGCGACAGTGACGTTCGCGCCGGCACGGCGCAGCACATCGATCACCGTGACCGCCTCGATCTCCTCACTGCCATCGGCAATGGGCACCAGTACCCGCTTTTCTGTTTTCACCTTGCCTCCCTGGCTTGTGCCTCCTGCTTAAAGATGTGCGCTGGCCCATCGGCCACGGGCTAGCGCCAGTACTCCCCGGTTACCGCATTCACGTACATCTTTTGCCGGTTGCGGGGACTCTCAAATACTACGATATCGCCATTGACCGCGATCAGGTTCCAGCGCAGATTGACGGCTTTCTGTACCTGCGCGGCGGCGGGGGAGTCCGCGAGTTTTTGCAATTCTGCCTCTGCATCAAATCCATTGGCAGCGGCCACACTGATACCCTCGCCGATAATGGCAAAGACCAGCTCCTCCTCCTGCTCCAGTGAAATGATCGGGTAGACGACCTCATCGTAGGCCCCGATACGATAGCTTTCTGCATCCGGGTCCAGCGGCGTCAACATGACAATAAAGCCCCGCTTGCCCGCCCGGATACTTTCGACCTGGCGGATGCGCTCGGCTTGCCCCAGGCGCGGGTCATCTGCAGCCAGGTCGACAACAAAGACCTTGTTGTCGGCCACCTTCTCCGGGGTCCAGGTGCGCAGGAATACGTTGGTGGTATTTTCACTGCCCCAGGACCACTGGGGATTGGCCAGGGGAGCGTTAAGCACTTCGGAAAAATAGGAAGTGATGTTCATTGCCATTCCGGAAACCTCAGCCTGTTTATTATTTTAATCAGGCCGAGGTTAGCACGATCAGGCAACCCGGTGGACGGCAATTACAGCCTTACCGACCAGAACAGCCGGATCACATTGGCCCCAAAGCTGTAGCCGGGTTCCTCCCCCGGGGCAATAGTGTTTTCCGGGTTGTGCACGGTGACATCGCGGAAATCATCGTACTCAAACAGGATATGGTCCCAGTAGAAGTTGATGGTGTTTTTGCGGTCGAACAGGGACCAGCGTTCAGGCAGCACGTAGGCGACGCCGATACCGATGGAGATATCGGAGAAATTACTCAGCTCCTTGTCCCGCGCACGGAAATTTGTGGCATCGCGGTAGGGAAAGAGGTCACTGTAAAAATCTGCAGCGTCCTGCTGGTAAAAGCGCAGCTTTCCCTCGAGGATCCATTCATCCTGCTCCCTCAGGGGGTGGGTATAGCGAAACTCGATATTGTCAGCCTCGACACCCCAGCTGTCCGCATAACGCCGGTATTCGGCCCGTATGGCAGCCCGGTAGGGCAGGCGATACTTTGCCCGCAGTGCCACTGCATCACTGTTGCGGGTGGTCGGGTAGATCTCCGGCTGGTAACTGAATCCCAGGGCCGAGGCGGGATCGGCGTAGCGTACTGTGCGATAGGGGTTGTTCAGGAAACCCTCGTCCGCGACCGTTTCCACACTCAGCTCGGCAATCAGTTTAGTGGTCAGGATCTGGTTCCAGTTGACCGCGTAACGCCGGTGCTGTGCATCGGCGGCGAAGTCCGGGTCACCATTGCGGAAAACATCGTCGTTGCCAAAGCTTACCCGCATATCCAGGGTGCTCAGCTCGCCGAAGAATGCCTGGCTGATACCAAAGGCTACTGTCTCCGCCTGGTAATCGTTCTCCGAGCTGTTGGTATAACCAATGCTGACCGTGGTCTTGTCCACCAGGTAGTCGGCGCCCAGGGAATATTCATCCCGCTGTTCCGAGTAGGGACTGGCGGTCGCCTCCACGTCGATGGAGGCGCCGGAGATCATATCGACGTAATAGTTGGCCGACAGGGATACCGAGTTGCCCACATTTTTCCGCACCAGTATCGACGGCCCGTCGATCGTCACCCCGCCGCCACTGTAAGAGTGGTACATGGTATCGGCGCGCTCCTCGGGGAGTACCGCGGCAAGCGCAATTACAGGAAAAGCCAGCAGGATTGCCAGCAGTCCACCGAACGTACCTGAATGACGCGAGCACCGCCGGGTGCCGAAATGTGGAGCGCAGCAGCCCTGAAGCGAATTTTTAGTTGCAGCCGCAGCCACCGCCACTCCCCCCTTCCGCACCCCGGGCCGCTTCGCGGGCCTCGTACACATGATTCATATAACCGGCAGCCACCGGGTCCATTTCGAACGCCATGATCGGGTCGGCCAGGTAATGCCGCTCGTAGGGGGCCACCCAGGGACTGACAGAACAGCCGCTGAGCAGCGCCATGCCGGTGCCGAGTAACGCCAGGCGACGCAGGGTGGAAAACATGGGTTACTCCCGGATCAGTTCCTTGATGATTTTCTTGTAGGCCGCCTCGTCGCCCTCGCGATAGCCGCGATGGATGTGGCGCACCTTGCCGCTGCGATCAATGAAGACACTACTGGGCATGGCATCGATACCGAACTTCTTGCTTACATCGCTGCCGCTGTCGAACAGGATGGGGAAATCAACCGGGATCTTCGCCAGCATCTGCTCTGCGTCACTGCGCTGGGCATCTACATTGACGCCCCAGACCTGGAAACCCGCGGCGCTGTAGCGTGCATGCAGGTCATCCAGCAATGGCATCTCCTGGCGACAGGGACCGCACCAGGAAGCCCAGAAATTGAGCATGATCACCTCGCCGCGTTGCTCAGCCAGGCGCAGGTTGTCGCCGCTGTTGGAGGCCAGGGTAAAGTCCGGCGAGGGGGCGTTGGCGCCGGCCAAGGATGCAGTCAGTGCCAGGGTTATGGTGGCTAGAAAACGAAACATGATGGTTCCCTGTTGTTATCTGGTTATGGTTTTCTGGACGTTGTTGTCTGGATGGTGGTGAACTCAAAAAGTCCTGGTACAGCCGGCCGCTCAGAAATATACCGACAGGCCCAGCTGGGCGGAGAGGTTGTTGGTCACCTGGGCCTCGCCAAACAGCTCGTGCTCAAAAATATGGTCGCGCACGTCCAGCCGCAGCGACAGCCAGTCGGTGGGCAGTACACGGATACCGGCACCGATGTTATAGGTAAAGTGGTCCTCGTCGGCGAAACTGGTATTGCCAATGCCGCCAACCAGGTAGAAACCGCCGTTCAGGGCCCAGTCGTCGAAAGCAAAGTATTCACCCGGGAACAGGTTCCAGGCCAGTGACAGGTTGTAGTAACTGAGTTCCCGCTCTTCATCGGTCAGCAGCGGCGCGGCACCGCTCAGGCGCTCAAAACTGGATTCCCCCAGCTCGGTCTGGCCGTAGCCGGCCTCCATAAAGAAGTCCTCGCTGATATGGTATGCGAGCGCGCCGCCGTAAACCGCGTTGGAGCCGAAATCCTCCACGTTCATAATGCCGCCGAGGAATGCGGTGACCTCAAAATTCTCACTGTCGATATCCGCCTCGCGAATCTCACGCCGCTCAAGGCCGGGCGAGACGATGTCATCCAGTACCGTCGTATCCTGCTGCGCACTGGCCGGTCCCGCGACCAGCGCTGCCAGGTATGCGGCCGCGATTACAGAAAGACGTCGAAGCCCAGTTTCCATTCGTAAATCTCCTGGTTGCTCTCCCGCGAGGTGAGCAGGTAGTGATTGGCTACTTCCGCGCGCAGGGCAAACTGCCGCGACAGGTGTGTGCGCAAACCAAAGCCGGTCAGCATTGCCGTATCCTGCCGGTCTTCCGTGGCGACAATGGTGGCGTTGGGGGAGGTAATATTGATTCCGGTGCCGAGCATGAAGTAGGGCGACACCCGCCACTGCGGAAACGGTTGGTGCAACACTGCCACCTGGTAAGTCTGGCTGTCGGAAAATTCTCCCACTGCCTGGGTGGCCCGCAGCTCGCCGGAAAGGTTGGCGGTAAAGCGGTAGCCCAGACTCACCCCCATGGCATTGGCGCCCTCGAAATCGCCGTAGGTAAAGCCGAGGTTAAAGCGTTGCGAGCGGTAGTCGCTGTAATCCGGCAGCGGGATTCGCACGGGCTCGCCCCCGGCATCACGGATCTCGGCCAGGTCGGCGATACGCGTCCAGCCACGGATATTTTTGCGGGTCGCCACTTTCACCCAGTCGGTGCGACGCTTCAGCAGCCACAGGGGCTCGCCGTGCTCGGCCACATGAAAGATCGGGTAGCCGCGCCCGGGGCCGGTGTAGATGTTTACGTAGGGGGACTCGACAAATACCTGCTCCGCGTCAGCCGGCGGTGCAGTGGGTGCGCCACTGGCATGACCGATCGCCGGCAGCAGTGTGCACACCAGGGCCAGGAGCAGCCGGCGAGCGAGGAAATCCGGATGATACAACGGACTGTCCATGATTCAGTTCACCGGCGCTTCGAACGGGTTGTTGTAATACTGCGCACCGATATCAATCCATTCAGAGATCAACCGCAGTTCCGCCGGCTCCAGGTAGCCCGCGTGGCTGGCGCCGGCTGCAAACACATCGAAGAAGCGACTGCCGTTGGCAGAATTACCGACGATACGCTCGATTTCCACCACCACCATCACCGGGATCGGGTTGCCGTTCTCGTCCAGCACCAGGTTGCCGTCCTCATCGGTCTCGTACAGCAGGTTGCCATCGTCGTCCCGGTCCTGCACCAGCACTTCCTGCAATGCACCGTCCACCAGTTCCTGGGTGGGATTGTCGAATGACAGCTCCACGTATGAAGTCATCCAGTCGGCATTAAAGGGTGAAGCCTGTGAGGCCAGGTCCAGTTGCGCGGCGGGTACCCGGGCCATGCCATTGGCGTCACGGCTGGAATGGCACTGCAGGCAGCGGTTGTCGGCCACTACATTGCCCGCGCCATCAGTAACCGGGCGCTCCCGTTCCCACAGCGGCTGGATATGCAGCGGGTAGTGGATCACGCTGCGGCAGCCGGGCGCCCAGCTGTCGCGACAGGTGGGGCTCACCGGCTGCGCGGTGGCCAGGTCGGCATAGGGGATAGTGGTGCTGGGGTCCTTGGCGCGGACGGCGGGGTCGGTCCACAGGTCCGCGAAAGCGATATCGCCCCCGAGCTCTGCCTCACCGGCGATGCGCGCCAGCAGCTGCGCCATGGTCTCGCCCATTTCCGCCACCAGCGCGGGCTCGGTATTGGGGAAAGGGATTCCGGAGGTGGCGGCACCGCCCCAGGCGGGATCCGGGTTCTTGTCCGGGCGCCCGTGGGGTACCTCGCTGTCGCCGGTGTGGCAACCGTTACACTGGCGCACCTCACCGGCGCGCAGCTGCAGCCAGCTGCGATGGCGCCCGGCAATGCGACGACCGTTGGCATCCACCACGCCGATCGCCAGCGGCATATCCGCCGGCAGTTTGACCCGCACCGAGCCGTCCGGCTGGATCGGCGTATAACCGAGGATTTCGCGCATGCCCTGGGCGCGGCTGCGACCGAATGCGGAAGCATCGAAATCGAGCACACTGTCATCCGGGATACCCACCCCCTTGATCACCCGCAGGTACCGGGCCGGTCGCTCGGCAGCGGTGGTCTCTGCGGGATCTGCAAGCGGCGGGATTCCGGCGATATCCTCGCCATCAAAATCGTAGACGCTGCGGATATCCAGCACACCCGCACCCTCGTCCACCAGTTCCCGGTCCAGCTCGGTGGCCGGAATCAGCTCCGGGATATACTCCGGCACTGTGCGCGGCTCCAGGGTGACACCCTCGCTGATCATCTGACCCTCTTCGGCCACCACGATCGGCTGCTGGGTGCCCTCTGCATAGTCATAGATCCACAGCCCGTAAAGCGGGTCTGCCGGCATAATATCGGGGATTGCCAGCCACTCGTCGGTACAGGGCCGCGGCAGCTCGGTCTCCGGTTCCAGCACCCGGCACTCACTCCAGCTCACCAGCAGGCGACTGGTACCGTCGTAAAACGGCCAGGCGGACGCAAACAGCCCATGGGGGGAGAGGGTGCCGTCAGTAATGACCTCGTCCACGGAAATGGAGGCCTGGCCCACCAGCTCCCGCGGTGCATCACTGCCCTCCACCGGCGGCGTGTAGGCCTCGGTGTATTCGATGCTGTCGATGGCCACCAGGTCACCGCCAAAAGTAATTCCCTCGGGGCCGCGCAGGGTCACCAGCAGGCGGCCGTCAGACAGTTCCCGAGGCCGTACGAACGCTGCCTCGCTTTCACCGGTGCCGGTCTGCTGGCTGTGGTAACCGTAGTGAAAGGCCAGGCCGGTGCCATCGGGATCGACGGTATAGAGGGAGAGATTGTCCACCCCGGCCATATTGTCCCAGCGATTGAACAGCACCCGGCCATCGTCCAGGACCGTCGGGTGCAGGTCGTGGCTCTGGTTGTAGGAAATCTGCCGGATATCGGAGCCGTCCCCTTCCATGACATGCAGGACGAAGGCCTCCTGTTGCAGGTCTTCTGCCAGTGATGAAAACTGCGGTTTGTTATCGTCCAGCAGCAACGCCCGCGAGCGACGCTGGCGTGTGGAAGTGAATACGATACGGCCGTCGGGCAGGAAGGCGGGGCCAATATCCTCCCCCTGCTCGGCAATCAGGTCGGAGTCGATAACCCGGCGCAGGGTGTCGGAATCACGCTCGTAGACCCAGATATTCCAGGTGGGCTGTTCATCGTCATCGGCATCCTCGATCTCCGGGGCGCGCATGGCGAACACCAGGGTTTCACCATCGGGCGAGACATTCAGGTCCTTGACGTCGTACTCGCCCTCAAACAAACCGGCCGTCAGCGCCCGTTCCGGCGCACTGGGCGTGGCGCGATCCTTGATTACCAGCTCCGCCCCGGGATTAAAATTGTCCGGGCGATAAATATTGTCTTCGCTGAGTGCACCGTCGTCCTCGAAACCCAGCTGCCTGCGCACAAACGCTACTGGAAAATCTACGACTACCGGGTCTTCGGCCTGGTCACCGCCGGTGCTCGAGCCGCCATTCCCGCTGCCACCACTACAGGCGTGCAGCAGGCACAGGACTGGCAAAGTGCAAATTAATCTCGCTGTAATATTCACTTACGCCAACCCCAATAAATTCCATTAACCTAGACTGCGGCCCATGGAATTCTCTCCGCCACCATGACAACACTCAAGGCAATCACGCTGAAAATGCCAACTGCAACCCACTTCTCGGCAGTGGCGCTGGCAAATCGGTAGCCAGCTCTTACCATCGCAGGTCTCAAACTCTCAGCTGGCTCCCTTTTCAATGGATATGAAACCAACCCGCGTGCGACGGCAACTGGCTACCGGTATCGCACTGGGCAGTGCACTTTGCTCGGCAATGGCCCTGGCTGCGCCACAGGAACAGGCCCTGCAGATGCACAGCCGCCTGACTGGTATCAAGCCCACTGAAACTGTCTTACTGGATATGGCCCGGGATATCGGCGATGGCAACCCGGAAGCCGCCGCCTATACGGCGATGGAAAACAACGCCTTTTACAATGTCACGCTGAAAAACATTGCCACTCCCTGGACCAATCGCGACCGCGATGTATTCGCACCGTTGAACGACTACACCGCAACGGTGATCGGGATCGTGCGCGACGACCTGGATTTCCGCCAGGTACTGTCCGGCAATATCATTTACACCGGTGACAGCGGGCTCGGCCTACCCGGTTACAGCAACAGCAACAACAATCACTACGAGGCCCTGGAGAGCGGAGGCTATTCCCTCCGGGACAGCCTGGTGCAACGCAGTCAGTCCTCGGTAACCGGCCTGCCGGCGGCAGCCACCGCCGGGGTAATGACCACTCGCGCCGGCGCCAAGGCGTTTTTCTATGCCGGCACCAACCGCGCCATGTTCCGCTACACCCTGCTCAACCACCTGTGCCGCGACCTGGAGCAGGTACAGGACACCACCCGCCCACCGGACCGTATTCGCCAGGATGTGAGCCGCAGCCCCGGCGGCGACAGTCGTGTCTTCCAGAACAATTGCGTTGGTTGTCATAGCGGCATGGATCCCATGGCCCAGGCATTTGCCTATTACGACTACGCCTACGACCCGGACAGCGATCCCACCGGCGAGAATGGCCGGCTGGATTACAACGTCGCCGGCGAGACCGACCCGGCCACCGGCAGCCGGGTCAAGGCCAAGAACCAGATCAACAGCGCCAACTTCCCCCACGGCTTTATCGTCCCCGACGATCGCTGGGACAACTACTGGCGCCAGGGACCCAACCAGCACCTGGGCTGGGACGCGGCCCTGCCTGGCGGCGGCAATGGTGCCAAGTCGCTGGGTGAGGAACTGGCCAGCAGCGATGCCTTTGCCCGCTGCCAGGTGACCAAGGTATTCCGCCAGGTGTGCCTGCGCGCGCCGGAGGACAGCAGCGACCGCGCTGCGGTGGATACCATTACCGAGAGCTTTGTGGGCGGGGGGTATCGCCTCAAGCAGGTATACGCCGATTCGGCGATTTACTGCGCGGGGGAATAGGACATGGCCATGACAAACCAGAGGATTTTCGCCGCGCCCCGCACCGCCCTGCTGACCAGCCTGGCCATGGCGGCCGCCCTGGCGGGCTGTAGTGGTGGCAGTGGGCAGGACACCGAGCAGCTCCCGGATACCAGTGGCAATACCGGTGGCGGCGTAACCTATTCCGGCCCGGCCCCGCGGGACGAGGATGTGCAGCAGTACAAGCGCTTTATCTGGGACAACCTGGCCGGCGAGGATCGCTGCGGCAGCTGTCATGTCGAGGGCGGCCAGAGCCCGCGGTTTGTGCGCGGCGACAATATCAACACCGCCTACGATGAGGGACGGGACCTGGTCGACCTGGCCCGCCCGGCGGAATCGCGACTGGTGACCAAGGTGGGCAGCGGGCATAACTGTTGGCTCGACAGCGCCAGTGCCTGCGCCGAGATCATCACCAACTATATCGAGGAATGGGCCCGGGAGAGCGGCAGCCTGGTCAATACCGTGCAGCTCACCGCGCCGGTAGAGCGCGAGCCCGGCCAGAGCAAGAGCTTCCCGACGTCCAGCGGCAGTTTCGGCAGCACCGTCTATCCACTGCTGCGCACCTATTGCGCGGGCTGCCACAGTGAGGATGCGGCCACGGCACAGCAGCCCTATTTTGCCAGTGTCGACGTGGAGCAGGCCTACGAGGCGGCGAAGACACGCATGAACCTGGACACCCCGGCCAACTCGCGCTTCTCGGTGCGCCTGGGGCAGGAATTCCACAATTGCTGGGATGACTGCGCCGCGAACGAGGATGAGATGACCGCGGCCATCCAGGCCTTTGCCGACAGCATCCCGCTCAGTGCCGTGGATCCCGACTGGGTGATCAGCAAGGCCCTGCGCATGACCGATGGCATTGTCGCCAGCAGCGGTGGGCGCATCGAGAACAACGCCATCGCCCTGTATGAATTCAAGACCGGCAGCGGCACTACCGCCTATGACACCTCCGGCGTGGACCCGGCCATCGACCTGACCCTGTCCGGGGATGTGGAGTGGCTGGGCTCCTGGGGACTGCAGATGAAGGGCGGCAAGGCACAGGGAGCCACGGCTACCAGCCGCAAGCTGTTCGATACCCTGACCGCCACTGGCGAGTACTCCATCGAAGCCTGGGTCGCACCGGCCAATGTATCCCAGGAGGGACCGGCGCGGATCGTCACCTATTCCGGCGGCAACAATATCCGCAATTTCACCCTCGGCCAGGCGATGTATAACTACACCTTCCAGAATCGCGGCGACACCACCGACGCCGATGGCATGCCGGCACTGGTTACCGACGACATGGCCGAGCGGGTCCAGGCCACCCTGCAGCATGTGGTGGCCACCTACGACCCACTCGAGGGACGCAAGCTTTACGTCAACGGGGAATATACCGGCGATATGGATCCCACCGACCCGGCGCTGCTGGGCACCTGGGATGACACCTTTGCCCTGGCGGTGGGCAGCGAGGTCTCCAATGACAACCAGTGGCAGGGCTCCGTGCGACTGCTGGCGGTCCATTCCCGCGCCCTGTCGGCGGAGGACATCGCCACCAACTACAGCGCCGGTGTGGGCGAAAAATACTTCCTGCTGTTCAAGGTGGAAGAGCACACCGGTGTGCCGCAGGGCTATGTAATGTTCGAGGTACAGCTGTTCGACAATTACGGCTACCTCTTCAGTGCCCCCAAGTTCATCAGCCTGGACAACAGCATTGAACCCACCGGATTTCCGCTCGAGGGCATGCGCATCGGTATCAACGGGCGCGAGTCGGAAGTGGGGCAGGCCTGGGCCAACCTTTCGACCACGATCAACGCCACGGATTACACGCCCGGGGAAGGACAGCTGCTGTCGCGCCTGGGGTCGATCATTTCGGTGGACAAGGGCCCGGAATCCGATGAGTTTTTCCTGACCTTCGAGCGCCTCGGCGATGCCACCTTCGCCCGGGTCGAGCCAACCCCGGCGCCGCCGGCGCAACCGGCCGACCTGGATCCGCAGCCGCGGATCGGCCTGCGCCGCTTCGAGCAGATACTGGCCAACCTGTCCCGTGCCACCGGCATTGCCAGTAGCCATCCGCAGGTTGCCGAGACCTGGGAGAAGGTCAAACGCCAGCTGCCGGTGGAAAGTGATATACGCGGTTTCCTGGCGGCCCAGCAGATGGGCATTACCCAGCTGGCGGTGAAATACTGCAGTGTGCTGGTGGACGACGCCAGCGCGCGCAGCAACTATTTTGCCGGCTTCGACTTCAGTGCCCCGGCCAGCTCCGCCTTCGACAGCGCCAGTAAGCGTGCGCAGGTCATCGACCCGCTGGTGGAAAACCTGCTCGGCCACCAGATGAACTGGCACGACGGCACAACCTCGCAATTGTCCACTGCGCCGGACCTGGCTGCGGTGGAAGGCGAACTGGACAGCCTGATCGGCACCATGACCGCCTGCGGCAGCAGCTGCGCGGCCAACCGCACCGAGACCACCGTCAAGGCAGTCTGTGCCGCCGCCATGGGCAGCGCGATGACACTGATCCACTGACAGCTATCAAGTACTGGACCGCGGCCCCGGCCGCGCAGGTGAACTGAAACTCCCAAGGCATTCCGGTGGGCCGGCATGCCGCCCCAGCCCGGACAGAGACCATGAGCAAGAAAAAGCATTTCGACCTCGACGAACCCCTGCGGCACCCGGACCACCACCGGCCGGTATCGCGGCGGGACTTTCTCGGCCAGGGTTTTCGTGCCGGCCTCGCCACCCTGATGGGCGGCTCGGTATTCAGCCTGTTCGCCAATCCGCAGGCGGCGCAGGCCGCACTGTCATCCGACCTGGAGGCGCTGCGCCAGCAGTGCGGTGTGAGTGCCACCGGGGCCGGCAAGATTCCGTTTATCTGCTTCGACCTCGCCGGTGGGGCCAATATCGCCGGCTCCAATGTGCTGGTGGGCCAGCGCGGTGGCCAGATGGATTTCCTCAGCACCGCCGGCTACGGCAAGCAGGGATTGCCCGGCGATATGGTGCCCTCCATCACCGACGCCGCCGGCAACAGTTTTACCAATACCGACCTGGGGCTGGCTTTCCACAGTGACAGCGGCATGCTGCGCGGGATTCTTGACAAGGTTACTGCCGGCACCGCAGCGGCGGTCAATGGCGCCGTGATCCCGGCGCGCTCGGAGAATGACACCGGCAACAACCCACACAACCCCATGTACGGCATCAACCGCGCCGGCGCCGACGGATCCCTGCTGGGCCTGATCGGTTCCTCCACCAGCGAGTCCGGGGGCAACTCCATGGCCCCCGCCGCCATGATCAACCCCGAGGTGCGTCCCACCAAGGTGGACCGGGCCTCCGATGTCACCGGGCTGGTGGACGTGGGCGACCTGGTGGGCCTGCTGAGCCAGGAGGATACGGTGGCGGTGATGGAGTCCATGTATCGTATCTCCGACGCCAAACTGGGGCGGGTCAATACCCGGGTCAGCGCCGACGCGGTGATCAAGGACCTGGTGCGCTGCGGTTATATGAAGAGTGCCGACCTGGCGGATCGGTTCGGCGACCCCGGCGCGCTCAACCCGGAACTGGACCCGGATATTGTCGGTCCCGCAGGCATCTTTACCAGTGCCGAACTGAGCGGCGACCGCGAGTTCCAGAAAACCGCCGCGGCGATGAAGCTGGTGATCAACGGCTATGCCGGCGCCGGCACCATCACCATGGGCGGATACGACTACCACACCGGCGACCGCGCCACCGGCGAGATCCGCGACCTGCGCGCCGGCCGCTGTATCGGCGCCTGCCTGGAATACGCCGCGCGACTGGGCAAGCCGGTAATGATCTATGTGTTCAGTGATGGATCGGTATTCAGCAACGGCATGCTCGACGATTCCATCGAGGGGCGCGGCAAGGGGGTCTGGACCGGGGATAACCAGCAGACTGCCGCTTCGTTTTTCCTGGTCTACAACCCGGCCGGGCGGCCGCAGCTGCTGGGAGGCAACGCCGCCGACCAGGCGCTGCACCAGCAGCTGGGCTACATGCGCGCTTCGGGCGACGTGGAAACGGCTTCCAGCCCGGCCGCCAACAACGTCAACCTGCTGGTGGAAACGGTGGTGCTGAATTACATGGCCCTGCACGGTGAGCAGGGAAATTTCGCCAACCTGTTCCCGAACCACGGCCTGGGCAATGCCAGCCTGATGGACAGCATGACCGCTTTCGCACCCATTGTTTAACGGCCGCAGCGCAGCGGTGACCAGGAATCCCCGATAAAAATCCAATGACCAAGTGGTATCGAAATACTGTCGCCGGTTGCCTGGCACTGCTGCTGGCAACCCCGGCGCTGGCCGAGTGGCACTATGCCCGTGAGGCCATCATGGGCACCGAGGTGACCGTGCAGCTCTGGCACGAGGACCGCGCCCGCGCGGAAGATTTAAAAAAGGCAGTGCTGGCTGAATTCCGGCGACTGGACGCGGCGCTGTCGCCCTACCGCGACAACAGCGAGCTGTCCCAGGTCAACCGCACCGCAGCAACAGGCGCGGTGGCGATTACCGACGAGCTGGCAGACCTGGTCGACAAGTCCCTGTGGTACAGCGAGCAGACTGGCGGCGCCTTCGATATCACCTACGCATCGCTCGGCCAGCACTACAACTTTCGCGCGGGTCGCCGCGCCGACACTGAAACCACAGAGAAACTGCTGCCGGCGATTGATTATCACCACCTGCAACTCGACCGGGAACAGGGCACGCTGGCGTTTGCCCACCCGGATACACGCATTGACCTGGGCGGTATCGCCAAGGGTTATGCCGTGGATCGCGCCGTGGCCATACTGCGCGGCGCCGGTGTGCACCACGCCAGTGTCAGCGCCGGTGGCGATGCGCGCATGCTCGGCGACCGCCGCGGCAAACCCTGGCTGGTGGGCATCCGCCACCCGCGGGAAAAATCGAAAAATGCCGCGGTGATCCCGCTCGAGAATACTGCCATCTCCACTTCGGGGGATTACGAGCGTTTCTTCATCGATAACGATGAATCACGAGTGCACCATATTTTCGACCCGACGACCGGACTGCCGGCAGAGACCGGGGAAACAGATAGTGACCGGCTGATCAGTGTCAGTGTGATCGGTCCCCGGGGTTTCGACACAGATCCGCTGTCCACCAGTGTCTTTGTGCTGGGCAAGAAGCGCGGGCTGGCACTGATCGATCGACTGCCGGAATTCGAGGCCATTGTGATCGACAGTAACCGGCAACTGTACTTCAGCAGGGGCCTGCAACAGCCAAAATAATTCGGGTATTCGTCGCCATGGGAGAATTGCCAACCGCATCACACCCGCGACATGATCCCCTGAGATAATTCACGGCAATCGAGACTATCGTAGGAGCGGCCGCTGGCCGCGATCTTGCAATTGACTGATCCGCAGCGGCTTTCGCGGCCAGCGGCCGCTCCTACAAGAGAAAATATGACAAAGGCTGTTCCCATGCGCCGCTGTATCCAGCAATTCGCTTTCCTCCTCGTTTTCGCCACCGGCGTGCCGGCACAGGCCGCCGATAACGCTTACTCCGCCGGTGCCGTGGAAGACCTGAAAGAGAATGTGCTCAAGCTCAATCGCGACCTGCTGATCCTCGAGGAGGACCTGCTCTATCCGGCACAGAGCCAGGTGGCCTTCTACGTCTCGATGGACGTGGGCCATTACTTCCAGCTCGATGCGGTAAAACTGCATATCGACAACAAGCTGAGCGCGAGCCACCTGTACACCGAACACCAGCGGGATGCACTGGTCCGCGGCGGCATCCAGCCGTTGTTCAAGGGCAACCTGAAATCCGGCACTTATACCGTGACCGCATTCTTTACCGGCATCGGGCCGCAGGGGCGCGAGTACAAGCGTGCCGCCACACTGGAGCTGGAAAAGACCGACGAGCCCGCGGTGATCGAGTTGCGCATCGCCGACTCGGCCGAACGCCAGCAGCCCGAGTTTGAGCTGGTGGAGTGGCCCGCGCCGTAAACCAACATGATGTTCCGCGTGTTTTGCTCCCGTCTTGTCCTCGCTGCGGCCCTCTCCGGCGCCGGGGCCAGCCCGTGGGCGCAGGATCGCGATGACAATGGGGATGGTGCCGGCCAGCAGGACAGGCCTTACCAGCAGGCCCAGGATATGCGCTACGGCGCCGGCCTTTACGATTACTTCCAGGGCAATTATTTCGATGCCCTGAGTACCCTGCAGGTGGCCGGACACCGGAGTGAACTGCATGCGCACCGCGACAACGCGGCCCTGATCGAGGGCGGCATCGCACTGGCATTCGGGCTACACGATCGCGCCGAAATTTTATTTAACGAACAACTGCAGCAGGTCGACAGTGCCGATAACGAGCGCTACCGCGCGGTAGCCTGGATGAAGCTGGCCGAGCTCAATTACCTGCGACGGGAATGGGACAGCAGCGCACGCCAACTGCAACTGTCCGGCGCCGCCGACACAACCGACCTGGGCCTCAACCTGGCGCTGCGCAACGGTGAGCTGGCGCGCGCTGAAGCCTTGCTGGACGGCCGCGGGCCGGTGGTGGAGGCCCTGCCGCCGGCAAAGCGCATCCTCGGCCACCTGAACCTGGCTGCGGCCCTGGCGCGGGGCGGGCGCCTGGCCGAAGCAACCACTCACTATCGCCTGGCGGTGGCGCTCGTGGACGGGATCGACGAACCCGCGGAGCAATTACTGGTATTGCGGGACAAGGCGTATACCGGCGCCGGCTACAGCCTTACCCTGCAAGAGGATTTCGCTGCAGCGATGACGGAGTTCCGCCGGGTGCGCCTGCACACCCCCTGGTCCGATCGCGCCCTGCTGGGGCTGGGGTGGGCGGCCATCAAGGGCGGCGACTACAACGCCGCCAACGACGCGCTGCACTTTTTAATCCAGCGCAGCCCGCTCTCCCCCGAGGTACAGGAGGCGCTGGTAGCACTGCCCTACAGTTATGAACAGCTGGCGCGCCCGCGGGCGGCGCTGCAAAGTTACCGCCATGCGCAACAGCAATACCAGCGGGCCCGGGACGACATTGCACGCCTGGCACAGCAGCTCGATACCCTGGCGCTGGCACCAGCCGCCGGCGCCGGTGAGGCGCAGCGCTATGGCTGGCTGTTGCCGGCCGAGGTGCCCGGCCCGGTGGCGGACAAGCGTCGCTACCTGAAGCGGCTGCTGGACAGCGACCGGTTCCAGCTGCGACTTTCCGAATTGCGCGACCTGCACCAGTTGCAGCGGGTACTGGAGCGCTGGCAGGCGCGCCTGCCGCTGTTCCAGCAGTTGCTGCGTGCCCGCAGTGAGCGTCGCCAGTCGATCCTGGCGGATTACCGCAGTGCCCAGTTCGACCAGCAGGTGGACCTGGCCCGCGAAAGGTACCGGCAACTGCGCGCGGGCCTGGAAAAGATTGAACGCGAGCGCGATGCCCTGGCACTGATGCAGGCTGGCGCAACGGAAGACGATCCGGCGGTGGAGCTGCTCGCCCTGCAACAGCGGGCAGCGCGGCTCTACCGGCAACTGCAGGCGTCGGGCAAAGTCGGTGAGCGGGAGCGGCAGGTACTGGCGCGCGCCCACGGGCTGCTGCTCTGGCAGGCCGCGCAGGCCTGGCACGACAACCTGTGGCGGCAGCAGCGCGCGCTCGACAGCGTCGGTGTGGCGCTGGAACAAGCGGCGGGCAATCGCCGGCAATTACAGCAGACTGCCGAGCGGGCTCCCCAGCTCAGCAGCCTGGGCGCGCGGGTGCAGTCTGCACTGCCCCGGGTGCGCAGCCAGCAGCGCGCGGTCAACCGCGCCAGTGCGGTGCTGGAAGCCGACATCCGGCGCGACCTGCGCGCTGAACTGGCACGGGTCGACCAGCGCCTGCGCCAATACAGTGCCCATACCCGGCTGGCTATCGCCCGGCTGCAGGATGCCGCCCTCCAGGAAGGCACCACCCACGAACAGGCACCAGGCGGGCGGGAAGCAGCCCCGGCCTCGGAACTGGCGGGGGGCGCACCGTGAAGCATCCCCGTCACCTGCTGGCCGCCGCAGTGTGCAGCCTGGCCCTGGCCGGCTGCAGCCAGCCACAGGTTGCCACCCTCGCGGACCTGCCCGGTGCCGGCCTGCCGGCTGAACCGGATATCCGGATTCCGCAGGTACAGATCGATACACTCCAGCGCAACTACAAGCAGGCGCTCGTGGACCAGCAGGATCCCGCCGTGCGCCGGCAGATCAGGATGCGCCTGGCCGACCTGGAAATGGAGCGGCTGGAGCAGCTGCAGGCTGACAACCCCGGGCAGCGGGTGTCCTTCCAGCCCGCCATCGAACGCTACCGCGCACTGGTCGCCGCACAACCCGGCGATGACTACCTCAATTACCGCCTGGCACGGGCCGAGGCACTGGACGGCAACCAGGGCGCCGCACTGCAGGCACTGGAAAATATCGCCAGCGCGAGGCCGGAATCGCCATTCATTGCCGAAGTACTGTTCCGCCGCGGCGAGGCCGCCTTCAACGACCGCCGCTACCGGGACGCGGCACGGGATTTCGACGCCGTGCTGGCCCAGGGCGAATCACCGTTTACCGATAATGCCCGCTATATGCTCGGCTGGTCGCAATTCAAGGCATCCGACTACCCGGCTTCGACGCGCACCTTCCTGGGCCTGCTCGACACCCTGCACAGCCGCGCACCGCTGGATGAACTGGACAGCGGCGACCGCCGCCTGGCCGATGACAGCCTGCGCGGGCTGGCGCTGGGATTCAGTTACCAGGGCGGCGCCGGCGCCATCGAGCCCTACAACCCGGACCGCGGGGCGCGTCCCTACCAGCACCGCATCTATCGTGCGCTGGGGGACTGGTACCGGGAGAAAGAGCGTTTCCGTGAGGGCGCCGACAGTTACCTGGCCTTCGTCGAAAACTATCCCGGCAGCGCCGAGGCGCCGGCGTTGCACCTGCGCGCCATCGAAACCCTGCAACAGGCCGGGCTGGACGCCGAGGTGATGCCGGCCAAGCGCGAATTCGTGCGGCGCTATGGCATCCACAGCGATTACTGGCAGGCGGCCGACGACACCCAGCGTGAACAACTGGGCGCCTGGCTGCGGCCCTGGCTGGCGGAGCTTGCGCGCTTCGACCACGCCCGCGCCCAGGCCCTGCAGCAAGAGCAGCCCGGCAGCCCGCGCGAACGGCGCCAGCTGGCCACCCGGGCACGCCAGGCCTATCTCGCCGCCGCAGCCATGTACCGCGAGTACACCGAGACGTTCCCGCAGGACATCGAGACGCCGGCAATGGCATTCCTGCTGGCGGAGTGCCTGGAACAGGCCGGCGACCGTGCCGGGGCCTGGCGGGCCTACCGGAACGTGGCCTCCACTTACCCGAAACACGAGCAGGCCACCGAAGCGGGCTATTCCGCGATCCTCAACGCCGAGGCGGTTTACCGGGAGACTGCCGCCCAGGCAAACGCAGGCGGGCAACGGGACGAGCAGGCGACCCTGTGGCGGGATCGTGCCATCGAGGCCGGGCAGTACTTTGTCGATACCTGGCCGCGCGACCCGCGCGCGCTGCCGGTATTGCTCGATGCTGCCGACAAGCTGTTCCAGCAACGCCGTTACGCCGAAGTGATCGTTGCTGCCGAGCGCGCAGCCAGGTGGCAGCCGCCACCGGACCTGCAGCAGCGCCGCAACCTCAACCTGCTGCTGGGCCACAGCTATTTCGAGCAACGGGATTACCCGGCCGCGGAACAGGCCTACGCCCGCGTGCTGGCGGGAACTGCGGCAGGCGTCCCTGCGGCAGGCGTTCCTGCGGCAGGTGATTCCATTGCGGCTACTGCCCGGCAGAAAATGCAGGCCGCCATCTACCGCCAGGCCGAGGCCGCCCTGGCGCAGGGAGACAGCGAGCTGGCAATCACTCACCTGCTGCGGGTCCGCGACAGCGGGCGCACCGACATTGCCGCCACCGCACAGTACGATGCCATCAACCAGCTGGTGACCCTTGAGCAGTGGCAACGCGCAGCCACCGAACTGGCGGATTTCCGCAGTCACTACCCCGCCCACGCCCTGACCCCCACCCTCACTGCCAAGGCGGTGGTGATCTACCAGGCCCTGCAGATGCCGGGCGCCGCGTCGGCCGAGCTGCTCAGGCTGGCGCAGTCGGACGCGGACCCGCAGGTGCGTCGCCAGTCGCTGTTCCTGGCCGCCGAGGGTTTCCGCGAGGCGGGCGAGACCGATCGCGCCATCGCGGCCTTCCAGCAGTACAGCGAACAGTGGCAGGAGCCCCGCGAACAGCAGCTGGAGGCGCAGTACCAGCTGGTACAGCTGACCGGCGAGGCCGGCGATAGCCGTGCCCGCACTCGCTGGCTGCAACGCCTTGGCCAGGCGCAGCCGCGGAGTGAGCGGGCCCGCTACCTGGCAGCCTATGCCCGCAGCGAACTGGCTGAACAGAGTTACCAGGCTTTTGCCGGCATCCCGCTGGCACTGCCACTCAAGGCCAGCCTGGCCAGCAAGAAACGCGCGCTGGAAACCACCGTCGCGGACTATCGCGAGGTGCTCGACCTGGGCGTGGCCGAGTTCTCCACCCAGGCCAACTTCCGCCTGGCGGAGGTCTACCGCACCCTGAGCGGCGACCTGATGGATTCCGAGCGACCACCGGGGCTATCCCCGCTGGAGCTGGAACAGTACGACATCCTGCTGGAAGAGCAGGCATTCCCGTTTGAGGAAAAGGCCATCGAATTGCACGAAGCCAATATCCAGCGCACCGCCGACGGAATGTATGACGACTGGGTGCGTCGCAGCTTCCGTTCGCTGGCAAAACTGCTGCCGGCGCGCTACCAGAAACCGGAACAAACCGCGGAGTGGAGCGATGCCCTGCACTGATGACAGCGTCGCGCGTGTCGTGACCCGCGCAGCCGTGGTGCTCACCCTGGTGTGGCTGGCCGCCTGTAGCCAGACCGGCCCGCGCGCGGGCGGTGATCCCGGGGCAACAGGCAGCGCCACGGCGCCGGGCACTGCCGCCAGCCCCAATCCCTACCTGGCCTCCCGGGTATCCGTGCCGGGCGCGGCCCGCAGCGGTATGGCACAGGCGCGGGAGCTGCTGGAGAGCGGCGATGCCGCTGCGGCCGAGAAACGGCTACTGGGCCTTACCGCAGAGTGGCCGGAATTGTCCGGGCTGTGGCTCAACCTGGGCATCGTCCAGCGCCACCTGGAAAAGTACACCGAGGCCGAGCAGAGCCTGCGCAGTGCCATTGCCGCCAACGATGACAATGTATTTGCCTGGAACACGCTCGGGGCACTACTGCGTGACCGGGGACAGTTCGACGCGGCAGAGCAACACTATCGCGGGGCGCTGGAACGCTGGCCGGACTTCGCCGCCGCCCACCGCAACCTGGGCATTCTCTACGACCTGTACCTGCAGCGTCCGCAGGAAGCACTGCAACATTACCGGCGGGCGCAGGAATTGCATCAGTTGCGGGACCCGGAACAGGAACCGGACCGGCAGCTGGCCGGCTGGATCGTCGACCTGGAGCGCCGACTATGACATCACCGCAACCACAACGCACCAGGCTCTACCTGGCAACCACACTGCTTGCGCTAACCGCGCTGGCAGGGGCGGCACAGGCCGAAGAGCCGATCGAACTGGAATCGACGATTATCGGCAGCCAGGAGCAACCCAAGGTGCTGTACATCATCCCGTGGAAACAGGCCGACAGCCTGCAGAAAATTGACGGCGGCCTGCCGCAGACCATCGACGATATATTCGAGCACCAGGAATACTCGGAGCTGCAGCGCGAAATGGAAAACTCGGGCCAGGACAACAGCGACTCGTCGCCGGAATAGGCCGGCAGGATCGCAGGCAACTGTGGCCAGGAATACTTTTTAAAAATTGCAGGGCGCGACTGTGCGCCCCAGCTATCCACCGAAAACCCCGGAGAACAACATGGAATTCACTCAGGCGCTGTTGCGTTTTTTCCAGAATGGCGGCCCCTTCATGTACCCCATAGCGCTGGTACTGGTGATCGGCCTGATCATGGTGATCGAGCGCTGGATCTTCCTGTCACTGGCCCGCAGTGCCAACCGCAAGGCCTATCGCCAGGTGCTGCCGCTGCTACAGCAGCGTAACTACAACGGCGTGCTGCAGGTGGCCCGTGACAACAAGGCGGCCATGGGCCGGATTGCCGCCGCCGGTATCGGCACCCTGCAGTACGCAAAGCGCGATGAGAATATTGCCCTGGCAATCGAGGAGGGCATCCTCGAGGCGGTACCGCGCCTGGAAAAACGCACCAATTACCTGGCCACCCTGGCCAACATCGCCACCCTGCTGGGCCTGCTGGGCACCATCATGGGCCTGATCGCCGCCTTTACCGCGGTAGCCAATGCGGACCCGTCCGAGAAGGCCTCGATGCTGTCATCCAGTATCTCCGTGGCCATGAACACCACGGCCTTTGGCCTGATTTCCGCGATACCCCTGTTGCTGGCCTACTCCATGCTGCAAAACAAGACCAATGAAATCGTCGACAGCCTGCAGATGGCCGGGGTGAAGTTCCTCAACCTGCTCACCATGGGGCGCGCACAGGCGGCTGAGCAACGCGCAGCCAAAGGCTGACGGCATGCTGAAACTGAATATTCGCCGACGCGGCGGCATCGACCCGGAGCTGGACATCACCTCGTTTATGAGCCTGATGGTCATCCTGGTGCCGGTGTTGCTGTTGAATATGGTGTTCTCGCATATCGCCATCCTCAAGCTGAACCTGCCGGGCCTCAGCGACGGTAATCCCGCGAGCGAGGAAAACCGCCAGCTGGAGGTGGTTTTGCGCGATCGCCATATCGATATCAATTACCCGGCCGGGGTGCGGGTACAGCGGGTCGAGCATGTCGATGGCGTACCCGATTTCGAGCGCATGTCCGATGTCCTGCAGGAAGTGAAGCGCCAGCTGCGGGAGAAGTCTGTGGACAAGAAAGACATCCTGATCCTGTCCCAGCGGGATACGCCCTACCGCACCCTGGTAAAAGCCATGGATACCGCGCGCAGCTATCGCGCCGTGGTCGCGACTTCAGTCGTGGATGCGGAACTGTTCCCACAGATTTCCCTGGGTGACGCAGCGGAACCCACGGCAACGGCAGCGGGGCAGTGATATGAACCTGAACGTCGGTAAAAAATTACAGGAGCGCCGCGAGCGCCAGAAAAAACAGCAGTCACGCCTCAACCTGGTATCGCTGATGGACATTTTCACCATCCTGGTGTTCTTCCTGCTGGTGAATTCCTCGGACGTGGAGGTGCTGCAGAGCGACAAAACCATCAAGCTGCCGGAGTCCACATCGAAGCAGAAACCGGAGCTTACCCCGGTGGTGCGCATCAACAACGAGACGCTGTTTGTGGGCAACCGGCCTGTGGCCAGTATTGGTGAGATCAGCAGCGACGCGGAGCAGATCGAACCATTGCTCAAGGAACTGCAGTACCTGGCCCAGCGCGCCGAGCCCCTGTCAGAAGCGCAGGCAAAAACTGGCCGCGCGGTGACCATCATGGGCGACGAGGAACTGCCATACCAGCTGCTGAAACAGGTGATGCGCACCTGTGCGGCGGCGGATTACCGGGATATTTCCTTCGCCGTGAGCCAGGCCGCGCCCGACGCGGCGGCTGGCGATGAAATTGCAGGGCGGGGGCCGGGAGCCAGATGAGTGCCGCAACCCTTTCCCGACCGGCCCCCTGGCAGTTACAGGAAACTGAGCTGCCCTGGACTTCCGCCGCGGCTGAAGATGCACGTTTCCGGCGCCTGCTGAAGTGGGGCCTGGGCGCCCTGTGTGTACTCGGCGTGGTCATCAGCCTGGTACCGGTGCCCGAGCTGACCCGCGAGCAGGCCGAGCGGGTTCCGCCACAGCTGGCGCGGGTGATCCTGGAAGAGAAGTCGAAGCCCAAGCCACCGCCACCCAAACCGGCCCCCGAACCGAAACGGGAAAAGCCACCTGAGGCAAAGGCGGAAAAGCCCAAACCGAAACCCGAGCCCCGGCCGGAGCCAGAACCGCAAACCAGGCCGAAGCCGGCTCCGGCAAAGGTGCAGATGGCGCGGGAGAAAGCCGCCAACAGCGGCCTCTTGCAGATGCAGGACGACCTGGCGGCAATGCGCGACACGGTCGATGTGGCAGAGGTTTCCCGCAAGGCAACCGCGAGCGGGGCCGCGGCGAGCAGCGCCCAGCAGGTCGACCGGGCGGTAATTGCGAACCGGGCGCAGACCCGCAGCGGCGGCGTCAGTGACAGCAACCTGAGTCGTGATACCGGCGGTGCCGAACTGGCACAGCGGCAGGCGACCCGCGTCGCAAGCGCCCAGGCCAGCAACGCCGCCCGGGCATCCGCGCGGGAAACCCGGCGCGAGACCTCGGTGCGCCCGGAGGACGCCATCCGCAGTGTCATGGAGAATAACAAGGGGGCGATATTCGCCATCTACAACCGCGCCCTGCGCCGCGACCCCACGCTGCAGGGCAAGGTTACCGTGCAACTGGTGATCGAGCCCAATGGCAGTGTTTCGGATATAAAGCTGGTGGGCAGCGAGCTCAATGCACCGGCGCTGGAACGCAAGCTGCTGGCGCGAATCCGCTTGATCAACTTCGGCGCGGCCAATGTGGAGCGGGCGACCCTCAATTACTCCATCGATTTCCTGCCTTCCTAAAGCCCTGCGCCGGACCAGCCCCGGCGGTCAGGGTAAGCGGCGCATATCGAGCAGCGGCATGCGCCGGCGGATCTCCGCCAGGCGCTTGCCGTGCAGGTCGGCGGCCAGCACGGTTTCCTCCTCGCCGGCCTCGGCCAGCACATCGCCCCAGGGGTCCAGTATCACCGAGTGCCCCCAGGTCCGCCGCCTCGGTGAGTGCTGCCCGCACTGGTCGGCGGCAACCACGAAGCAGCCGTTCTCGATCGCCCGGGCCCGCAGCAGGGTCAACCAGTGGGCACTGCCGGTGACATGGGTGAAGGCCGACGGCACCAGCAGGATTTCGGCGCCGCGGGCGGCGAGTTCGCGGTAGAGTTCGGGAAAGCGCAGGTCAAAACAGATACTCAGCCCCAGGCGGCCCCAGGGGGTCTCCACCACCTGCAGCGAGTCGCCGGCCTCGATACCGGCGGACTCACGGTAACTGCGCGCCGCATCCTCCACCTCCACATCGAACAGGTGCACCTTGTCGTAGCGCGCCCGGCACTGGCCACGGTCGTCATAGACCAGGCAGGCGGAGCGCACCCGGCCCGCGTCAACGGCACTGCCGTCCGGCCGCTGGTTCAGGGGCATGGCACCGGCTACCAGCCACAGGCGGTTTTCCCGCGCCCAGCGCTGCAGCGCCGCCTGGACCGGCTGGCGTTCGGGGTCTGCCTCCGCGCTGGCGAAGGTCTCTGCCACTGCCGCACTGCCGCCATCGGCCAGGTGGGCAAAATATTCCGGCAACAGCACCATTTTCGCCCCTCCGGCCGCCGCTGCCCGGACCAGCTCCCCGGCCCGCGCCAGGTTGGCGGCCACCGAGGCACCGCTGCTTATCTGGATGGCGGCAATTCGCAGGTCTCGCATGACAATTTGTCTCCGCTCGCGTTGTTGCTCTCTGCCCAGCAGCTTATGCCCTGGCCGGGGTGGATGCCAACGGCGGCAGCGCAGCGCACAAAAAAACCGGCGGGGCTGAACTGGCAGCCGCGCCGGTTTTCGCTGGCACCATAGCCCGGCTCAGTTAAGGTCCGCGGCGTACTCGCGCAGCACTGTCAGCGGAACCACTTCCAGAGCCTTGATATGGGTGCGCTGCAGGTATACCCGCGGGGCCATGCCCTCTTTCTGCGCCTCCAGCCAGCGGGCGGCACACAGGCACCAGCGGTCCCCCGGGGCCAGGCCGGGAAAGCCGAACTCCTTCTGTGGAGTGCTGAGGTCATTGCCCCGGCTGCGGGAGAATTCCAGGAACTCCTCCGTGACAGCCACGCACACGGTGTGCGACCCCAGGTCCTCGGCGCAGGTATTGCAGTGCCCATCGCGGAAAAAGCCCGTCAGCGGTTCCATGCCACAGGCCAGCAGGGGGTCGCCAAAGACGTTGATCGGTTCATCCATTTTCATCGTTCTCTCCCCTGTCTTGCTCTTTTTCTTCCATCTCCGGGAATCTCAGTTCAACCACCCGCCAGTGCAGGCCCTGGCGCTCCAGGATCAGGCGCAGCTCGGTTTTATCGCTGGCGCCGTAGTCGGCGGCGATGTGGTTAATACCCGTGAACCCCCAGCGGCGCAGCTGCAGGTATCCGGCATCCTCATCGGTTTTATCGTCGCTACCGGCCGGGGACAACTCGCGCCCGGGCTGTGGCGGGTAAAGTTCGCGCTCAAACTGCCAGAGCGCATCACCACCGCGCAACAGGGCAGCCAGAGACTCGCCGGTTACCAATCCCTCCAGCAAGGGTCCCAGGAACAGGTTGGCGCCGGCGCTCAGGAAGTCGCTGAGGTCCCGGGGCATGTCCTCGCCCATGGAGCCGCGCAGGCTCTGTTGCAGGTGGCGCTTCAGGTTGGTACGGACCGCGGGAAGGTCGACATAACCCCGGAAACGATCCATATCCTCACTATGTGCGGTGGCGGCAACCTGACTGGCGGCGTACCACGGCATGCCCACATAAGCGGCAGCCAGCAACAGCATTGCCAGCATCAACCATTTTCTCACTGGCTCTCTCCAGTCGGTAACTGTTGGCGCAGATATTAGCGAAAGGAGACCACCACTGCACGGGCCCTATTAGCAGACGGGCCGGTTGTTGCTACAGCCGCATTGTAATGGCGCGTGATTGTTCGCTCACCGGCTGTGTGAGATATTTGCACATCTGTACCCGGCCTACGGCAACCTGATCCGGGTACCCGCAGCAGTGCAGGCAGGTCGGAATGACTCGACGTCGACTCCCCTCACTGGACGCAAAATAAAAATACAGATCAATGGAGTATGACATGAGTGATATTTACCAGGCCCCGGAATCAGAACTCACAACCGGGGAGAATGGCGGCGAATACGGATCACTGGAGAAAGGGCTGGCGGGGGATTACAGCCTTTCGATTGGTGCGATTATCGGTGAGGCATGGCGCCGGATCAGTGGCAGGAAGCGCACCATCTGGCTGGGTACCCTGCTGCTGATCGTCGCGTATGTGATTATTGATTACGTCACCGGGCTTTTCACCGGCATCAACAACTGGAGCCTGGAGGGCACCTCCGTCGGCGTGAACAGCTCAATCTATAACGGCCCCTCGCTGTTGCACCAGCTTGTTATCACCGCGGTCACTGCCCCACTGACCGCCGGCCTGATGATGATTGTGGTCAAGATCGCGCGCGAAGAGCAGGTCTCCGGCTCCACCGTATACTCCTACTTTGACAGGATTGTACCGCTTGCCATCTGCAGTGTGCTGATGTCCGTCCTGGTCCTGATTGGATTTATGCTGCTGGTATTGCCGGGTATCTACCTTTCCATTGCTTACATGCTGGCCCTGCCGCTGATCGTGGACAAGGGCCTGGGTCCGTGGGAAGCGCTGGAAACATCCCGCAAGGCAATTACCAAGCACTGGTTTGCGTTCTTCGGGCTGGTCATCGTCTGTGCCCTGATTTATATCGCCGGTGCACTGGCGCTGATGATTGGCCTGATCTGGGCCGTTCCCACCGGCCTGCTGGCCCTCGGCATTGCCTACCGCAATATTTTCGGTGGTGCCGAAGACTGATCGGGACGGGAGGGGGGTACTGCGTGCTGGATACCCGCTACACAATCGAGACCCCCGAGGGCATAGACCTGCAGGCACAGGTGGCGGGGCCGGTGCCGCGGGTGCTGGCCTATGCGGTAGACCTGTTCTACCGCACTGTCATTACCATTGCCCTGTGGCTGGGACTTAACCTGGCCGGCATGGACACTGCCGGCTGGGGCATCTGGCTGCTGGGCTCTTTCCTGCTGGAATGGTTTTACCCGGTAGTATTCGAGCTCTGGCGCCACGGCCAGACACCGGGCAAACAGGCTTTTGGTCTGATGGTGGTCAATGCAAACCTGACCCCGGTCTCCTGGAGCGCTTCACTACTGCGCAACCTGCTACGTGTCGCCGACTTCCTGCCCCTGGCATACGCCACCGGGCTTACCACCATGACCCTGTCCCGGCAGTTCCAGCGCCTGGGGGATATGGCGGCGGATACAATAGTGGTCTACCGCCAACCGCAAGCAGACCGCAAGGCCCTGCCACAACTGGCTCCGTGTGTGCCGCCGCGGAACCTGGAGGCAGAAGACCAGCGCGCTATCATCAGCCTCACCGAGCGCCACCGCGAGATCAGCGAGGCGCGCCAGGAGGAACTGGCCGAGCTACTGCAGCCAGTCACTGACGCGTCGGGGCCCGCCGGGCTAAGGTACCTGCGTGCCATCGGCCTGTGGCTGCTGGGAGCTCGCTGAAATGAGGCAGAGGGAGTTCGAAAAACGCCACGAATCCGGGTGGCGGGAACTGGAGGCGGCACTGCGCACTGATGGGGGGACTGTCGCGGACCTGCCGGGCCGCTATCGCCAGCTCTGCCAGCAATTTGCCATGGCCTCCGAGCGCCACTACACCAGTGACCTGCAGGAGCGACTGAACCGGCTGGTGATGGCCGCCCACCAACGCATCTACCGTCGCCGCCCCCTTCGCCGCAGCGCCTGGGTGGACTACCTGCTGGGTGGTTTCCCCCGTGCGGTACGAAGCCAGGCGCGGGCGGTGTACCTGTCCACGGCGCTGTTCCTGTTGCCCGCACTTGTACTGGGCATCGGCTGTTACCTCAACGATTCACTGGTTTATACCCTGATGGAACCCGAACAGGTGAGCCTGTTCGAGTCCATGTACGATCCCGCCAACCGGGTTACAGGCAGGGAGCGTGGATCAGATTCCGACCTGTACATGTTCGGTTTCTATATCAAAAATAATATCGGCATTGCGTTCCGCACCTTTGCAGCTGGCATCATCTTCGGCGTGGGCGCTGTGTTTATCCTGGTCTTCAATGGTGTCTATATCGGCGCAACTGCCGGCCACCTCACTCGCCTCGGCTTCGGTGGCACTTTCTATCCGTTTGTCATCGGTCACGGGGCTTTCGAGCTGACCGCGATTGCCCTGGCAGGTGCGGCCGGGCTGTGCCTGGGACAGTCACTGATCGACCCGGGCGGCTACCCACGCCTGGTGGCACTGCGCAAGGCGGCTTCGAGGGCGATGCAAATCATGTACGGCACCTTCCTGATGCTGGTGCTTGCCGCTTTCCTGGAGGCCTTCTGGTCATCCAGCCAGTCGCTGCCGGTGGGCCTGAAACTGGCAACTGGTGCGGCACTCTGGATCCTGGTGCTGGCATACCTGGCTTTTGCCGGTCGCGGGGGGCAGCATCGTGCAACTTGATCGCCTGGCAATCCGGGCGCGCATGCGCAACCCGTGGGAGTCCACCGACCTCGGTATTCTGCTGGCACGACGCCACTGGTTCGCGATGTTCCTGGCCTGGCTGCTGCCCGCAGCTGCAGCATTTACCTTTGCCCTGGTATTTATCCCCGAATCCCCGGGCTGGGGCCTGCTGATAGCCTGGTGGCTGAAGCCGGCTTTCGACCGGTTGCCACTCTTTATTGCCAGCAGGGCCCTGTTCTCCGAGCCGGTCACTGCCCGCCACGCGCTGGGCCAGGTCCTGTCCCTCAACCGGCTCGACTGGCTGCCCTGGTTGACCTGGCGCCGCCTGAGCCCCACGCGCTCGTTCGACCTGCCGGTAACACTGCTGGAACGACTCACCGGTGCCCGGCGCGGCAAGCGCATCCGCGTGCTGCATCGCAAGTACGCCGGCACGGCCACCTGGCTCACCCTGGTCGCCGTCCATCTGGAAATGATCCTGTTTTTAGCCGCGATTGCTGTCCTCTACCTTTTGGTGCCGCAACAGCTGCAACTGGACTGGACGGGAATCATTGACGGGCACGAGCTGGCTGCCCAGTGGGTGGGGAACGGCCTGTACCTGCTGGCAATGGCCGCCATCGCCCCCTTTTACGTGAGCGCCGGTTTCTGCCTCTATATTGGCCGGCGCATCGAGCTGGAGGGATGGGATATCGAAATCCAGTTCCGCAAGTTACGTGAGCGTTGGCAAAGCGCCGAGCAGCGCCAACCCCGGGCCCGGAGTGTCAGTGCCGCCCTGCTCGCCCTGTGCCTCGCGACCGGGGCCACAATGTATCCGGAGCCTTCCCAGGCAGAATCCATTGAATCCCGTGAGGAAGCCGCAGAACGGATCGAAGAAGTCCTGCAACAGCGTGACTTTCACCAGGTGGAGGAAGTGAGTGGCTGGCGGCTGAAGGACCGCGAAACCCAGCATGAACAATTGCCGGGCTGGCTGGTGGAATTTATTTTCTGGCTGGCAGACCTGCTGCGCATGGAGGAGGAAGAAAAGGAGTACTCCTGGGGCCCACTTGTTGCCACCCTGGTGGAGGTGATGTTGTGGCTGGCGCTCGCCATACTCTCCATTCACCTGCTGTGGCGCCATCGCCACCGGCTGCAGTTCAGCTTCCGCAAACAGCCACCAAAACCGGCGGCAGATACCCCGGAGGTGCTGTTCGGCCTGGATGTCTCCCGCGAGAACCTGCCGGACGATATCTGCGGCGTGGTAATGGAGCAATGGCAGAAGGGCAATGCCCGGGCTGCCCTGGGACTGCTGTATCGAGCCACACTTTCGCACCTCATCAACCGCTACGGATTGGCGTTCGGCGACCAGTACACAGAGCACGAATGCGCAACCGTGGTGGAACAGACGGTCGGCCGCGGCGAAGCCGGCAGCCCGCTGGTGGAGTTCATGTGGCAGCTGACAAACGACTGGCAATTGCTCGCCTACGCACACCGCCTGCCTGATGAGCAGCGCGTGCAGCAGCACTGCTTGCGCTGGCGGGAGATATTCGACAATGAAGTCTAGTCACTTCCTCTACGGCGGTTTTGCACTGGCACTGGCTGCCGCGGTCACCCTCTTTGTTATTTTTTTCGAGCGCTACACCGAGGAGCGCGATATAGGCTGGAGCCAGGAAGCCCATCGCCATCCATTCCTGGCCGCGCAGCGTTTCCTGGAAAGCACCGGGCTGACGTTCCGGAGGGAAGATAACATTGATGCCATCGGCGGATTGCGACCGGGTGACACGCTTTTCCTGGGCAGCTCCAGTTATCTCTACAACGAAAACCAACTGCGCATGTTCATGCAGTGGGTCAGGCGTGGCGGCCATGCGATTGTGGTGGCACGGCAGAGCGAGCTCGATGCCGGCGACCCGCTGCTGGAATCCCTGGGGGTCACCATTGTGGAGGGAGAGCTGGATGCTATCCAGGAGTACCTGCTGCCGCTCTACTCCCGTCCCGGGGGTGGGGACAAGTGCGAGCTGAATCGCGCGCTGGCGCAATTGCTGGAGATCGAGGGAGACCCTTGCCAGCCCGAGATCGATCCCAAATATGTAAGCACCCTGGATATGGGTGATGGCGACTTCCGTGTGTTTTTTAATCCGGCGCTGATGCTGCAACACGCGGATGTCCAGGACCAGGGGCTGGCACCCGGCGGGCCGCTATTCCGGGCGACCCTGGAGAGCCAGCCCGAGGGCGTCCCGTTGATACAGTTCTCCCGTGGTGAGGGCCGGATTACTTTGCTCGCCGACGACACGCTGTGGCTCTCCCAGCGTATCGGCCAGTTTGACCACGCCTGGCTTCTATACCAGCTCGCCGGCGACAGTGAGTTCGTGCTGATGTCGCGCCCCCGCTTCGATTCCCCCGGCTCCCTGGTCGCCCGCTACCTTTCCGAGTTTTTCCTCGCCGGAGCCCTGGCACTGATACTCTGGCTATTGCACCGTGCCAGCCGCTTCGGCCTGCGCCAACCAATACCCGATACGGCTCGTCGCTCGCTGCGCGAGCACATCGCCGCCAGTGGTTACTACTACTGGTACGAGGACCAGTGCGGCCAATTGCTGCGCGACTATCGCGCGCGCATTTTACGACAGCTGTGCGCAGCGCCGGACAGCCCCGCACTGCGGCGCAGCATGTCCGCGCGACTGGCCGAGGCCACCGGGCTGGCACCGTCCGCTGTCGCCCTCTGCCTGTGGGGCGAGCCGCCCCGCGACGAGGAAACCTTTACCCGGCATATCCGCAGTCTGCAAATAATTGAGGCAACCCTATGAGTGAATCCACCGTCCCCACCAGGCCGGCAGCCACCAGCCAGCCCGGCGTCACCAGCCGGGACTGGGACCTTGCCATTGAACGCGCCAGTGCCCTGCGCGACACCGTCAACCGGGTCCTGGTGGGGCAGCGGGCGGTGGTCGACCAGGTGCTGGTGGGACTGCTGGCTTCCGGCCACCTGTTACTGGAAGGGGTTCCCGGCCTCGGCAAGACCCTGCTGGTGCGGGCCCTGGCAAAATGTTTTGACGGCGACTTCCGCCGCATCCAGTTCACCCCGGACCTGATGCCGGCGGATGTTACCGGGCATTCAATTTTCCATATGGGAGAAAGCCGCTTCGAGGTGCGCCGCGGGCCCGTGTTTACCAACCTGCTGCTTGCCGATGAAATCAACCGGGCACCGGCCAAGACACAGGCGGCGCTACTGGAGGTGATGCAGGAGTGCCAGGTCACCATTGATGGCGAGGCGCTGCCGGTGCCGCGCCCGTTCATGGTGCTCGCCACACAGAATCCCATCGAGCAGGAGGGCACCTATCCCCTGCCGGAGGCAGAGCTGGATCGCTTCCTGCTGAAGGTGCTGATCGATTTTCCCTCCCTGGAAGCCGAGGTACAGCTGGCCGCCGCCGCCAGTAGCGGGCAGATCGAGCGGGACCTGCTGGACAACCAGCAGCCGTTGATGGACCTTGCCGGGCTGCAGGCGCTACAGGCCCTGGTGCCCCAGCTTGAGATGGACCAGAAAGTTGTGGACTACGCCGTCCGCCTCGTGCGCGCCACCCGGGAGAATGCACAGCTGCGCCGGGGCGCCGGCCCCCGTGCCAGCATCGGGCTGCTGCAGGCAGCCAGGGCCCGGGCGCTGCTGGCTGGACGCACTTTTGTACTGCCTGATGATGTGAAGTCCATGGCCATTCCGGTGATGCGCCACCGCGTCGGGCTTTCACCGGATATGGAGATCGACGGCCAGGACCCGGACGCGGTACTGGCCCGGATTGTTGAAACGGTGGAGGCTCCCCGCCTGTGAAGCTCCCGCCCATACGGCCGGACGGTACCCTGGTCCGGCTGGCTGCGGCCTGGTGTGCAGCGGCACTGGCAGTCACCGTCGCGCGAATCTGGTTCCCGCATGCACTGCCCGCACTGTCACTGATGTGGTGGGGCGCGGGAGCCTTGCTGCTGGCAACGATGGCGCTGGATGGCCTGGCTGTTTTCCGCCTCAATGGCCTGTCAGCAGACCGCCAGCTGGCCTCCAACCTGGCACTGGGCGTGCGCAGCGTCGTTAACCTGGAGTTACGCAACGAGGGCAGCCACCGCCTGCGGCTGGAGGTATGCGACCAGGTGCCGCCGCAGCTGGCCGTCGCCGATTTGCCCCGCACGGTCGAGCTGCAGCCGGGCCAGGTTTCCACCCTGGAATACGCAGTGACACCGGAGAATCGTGGCCTCGCCCGGTTCGGGCAGGTTGAAGCACTGGTAAGTTCTCCCCGGGGACTCTGGCAGAGAAAGGTGCGCCTGGCGGGGCCAGATGGGATCCGCGTCTACCCGAATTTCCTTGGCGTATCTTCACTGCAGGCCCTGTCCGCCGAACAGAGCCTGCGCCTGCTGGGATTGAACCAGCAGCAGCGCCGTGGCGAGGGCATGGATTTCCACCAGTTACGTGAATATCGCCGCGGAGACAGCCAGCGCCAGGTGGACTGGCGGGCCAGTGCCCGGCTGAGCAAACTGATCAGCCGCGAGTACCAGGATGAACGCGACCAGGACATCATCTACCTGCTTGATTGCGGTCGACGGATGCGCGCCCGGGACGGTCGCTACAGTCACTTCGACCACGCACTGAATGCGCTGCTGCTGTCGGCGTATGTAGCCATCCGCCAGGGGGACGCGGTGGGCCTGCAGACCTTCGCCACCGGCGCGGGCCCCACGGTGCAGCTATCCCCGATTCGCGGCGAAGACAGCATCAACGTGCTGCTAAACCATGTTTACGACCTTCACTCCAGTACGGCGCACAGCGATTACACCACCGCCGCCCGCGACCTGATGGAAAACCACCAGAAGCGCTCGCTGGTAATACTGGTCACGAACCTGCGCGATGAGGACAGCGATGAGCTGCTGGACGCCGTGGAACTGCTTGCGCGCCGGCACCTGGTGATGGTGGCGAGCCTGCGCGAGGAGGCCCTGGATGACCTCCGGGAGACCCCGGCTGCACAGTTCCCGGCCGCACTCGAATACCTGTCGGCGACAGACCTGGCCCGCCGCCGCCAGGGGCTGCTGCAACACCTGCGGGCACGCAATATTATCGTTGCCGACGCGCGCCCCGAAAATATGCACCTGTCACTGGTGGAAAATTACTGGCGACTCAAGCGTAGCGGCAAGTTGTGAGGCGCGACACCACTGCCGTCGGGGGAACGGGATCTGAGCGGGCCCGGCCGGGTCCCTGATGATTGCCGGCAGAGCGGGCGAGTGACCGGCTGCGGCGCGGGAAAACGCCGCAACTTATCCGTGCGGGCGGGCTGCTTACTGCGGCCCGAAAAACCGATAGCTGAAGTTGAGGGTCAGTGAACGCAGGTGGCCCAGGTCAAACCCCGCCACCGTGCCAACGTCGTTGTACATGTACTCCACCGAGGTATCGAAATCCCGCGTCCAGCGGTAGCGATAACCCACACCGGTGTGCCAGTAGTCGTCACTACCGTCTTCTTCCACCAGGATGGTAAGCCCGCGGCTGTCGATGGTGTCGACGTCGAATTCACCGTATGTCCAGCCGGCCATCCAGTACAGGCACTGCACATCACAGTCAAAACTGAAGTCGACCTTGAAATTCAGGCCGTAGGTATCGGCGGAGACACCGCCATCGTCAAAATTGGAATAGCGCAGCTCTGTCTGCCACACCCCCACCGTGGGGGTAATGCCGATGCTGGCATAGCCGAAACCATCCTGGTCTTTGTTCACCTGCAGCTCGCCCGCGCCAAGACCGACTGTGCCCACTACCTGGTATTCACCGGCACAGATACCGGCGATCGGATTATTCCACTCCACTGCCAGGCTGGCCGTGGAAAACAGCAACGCAATCGCGAAAACAACCTTTCTCATTACATCCTTCCTTGGTACTGACAAGCTTCCTTGCTAATCACGTGGGTAATCACATGCTCCGGTAACCGGTTCAGGGCTGTGTCTTCGGTGAGGACTGCTCGTGTGCCACATCGATGATGGCCCATATGCCGCCACTGAAAGCCGGGTTGCCGCGCAGCTTTTCCAGCTCGCTGGGCGGTGGCGGGGCGCTACCCGCGGCACCCAGTTCCTCGACTCGCTGCAGGATGGTTTCGGCCATTTTCTGCAGGATGTCGTCGAGTGTTTCCGCGTGGCAGTGGCAGTGGGGCAGGTCCGGCGCAATGGCACCGAAGCCGGCATACTCGATATTGTGGATCACTACCGGATAGCGCATCGGGCTGACTCTTTATGGCTTTAACTCACCAAGCGTAGACCCGATTGAAACTTTTGTGCTGCTTTGGCGCCACAGTCAAACCGGCCGGCAGGCCGCGGCGGGGGAACAGGAGGGGCCGTCAGCGGGGGATACGGCCGAGCAGGGCGCGGCGGGAAAAAATCATTTCCTTGTAAGTCTGCACCAGGGTGAGGTCCAGCTCCTCGCCATCCCCCCGGGCCGCCTCCATCTGGCGGTCCAGCCAGGCGATTTCCTCTTCCAACTGCTGGCGCAGGCGGCGGATCTCGGGTTCGGGGAGGTTGAAATAGTGGCTGTTTTGACTGGACATGACTCCGGACACAATTCCTGTGCGGGCAGCGGACAGCCCGCAGGTGCTTTTACGGTGCTGTACCGGCGGATGGCACAGCACCGTAAAGCTTAGTCCAGGGTCACTCAGTCAGAGAGCAGGCGGCGCCAGTCGAAACTGTCATCGCCGATTACGTAAAAAAACGGGTTGAGGAGGGAGTCCTTGCGGTTGTAGCGCAACAATTCGAACCGGTCATCCACCACCGTGCCCCCGGCAGCCTCCACCACTGCCTGGGCCGCGGCGGTATCCCACTCACAGGTGGGTGCCAGGCGCGGGTAGAGGTCGGCGGCGCCCTCGGCCACCAGGCACAGTTTCAGGGAACTGCCCATGTTCTTGAGACCGGTCTTGCCCAGCTCGCCCTCGATCCGCTCCAGCAACTTGTCCACAGCACCGGCGCCGTGACTGCGGCTGGCCACCAGCTCCACCGGCTGGCCCGCATCCAGGCGCTCGCGCACGGAACGCACACGGATCGGCTGCTCGCCGTCGGCAGTGCGCTTGAAGGCGACGCCTTTGCCTCCGGCGTCCCTGCAACCGGCGTAGGTGATGTTCAGTACCGGCACGTAAACCACCCCCAGCACCGGCTCGCCGTCCTCGATCAGGGCCACATTGACGGTGAATTCGCCGTTGCGGCGGATAAATTCCTTGGTGCCGTCCAGCGGGTCGACGATCCAGTAACGCTGCCAGCTGCGGCGCTCGTCGAAGGAGGGCATTTCCTGCTCCTCGGACAGTACCGGTACGCCTTCCACCAGTCCGGCCAGTGCCGGCTCGAGGACCTTGTGAGCGGCCAGGTCCGCGGCGGTGACGGGGGAATCATCCGCCTTGGTGTCAATCTCCAGCTCGGCGCTGCTGTTATATACCTCGAGGATGGCCTCGCCCGCGCGCTCGCAGATTCCAATCACCTGCTCGAGCAGTTGTTTCTTGTCCAGCTCTGTACCCATAGGTCCCCCTTGTTAGCGATGGCGGCATTATACGCGGTTGCCGCCAGCGCTGATAACCCGGGGATCGCTGGCGCGGCCGCCGTCAGGCGGGGAACAGGTCATCAATGGAAAGATAGCGCTCGCCGGTGTCATAACTGAACACCAGCACCCGGCTGCCGGGGGCGAACTCCGCCTGCCGCTGCTTCACTGCGGCCAGGGTTGCACCGGAGGAGATGCCGACGAAAATGCCTTCCCGTGCTGCGCACTGGCGCGCCATCTCAAAGCTGTCCTCCTCGGAAACCTGGATGGTACCGTCGAGGGTTTCCCGGTTGAGGATTTCCGGCACGAATCCCGCACCAATACCCTGCAGGCGGTGGGGGCCCTTTTCGCCGCCGCTGATTACCGGTGACTTCTCCGGCTCCACGGCGAAGGTCTGCATCTTCGGGAAATGCTCCTTGAGCACCTCGGAACAGCCGGTGATATGCCCGCCGGTGCCCACCCCGGTGATCATGTAATCGAGCCCCTCGGGGAAATCGGCGAGGATCTCCCTGGCACTGGTGTCGCGGTGCACCTGCACATTGGCGGGATTGCGGAACTGCTGCGGCATCCAGCTGTTGGCATGCTGCTCCAGCAGCTCCTCGGCCTTCGCGATGGCACCGGGCATGCCGGTCTCTTTCGGCGTCAGCACCAGTTCTGCGCCCATGGCCTTCATGATGCGACGGCGTTCCAGCGACATCGACTCCGGCATCGTGAGGATCAACCGGTAGCCGCGCACGGCCGCCACCATGGCGAGGCCGATCCCGGTATTGCCGGAGGTGGGCTCGATGATCACGCCACCGGGCTTCAGCGCACCGCTGCGCTCGGCATCCTCGATCATCGCCAGGGCGATGCGGTCCTTGATGCTGCTGCCGGGATTGAAGCGCTCCACTTTCATCCACACTTCGATATCGTCGCGGAATAACCGGTTGAGCCGCACATGCGGGGTATCGCCGATTGTCTCGAGAATATTCTCAGCCTTCATCGATTACGCTCTCCCTTCCTGGATTTGCCTGTTGATTGATGTCCCGCCGGGCGTGACCTTGCCGGATAGCGGCGGTCGGCGTCATCATACGCCCCACGGTAAACAAGAAAACACGAAAAGCCGGGACAATGCCATGACCGCCACCACCGCTACAGCTGACTCCAGTGCCAGATCCGGGCACCACCGCCCTGTCGCCGACGGCGGCATTCCCATCGCCGCGTTCCTGGTTGGCGCCGCCGCCTACATGCTAGTGGACGCCTCCGGCTGGCAGGGTGCCGGCAGCGGGCTGCTGCTGCCGCTGGTGAAGGCCGCCCCCATCCTGTTGCTGCTGTGGCTTTCGAGCCGCTGGCTGCACGGCGCCACCCGGGTCCTGGCGGCCACCGCGCTGGGCTTTTCCGCCCTGGGGGACATCCTGCTGGCGCTCGACTTCCCGCAGCAGTTTGTCTTCGGCCTGGGCGCCTTCCTGCTGGCCCAGCTGACCTATGCCTGCCTGTTCCTGCGCCACGCCGATTTCCGTTCCTGGCGCTTCCTGTTGCGCGGCCTGCCGGTGCTGGCTGCCGCCTTCCTGCTGGCCCGGCTGCTGCTCCCGGCCGCAGGGTCCCTGGCCGGTCCGGTCACTGCCTACCTGCTGGCGATCCTCGCCATGGCCCTGGCCGCCGCGGCCCATCGCGGCAACTCGGCGCTGCTGTTCTGTGGCGCGGTGACGTTCATGGCATCCGACGCCCTGATCGGCCTCAACCGCTTCGTGGTCACCATCCCCATGGCCGGCACACTGATTATGGTCACCTATTACGCTGCCCAGCTGTCCCTGCTGGTGGGTATCCGACGCGCCAGCCCGGGCGGGCGGGCGCGGCAATAATCGGGCATAATAGGGGGACCATGCCTTCGATCAGAGAGGTTTACCGACCGCATGCTGGACTGGCACGACGTCGACACGGTGATGCTGGACATGGACGGCACCCTGCTCGACTTGCACTACGACAACCACTTCTGGTTGACCCACCTGCCCCAGCGCTATGCGCAGACCCACGGATTGACCCTGCAGCAGGCCGAACAGCGGCTGGTCGGCCAGATTGACGCCCGTCGCGGCACCCTGGAGTGGTACTGCCTGAACTTCTGGTCGCGGGAACTGAATATGGATATCCCCGCGGTGCTCCGGGAAATCGAGGACCGCGTCGCCCTGCGCCCGCACACGCCTGCCTTCCTGGATGCGTTGCGACGCATGGAAAAGCATGTCCTGCTGGTCACCAACGCCCACCCGGACGGCCTGGTGCGCAAGCTGGAGATCACCGGTATCGATCGCTGGATGGACGGCATCATTACCTCGCACGAGCTGAAGCACGCCAAGGAGAGCCCCTTTTTCTGGGAGGCCCTGTCGAAGCATATCGAGTTCGATCCCGATCGCACCCTGTTCGTCGACGATAACGAGCAGGTGCTCACCGCCGCCCGGGATTTCGGTATTGGCCACCTGCTGTGCATCCGCCAGCCGGACAGCCGCGGCCCGCTCCGGGATATCACCGATTTCCCCGCCATTCACCATTTTGACGAGATTGTCCCGCTGTAATCCCCCCATGGATAAAGTACGTATCGACAAGTGGCTCTGGGCCGCGCGCTTCTACAAGACCCGCAGCCTCGCCAAGCAGATGATCGAGGGCGGCAAGGTGCAGGTGGACGGCCAGCGCATCAAGGCCAGCAAGGAGATCACCACCGGCGCCACCCTGACCCTGCGCCAGGGCTGGGACCAGCTGGAAGTGGAGGTGCTGGCGCTGTCGGACCAGCGGCGCGGCGCGGAGGTCGCCCGCGAGCTCTACCGCGAGACCGAGGCCAGCCAGGCCAGGCGGGAACGCGAGGCAGCGGAGCGCAAGGTCGCCAATACCGGTATTCGCAGCGAGCGCCCGAACAAGAAGCAGCGCCGTCAGATTCACCGCTTCCTGCGCGAGCAGGACTGACCCCGGGCAACGAACAAAACGCCATTGCCCCCACAGGTGGCGAACAATGCCGGACACCGCTGTCCAATAATTCCGGCCTGCTGGCCGACACCGGGCCGGGCCGGGCGCCCGGGCAACTACTGCTAAACTGGCCCCACAACCGGCCCCCACACCGACGGGACACAGATCCATGCTGACAAGAATCCTTTCACTCGCCGCCATCCTCCTGCTGCTCTGCCAGCCGGCGCTCGCCGATAACCGTGAGCACGAGCAACTCAAGCGGTCGATCATCAAGATCTACACCACCGCCGCGGCACCGGACTACTTCAATCCCTGGTCGCTGCTCAATCCCAAGCAATTGTCGGGTTCCGGTGCGGTGATCGACGACGAGCGCATCCTCACCAATGCCCATGTGGTTGCCAATGGCAGCTTTATCCAGGTGCAGCGCCACGGCGACGCGCAGAAGTTCCGCGCCCACGTGGAGTTCGTTTCCCACGACGCGGACCTGGCCCTGCTGCGGGTCGAGGACGAGAGCTTCTTCGACACCACGCGGCCGCTCGACCTGGGCGAGCTGCCGGACCTGCAGGAGGAAGTGTCGGTGTACGGCTACCCGATCGGTGGTAAATCCCTTTCCATAACCCGCGGCGTCCTGTCCCGGATCGAACACCAGTTTTACGCCCACGCCGGCAGCTACCTGATGGCAGGCCAGATCGATGCAGCCATCAATCCGGGTAACAGCGGCGGCCCGGTGATTTCCGGCGGGCGCATTGTCGGTGTCGCCATGCAGACCAACCACAGCAAGGGCGCTGAAAACCTGGGTTACTTCGTACCACCGAGCGTGATCGAACATGTCCTCGAGGATGCCGAAGACGGCGTGCACCAGGGCTTCCCCGAGCTGGGCGCGGTCACCCAGAGCATGGAAAGCCCGGCCATGAAACAGGCCGCGGGCCTGGCCGACGGCCAGGAGGGCGCCCTGGTGGTGAAGGTATTCAGCGACTCCCCCGCGGCGGATGTACTGCAGACCGGGGACGTACTGCTGGAGGTGGACGGCTACGAGGTGGCCGCCGATCGAACCGTGGAATGGCGCGAAAACCAGCGCACCAACTACCACTACGCCGCCGATCTCTACCACGTGGGTGACCGCCTGCCGGTCAAGTTCGCCCGCGCAGGCGAGGTCATGGAAGCCGAAATCGAGCTGGCCGCCCCGTCGCCGTCGCGTTCCCTGGTCCTGAGCGAGAAGTTTGACCAGCGCCCGCGCTACTACATCTATGGCGGCGTGGTGTTCGTGCCGCTGAACATGAACCTGATCAAGCGCTGGGGCAATAACTGGCACTCCAAGGCACCCATCGAATACCTCTATGCCCGCAACCAGTGGAGCGAACAGGGGCGACGCGAACTGGTGGTGGCGCTGAAGGTACTGCCCGCCGGGGTCAACCTGGGCTACCACGACTGGAAGAACTGGATTATCGATTCAGTGAATGGCCATCGCGTAGCCGATTTCGATGAGTTCGCCCAGTTCATGGAGGGCAACGAGCAGCAGTTCGTCGAATTGCGCGATGAATCCGGCTACCGCATGGTGCTGGATGCGGCAGCCGCCCGCGAACAGGAACCACTGATCCTGCAGACCTACCATATCCCCCATCGCCACTCCCCGGGCCTTTTCAGTACACTGGCAGACAACGAGGACAAGCCCAGGGAAACACCGTGACCACAGCACCTCCCGGCCGGCTGGCAACAGCGCTGGCCGCCCTCCTACTGGCGTCCGCTGCCAGCGCGGACAAGCTCTACCGCTGGGTGGACGAACAGGGCAATGTTCATTTTGGCGACCGCCCGCCCGGGGAGGCCCGGGCGGAGGACCTGTCGGGGAAGCTGGCACCGGTCAACAGTGCCGATGCCACCAGCGCCCGCTCCCGCAACAGTAGCGGCGACGCCAGCCTGCAGCGCGACTACCAGGAAAACCAGCGGCGCCAGCGCCTCAAGCAGCAGCAGGAAAGCCGCCGGGCCTGCGCCCTGGCCCGCAATCGCCTGCGCATCCTGCAGGGACCGGTGGCCCTGGTGGACGGCAATGGCGAGGAAATCCGCATGAGTGAACGCGAGCGCCAGCGGCGGGCGAAGGAACTGGAGCGGGAAATCACACGGCTGTGCGGTCAGTAGCAACACCACCCGGCCGGGCCTCGCGCCGTCCATGGCGCGTCCGGCAACTACCATTTATGGTAACGGGGCACTAAAATCCCGCGCCTTAAATCCCCGAGACTGCCCGAGGCCTTCGATTCATGTCCGACCAGCTGGAACGCTTCATTTTCTCCCACCACGATATCCGCGGCCAGGTCGTCACCCTGACTGACGCCTATCGCGAGGTTCTGGAAAATAACCAACTGCCGGCCCCGGTGGCGCTGGTGCTGGGGGAGTTCCTTGCCGCGGCCTGCCTGCTGTCCACAACCCTCAAATTCGAGGGCCTGCTGAGCCTGCAGGCCCGTGGCGATGGCGACGTGCCGCTGCTGCTGGCAGAGTGCACCCACCACAGCGACCTGCGCGGCATCGCCAAGCTCGCCGACGGGGCACAGATCGAAGAGGGCGCCAGCCTGCGCCAGCTGGTGGGCAAGCGCGCCGCCCTGGCCATTACCGTGGAACCCGAGCAGGGCGAGCGCTACCAGGGCATAGTCCCGCTGGAAAAAGATACCCTGGCGGAGTGCCTGGAGGATTACTTCACCCAGTCCGAGCAGCTGGCCACCCGCTTCTGGATCGAGTCCAGCCCGGACACTGTCGGCGGCATCATGCTGCAGGTACTGCCGGGCAATAACGCCGCCAGCGCGGCCGAGAACGAGGATGCCTGGGAAACCGCCCAGCACCTGGCGGAAACCGTGACCGCCGACGAGCTCCACTCCCTTCCCCACGAACAGCTGCTCACCAGGCTGTTCCACCAGCTCACGCCCGCCGCCCTGGGCACCGCCAACATCCGCTTCCGCTGCAGCTGTTCGCGCGAGCGCAGTGCCCGGGCCCTGGTGGCCATGGGCCCCGAGGAGGTTTACCAGCTGCTGGAGGAGCAGGGTGGGGAGATCATCGCCGATTGCCAGTTCTGCAACGCCCGCTACCGATTCGATGGCGACGATATCGAGAGCCTGTTCAACGCGCCCCCGCATACGCTGCACTGAGGCCGCGGGTGCTCCCGCCGGCCACGGGGAGACACAACGGAAACCGGGCCCAAAACGGTGCAAACCATCGACCTTTATTCACGTGATCGATAGGCGCATTTATCGACATCATACAGGCGGATAAAACAGCACAAAATTTTGCCAGACAACGCTGTCATTGGGTAAAAAATAGCCTTTTTTGCTATCCCGCCAAATTGAACTTTGCCATAATTCGCCACCCGAATATTACCGGCCGCGCTCCCTGTGGCGCGGTCGTACTATGTTTTACTCCATACAACTTTCACGGGTAATCGACGAATGGCACAGACCGATGATACGGCGCAGGTGATGAAGAACCTGTCTGCGGCGCAACTGGTTGAACAGGCGCTGCTGCGTGGCGAGGGCAAGCTGTCCGACACCGGCGCGCTGGTAACCGAAACCGGTGCGCGCACCGGCCGCTCCCCGGCCGACCGCTTCGTGGTGGAAGAGCCTTCCACCAGCGACAGCATCGCCTGGGGCAACGTGAACCGCGCCTTCCCGCAGGACAAGTTCGACGCGCTGTGGAGCAAGGTGGAAGAGTTTGTTTCCGGCTCCGACACCTTTGTCCAGCAGCTGCACGTGGGCCAGCACGAGGACTACTACCTCCCGGTCGTCGTCACCGCCCAGACCGCCTGGCATTCGCTGTTTGCCCGCAACATGTTCATCCGCCCGGACAAATACAATCCCAAGGGCAAGGAAGAGTGGCGCATCCTGCACGCCCCCAACTTCGTCTGTGAACCCGAGCGCGACGGCACCAATTCCGAGGGCTGCGTGATCATCAACTTTGCCCAGCGCAAGGTACTGCTGGCTGGCATGCGCTACGCCGGCGAGATGAAGAAAGCCATGTTCTCCGTGCAGAACTTCCTGCTGCCGGAAAAAGACGTCATGCCCATGCACTGCGCCGCCAACGTCGGCAAGGACGGCGATGTATGCCTGTTCTTCGGCCTGTCCGGCACCGGCAAGACCACCCTGTCCGCCGACCCGGAACGCTACCTGATCGGTGACGACGAGCACGGCTGGGCCAAGGGCGGCGTGTTCAATATCGAGGGCGGCTGCTACGCCAAGACCATCAACCTGAGCCGTGAAAACGAGCCGGTGATCTGGGATGCCATCCGCTTCGGAGCCATCGTGGAAAACGTGGTGACCGACGACGCCGGCACCCCCGACTACCACGACACCAGCCTGACCGAGAACGGCCGCTGCTCCTATCCCCTGGAGCACGTGGTGATGCGCCAGCCGGGCAACCAGGCCGGCGAGCCCAAGAATGTGATTTTCCTGACCTGCGACGTTTCCGGCGTATTGCCCCCGGTATCCATCCTGTCCAAGGAAGCGGCCGCCTATCACTTCCTGTCCGGCTACACGGCCCGCGTGGGCTCCACCGAACTGGGCGCGGAAGCGGGTATCCACCCGACCTTCTCCACCTGCTTCGGCGCGCCCTTTATGCCGCGCGCACCGCGCGAGTACGCCGACCTGCTGATGAAGCGTATCGAGGACTTCGGCTCCAATGTCTACCTGGTAAACACCGGCTGGACCGGCGGCTCCGGTGACAAAGGCAAGCGCTTCCCGATCCCGGTGACCCGCGCAGTGATCGCCGCGATCCAGAGCGGCGCGCTGGAAGGCGCCGACACCCAGCACCTGGAAGCCCTGAACCTGGATATCCCGCTGGACGTACCGGGCGTGGACAAGGCCTACCTGAACCCGCGCGAGGCCTGGACCGACCAGGGCGCCTATGACGAGCAGGCCGCCAAACTGGCCAAGCTGTTCGCCGAGAACATCGAGAAGTTCGAAGTGAGCGCAACCGTCAAGGGCGCCGGCCCCCGGGCCTGAGCCTGACCGCCGGCGCCCCACCCGGGTCGCCGCGGATTCAAAACGCCCCCGCGGAGCATTCCCCGGGGGCGTTTTTATTGGGGCCAGCACGGTCACGCCGGAGGATTGGGCAGATAGCGACTATATTGAATAAATGACGCGCCGCCCAAGGCGCCAGATCCATCGCGACGACGACCACAGGCACAGGTAAGCCCATGCCAGCAGGCCAGCCGTTTTCCAGCTATCGGACCCGACCACCGGGCCAGCGCACCAATCGCCTGGTGATCGCCGCCATCGTGCTGATGTTGCTGGGAATCGTCGGCGGCCTGTGGCTCTACCTCTATTTCAAGGCGCTGGAAAAACCCTATCGCGATGTGCAGGGCTATCGCGTGCCCGCCGACCATGCACTGAGGGCATTCCTGCGCCAGGGGGACAACCGCACGCGCATGAAGGCCCTGGAAGGCTACCTCCGGGCCGAGGGCGCCGGTGACGTGGTCGAGGCCGGCGTGCTCTTTCGCCAGGGTTCCGACTGGCTGGACATCAATGAGCCGCCCTTCGCCATCCCCCCGCGCCGGCAGTGGGAGAATATGGTGAACACCCTGGCACTGGTGCGGGACGAACTGGTCCCGGCAATCGGGCCGGTGGAAATCCTCTCCGCGTATCGCACTGACAGTTACAACCGCAAGGGTGGCGGTGCCGGTGGCAGCAAGCACCGGGAATTCTGTGGCCTGGACCTGGTGCCACTGTCCAATATCAGCCACAAGGAACTGGTGGAGGAGCTGAAGATGCTGCACGCGCGGCTGGGCGAGCCCAGCCGGATGGGGCTGGGTATCTACAGCAACGTGCGTTTCCATATCGACACCTGCGGTTACCGCAGCTGGTAGGCAGTTTTTCCAGGAGCGGTTGAGCAATGGATATCAAGGAGAGCCCCGATCACGAGTGGATCGACATACATATCGAGCGCAAGCGGGTACTGTGGATCACCGCCGCGGTGCTGGCGGGCATCCTGCTGCTGGTGATCCTCACCGTGGACAAGGTCCGCGAACTGGCGGAGCGCGCCGTTACCCCGCGGGAGTATGCCCCGGTAGAGCGTATCCCGGAAACCGCCGAGATCCCCGAGGTATATGACATCAAGGGCTACGCGGCCGCCTCGGCGCGCGCCTTCGAGCGTTTCCTCGGCGACAGCGACCGGCGAGAACTCTACACCCGCCTGCAGCATTTCCTCTTCCTCAACAAGGTCGATGGCGTGCTCCCCTCATACCAGCTGCTGCGCCAGGGCAGTGACTGGCAGAAAATCGATGAGCCACCATTCGCCATTCCACCGGAGCAGAACTGGGAGACCATGGTGGATACGCTGCGCGTCCTGCAGGACGAAATTATTCCCCGTATCGGCCCGGTAACCGTCCTGTCCGGCTGGCGCACCCCGGCCTATAACGCCAAGGCCGGCGGCTCCAAGCGCAGCAAGCATATGCATTTCTGTGGCATCGACGTGGTGCCGGAGCGCGATTACACCCGCGAGGAGCTGATTCCCATCCTGCGGGATATCCACCGCAAAGTGGGCAAGAAGTGGAATATGGGGCTGGGGATATACAGCGGTGTGCGCTTCCATGTGGACACCTGCGGTTACCGGCGCTGGTAATTGCGACGCCCGGTTGTCCTGGAGGCGAGCGGCAGTGGTAGCATAGCGCGCATCGACAACAATAATCGCGGGGGCTCCCTTGGTTCAGGAAAAGCTGGAACGGCGCTCATTCATCGCTGCGCTGCTGCTGGTGACAGTGGCATTTACCTTTCTGCTCAGGCCCTTCTTCACGCCCATTTTCTGGGCCTGTGCCATCGCCGTAATTTTCTTTCCCGTGCATCGCACCCTGTCCCGTCGCTACCCGAACTGGCCCAACCTGATGGCACTGCTGACGCTGCTGCTGTGTATGGTGCTGGTCGTGATACCGGTGCTGGTGGTGGCCAGCTCGTTCGTCAATGAGGCGGCCAGCGTCTACCAGAAAGTCCAGAGCGGCGAGATCGACGTGGCCGGCCAGGTGGATCGGGTGCGCAGCGCCTTCCCCGGCTTCGAGGCCCTGATGCAACGCATCGGTATCGACCTGGACCAGCTGCGCGAGCGCCTGCTGAGCGGCTTCATGAGCGCCGGCAGCCTGATCGCCAAGAATGCCCTGGCGCTCGGCCAGAATACGGTGAACTTCTTCGTGATGCTGGGCCTGATGCTCTACCTGACCTTCTTCCTGATTCGCGACGGCGAATCCCTGGTGGGGCTGCTGATCCGTGCCCTGCCACTGGGCGATGAGCGCGAGCACCTGCTGCTGGCCAAATTCGCCGAGGTCACCCGGGCCACCGTCAAGGGCAACCTGGTGGTGGCGGTTACCCAGGGCACCCTGGGCGGATTGATTTTCTGGGCCCTGGGGCTGCCGGCTCCACTGCTGTGGGGCGTGGTGATGACGCTGTTGTCACTGCTGCCCGCCATCGGCGCTGCACTGATCTGGCTGCCCGCCTCGATCTACCTCTACGCCATCGGCGATGTGGTCAAGGGCACGGTGTTGCTGATCTTCGGTGTGGCGGTAATCAGCCTGGTGGACAACCTGCTGCGCCCGATCCTGGTGGGGCGCGATACCAAGCTTCCAGACTATATTGTGCTGTTTTCCACCATCGGCGGGCTGATGATGTTCGGCATCAGTGGCTTTGCCATAGGTCCGTTGCTGGCTGCACTTTTTATGGCATTCTGGGAAATTTTCATGCGCGAGTTCATCAACTCCGCCGAGATGAAGTCCCTGTGAATTTCCGTACTGGAGTTGCGACGACACAAAAATAGTCAGTGCACATCGGGCACAGTGTCGTCGCGACGGGCCTTCTCCGCCCGCTTCAGGTGCTCATTCAGTTCTGCCATCGGCCGCTGCTCGATGACCAGCGTGCCCTCAGTGGCGCGGTCCAGGTCGGCGATCAGCAGGATCGCGGTGGAGAAGGTGATCGCCAGGGTCACCGCCACATGCACCGACCCCCCGCGGCTGATACCGAACTGGTAGCCGATGGCGAGCATTGCCAGTGCCGTCATGAAGTACAGTGCCAGCCAGATGGGCGTGGGAATACGGAACTCCAGCCCCACCACCACCCGCGAATAGTGTTTATTGATTACGTCACTGACCGGCTCCACGAACTGGCGCAGGTAGCCGGCATCGTATTTTTCGGCCACGTGCTCATCGACCAGTTCCCACAGCTGCTGGTGCAGGCGCTCACTCTGGAGCAGGTCATCGGCAGTGATTTTTTCCTTCAACGGATCAAAATCACGCAGGTCCGTGTAGGCCGCCAGTAGCGACCTGGCGCGGGCCGCGGCATCCGGCACAAGGAAGTCCGCGTGCAGGTATGCCGTATGGATCGCGTTCACTTCCTCCACGAGCAGGGCCTTGCGCTGGTTGAAGCGGTCGGCAGTCATGTTGAAAGTAAACGCCAGCAGGAAAGCCAGCAGCCCCAGGGTGGCCGTGATGGCATTGCGCATCGAGGATTCTTTCTGTTCCCCGTAGCGATGTACGGACCAGCGCCCCACGACCAGGCCCGCCCCCAGCGCGGCAAGTACAAACAGCACCGTTAAGACATAGACGGCGGCCAGAGGCATGGTATGGAACAGGTCTTCGGCGTACATGGGGGACCGGGGCAATTTAGGACAAGTCTGGCCCAGCCGGAATCCGCTCGCCAGTCGATGATAGCCGCGCTAATCCGGGCCGGCGCCCAGCCGCCTGCGTTCGGCCGCCTGTAACTGCTGGCTCAGTTCTGCCATTGGCCCCTGGTCCACCACCAGTAGGCCCTCGTAACTACGGTCCAGGTCCTCGATCAGCAGGATTACCAGTGAAAACGCCAGTGCCAGCGCCAGGGCCACCAGTGGCGAAGCGCCCCGGCTGGTGCCCAGCTGGAAGCCGATCCCGAACATCGACAGCGCAGTGATTGCGTAGAGTGCCATCCAGATAGGAGCGGGTATCTGGTAGCGCCCACCCACCAGGACCCGCCGGGTGTGGTAGTCGAATACCTCATTCAGGGGCTGGTAAAAGGCCCTCAGCTCGCCCGCGCCATAACCCCGGGATTCGTGCTCCGCCACCAGGGCCCACAGGGACGCCTGGATCTGCTCGCTACGGGCCAGTGCCCGCAGATATTCCCGCTCGTCAAGGGTATACGGGTCGAACGCCCGGACCTGCGCATACTCGGCCAGTAATTCCCGTGCCCGTGCCGTGCCCTTCTCATCGAGAAAATCCGCCCGCAGGTAAGCGGTGGAGATGGCGTTGATTTCTTCGAGCAACAGGGCCTTGCGCGCACCGAAGCGTTCGGCTGTCATATTGAAAGTAAACGCCAGCATAAACGCCAGCAGGCCCAGGGTGGCCGCGACGATACTGCCGATGGAGCCCTCGCTGACCTCCTTGTTGCCGCGTGCGAGTATACGCCCCAGCAACATGCCGGCGGCGAGTGACACCAGCACCACCATGATGGCAAAGGCGCAGACACCCCACAGCGGGAGACTTGAAAAAAAAGTATTGAAGGTCATGACGGCTTCCGGCAGCTTCTTACTATTCTGGACCAGCTGCGCGCCGGCTGCCGTGGGAAGCACTATGGCTGCGCAGCCGGCCGGAATCCCCCGCCCTCCCGACGGATCAATTCGATCGCGCGCTTTGCAAACCGTTCACCCAGGACCCGGTATCCGGTGGTGGAATAGTGCAGGTCATTGGCCACCTGCCTGCCATCCCGGTTCAAGCCATCGTTCAGGTCGTCGGTATCGACCCAGGCCGCCCCGGGCCGGCTTTCAGCGAACTGCACCTGGATCTCGCGGATGCGCTGCCAGTGGGCGGCACTGCGACGCGCCAGGCCGTAATCGCTCAGGCGACCGATCACCACATTGATCTGCGGCTGTCCCAGGTCCCGCTGCAGTTGTGTCACCAGTGTGCCGAGGGCAGGGCCGTAGGCGGCGCTGCGACCAAACCTGGCGTCATTCTCTCCCTGCATCCAGACAAAAGTTACCGACGCAAGGTGTTTCCCGTGCGTGGCGCGCCCAACCTTGCGCAACAACCTCTGGTACAGGTCACCCACCTGCTTGCCCGGATCCCCGATACCCTTCTGCGGGGCCACCAGCCAGCGCTGGATCGGCTGGCCTCCCTGGGCATCCTTGACCACGAGGATGCGATCCCGGCCAAACTCTGCCGCCACCAGCGGTGTGAAGAAAGCATCCGCATCGAGCCAGGCCATGTTGGATTGGCCGGAGAGAATAAACAGGTGCTGGCCCTGGACGGCCAGTGCCTGCGGCGGCGCGGCCACCGAAATCAACAGGATAGCCAGGCCAAAGAAATGCAATGCACGCATACCGTGCCTCCAGTCCCTGGAAAATAGCCGGCGGCACCAATCCGGGTGCCGGGTTTTGCGTATGAATGTAATTCAAGTCCCGGGCCTGTGCCAGCCCGGCCAATGGCAGCACCGCTCCCGGCGCGTTAGCATAGCCATCACCCGATCCAGTAAATACCTACCCGGAGAATTCGATGAGACATGCACTGACCCTGCTGCTGGCCACGCTGGTAAGCCTGCCGGCGCTTGCCCTGGAAGTGGGCCAGCCGGCCCCGGACTTCACCCTGGAGGCTTCCGACGGCAAGACCTACTCCCTGGACGACTTTCGCGGTAAGCGGGCGGTGGTCATCGCCTGGTATCCAAAGGCGTTCACCAGGGGCTGCACCATCGAGTGCAAGTCACTGGCGGAAAACGGCCACCTGATCCGTGAGTACGACGTGGCCTACTTTATGGCGAGCACTGACGAGGTGGAAACCAACAAGAAGTTCGCCGCCGCAGAGAAAGCGGACTTCCCGCTGCTCAGCGATCCCGAGGGGGAAGTGGCAAAAGCCTATGACGTGCTGGTGCCGGCGCTGAACATCGCCAAACGGGTGACTGTCTACATCGGCAAGGACGGCAAGGTCCTCAAGATCGATCGGGATATCAAGCCCGCCACCAGCGCCGAGGACATGGCGCAGACCCTGGGGGAGCTGGGTGTGGCCCGTAACGGCTGAGCCTGTCCGTGGCAGGAATCCCGGAATTCCTGCCACGGTATCCTGGCACCACCAGCGCGACAGGAGCTGGCTTACCGGCGGCGGAATGGCCGCGGTCGCACCCAGAACCAGCTGAGCACCACCAGCAGCCCAAACACCGTGTAACAGAGCGCAAAGACCCAGGCCGGGGCACGGTAGTAGAGGATGCTTTCCAGCCAGTGGGCGATAAAGGAGCCGGTATAGGTCACTTCCCCGGCCCGCGCCCGCAATGCCATTTCCCAGGTGGTGAGCGGGCAGATCACCCCCAGCCACGCCTGTAAAACCACGACCCCGATTGCCATCAGGTGCGCCAGGCGGAACCAGGGATTGTGCACCCAGGCCCAGCCTCGCAGCCTCCCGACCAGGATCAACAGCAGGCCGCTGACCACAAAGGCAACGAAGAGCACGTGCAGGAACAGCACGAGATCTGCGGCGAATCGATAGAGGAGTTGTGGTTCCATTGGCTTCCAGGCAGTTTCCCGGGCGGTCACACCATCCCGGTTTTCTCCCGGATGGCTCTGGTCAGGAACCTACTGTAGGGATCAGGCGCATAGTCGGCAAATGGTCCGCATTCGATAAAACCATATTTTCTATACAGTGCAACCGCCGGCTCAAACGCGTTATGCGTGCCGGTCTCCAGGCTGATCCGGGTATAACCACGCCGCCGCGCCTCGCGCATGATTGCCTCAAGCACCCGGGCGGCTATCCCCATTCTCAGGAAAGCTGACCCGGTTTTCATTGACTTGATCTCGCCCAGCCGCGGCGAGATTTCCCGAAGGGCCCCGCAGCCGGCCAGCTGGCCATCGACACGGGCGGCCCAGAAAGTCATACGCGGATCTTTCAGCTTGCCTGTATCGAGGGCATGAATGCTAGCCTCCGGAGAGTATTTGCGCATATCTTCCAGGTGCGCACGCAGTAATTCGATAACCGCGCCATCCGATAAATCATCCGTTTGCAGGTCGACATACATTCAAAAGATTTCTCTCGTTTTCAATTCAGTCTTTGCCACTGCAATTCGGCCATAGCCTGAAAGTAAAGAGGCCGCTCCGGAAAGCGGCCTCTCAGGGTTAATGACTGACGCCATCCACTGGCACGGCTCTACTCGGAGTCGCCGTTCATGCCCAGCTCTTTCAGCTTGCGGGTCAGCGTGTTGCGGCCCCAGCCCAGCAGTTCGGCGGCATCGCGCTTGCGCCCTGCGGTGTGCTTGAGTGCGATCTCGATCAGCGCGCGCTCGAACTGGGGCACCGCCTCACTGAGGATCTCGCGGCGGCCATTGGCCAGGGCCTGGTCGGCCCACAGGCGCAGTGCCTTCTGCCAGTCCTGCGGGGCCTGGGTGCCGGCGGTCTGCTGGTGCAGCTCCTGCGGCAGGTCCTCAATATGCACCTCGCGGCCGGAGGCCATTACGGTAATCCAGCGACAGGTATTCTCCAGCTGGCGCACGTTGCCGGGCCAGTCGAGGCCGGTGAGGTATTCCTCGGTCTCCTTCAGCAGGATCTTCGGCTCCACCCCCAGGTCCTTGGCGGCGCTGGTAAAGAAATGCTGCACCAGCCGCGGGATATCCTCGCGACGGTCAGACAGGCGCGGAATATGGATGCGGATTACATTGAGGCGGTGGAAAAGGTCCTCACGGAATTTATGCTCCTCCACCAGTCGCTCCAGGTCCTGGTGGGTGGCAGCAATGATGCGCACATCCACCTTGACCGGGGTGTGGCCACCCACGCGGTAGAACTCACCATCGGCCAGCACCCGCAGCAGGCGGGTCTGGGTTTCCGGCGGCATATCGCCGATTTCATCAAGGAACAATGTGCCGCCATTGGCCTGCTCGAAGCGGCCGGTACGTTGCGCGGCGGCACCGGTGAAGGCACCCTTTTCATGGCCAAACAGTTCGGATTCCATCAGGTCCTTCGGAATCGCGGCCATGTTCAACGCGATAAAGGGCTGGCTGCGGCGGGGGCTGTGGTTATGCAGCGCCTGGGCCACCAGTTCCTTACCGGTACCGGACTCGCCATTGATCAATACGGTGATATTGGAATGGGACAGGCGACCGATAGCGCGGAACACCTCCTGCATCGCCGGCGCCTCGCCGATAATCTCCTTGCTGGCCTGGCTGTTTTCCAGGCTGACCTGCTCACCGCCCTGCTGCTCGCTGGCATGGGCCAGGGCACGGCGGGTCACAGCCACCGCCTCGTCGACGTCGAACGGCTTGGGCAGGTATTCGAAGGCACCGCCCTGGTAGGCGGCCACGGCGCTGTCCAGGTCGGAGTGTGCCGTCATGATGATGATTGGCAGGGCCGGGCGTTCGCTCTGGAAGCGTTGCAACAACTTGAAGCCATCGGCACCGGGCATGCGAATATCGCTGATTACCACATCGGGGGAGTCGCTGTAGAAATCGTCCAGTGCCCGGTCACCACTCTCGTAGCACTTGGTCTCGATACCGGCCCGGGTCAGGGCCCGCTCCAGTACCCAGCGTATCGATCGGTCGTCGTCAATGATCCAAACGCGGTTGCTCATGGTCTTTCCCAGTGTCTAATCGTTTATTCGGTTTCCAGCGGCAGGTAAATCTGGAACACACTCTGTCCCGCCTGGCTGTCGCACTTAATCAGTCCGCGATGCTGGTTGATGATGTTTTGCGAAATAGAGAGCCCCAGCCCGGAGCCCTCCGCGCGCCCGGAAATCATCGGGAAGAAAATCCGCTCGCGGATGTCTTCCGGGATACCCGGGCCGTTGTCCTCAATTTCGATCCTGCACACCAGCGGGCAGTGGTGCTTGCCGATGGTGAACTGGCGCTGGATGCGCGTGCGCAGCACGATCTGTCCCGCCGGCAAACCGATGCTCTCGTCGACAGCCTGCATGGCGTTGCGGGCAATATTGAGCAATGCCTGGATCAGCTGTTCCCTGTCGCCCGGCAGGTCGGGGATCGACGGGTCGTAGTCACGGCGTATGCTCAGCTCCCCATCGCACTCGGCGTCGATCAGCTGCGCCACCCGCTCGAGCACCTCATGCACATTGGTGGGCTGCATATTGGCGGGCTGGCGTGGCCCCAGCAGGCGATCCACCAGGTTCCGCAGGCGGTCGGCCTCGTCGATGATGATCTGCGTATATTCCGCCAGCTCCGGGTCCGGCAGCTCCCGCTGCAACAGCTGTGCCGCGCCGCGGATTCCGCCCAGGGGGTTCTTCACCTCGTGGGCCATGCCGCGGACCAGGTTGCGGGTGGTTTCCTGGGCATCGATCAGGGCGTCTTCCCGCGCAATCCGCAGCAGCCGGTCCATGGTCTGCACTTCCACCAGCAACAGGCCCAGCTCCGCCACCGGGCTCACCGAGTAATCGACGGTACAGGTTTCCAGGTTGTGCAGGTGCCAGGTGGCACGTCGCACGGTGTACTTCTGCCCGCTCACCAGCGCCCCGCGCATGGCGCGCTGCGCGGCGTCAGATTCCCGCACGACCTCTTCCAGCGGCTGCCCGCTGACCCTGGCACTGGATGCGGCCAGCAGGTCCTCGGCAGCGGAGTTCAGGTAGCAGAGCGCCAGGCGCTCATCCAGCACCAGTACTGCGGCGGAAAGGTTGTCCAACAGTTGACGCAACTGGCGGTCATTCAACATGCAAAAGTCCCGGGGTCATTCAGCGGGCGGTTCTGGGGCACGGCGTACCCTGAGGTCGCGGTGCCCGCCAGCACTGTTTAAGACAGTGCAAGAAGCAAACCAAAATGGCGCACGATAGTGAGTGCGGTGAGTTCCGGGGGCAGGCAGGCAATAGCCAGCCCTCGAGCGCACCATTGTGGTGCATAGATCAAAAAAACGCCAGTGCAGGCGCATCATTTTGGTGTGGAAGTGCGCCCGCCCGGTCAGCCGGGCGGGAGAAAGCGGGCCGCCTTCAGTTGCGAGAGCGCCGGGACTGGCTGGTTGACTGGGGCACGCCCGGCGCCGTGGGTGCCTGGGGCGCGGGCACCGCCTGCGGGGAGGGGTTGTCCGGCAGGGTGCCGCCCGGGCGCTTGACGAAGATGGTGATGGGCTGGGAGCGCGCCAGCACCTGGCCGTCGGGATCGGTAAGCACGGCCTGGATATCGTGAGTGCCCCGCTCCAGTGCGGAGATATCCAGGCTGTTGCCACTGGAACTGCCCTGCCACGGCCGGCCGTCGACTACGGCGAAAAAGCGGTAACCGCCGGGAGGCGCCGGGTCGATGGCCACCCGCAAGACGATCAAGCGCTGTCCCGGGGGAATGGTGGCGCCACTCTGGGGACTGACGATGGCGAAGTTGATAGGGCCCAGGGGCCTGTCGCGTTCGCGCCGGTCATTGGGTGACAGCTTGCGCGTGGGCATGGGGCGCGGCCGCACGATCGGCTGCACGTTGGTGGGAGCCAGCCTGATACGTTCCGCCTTGCCGTCTTCCGGCGGTACATCGGTGAAGGTCACCTTGCCATCCGGGCCCACGGTCTTGTAGATCGCCTTGCCGCCGCTGGCGTCATCTTCCCCCGAACCGCCCGCCAGCGCCCCGGCAGTGGCGAACATGAGGGCCGCTGCGGCAAAGGTTGCGACGACAGCGCCGGTGATGGTGTGGTATCTGCGCATTGGCACTCCTGCCTCCGGCATGCCCGCAAAATGGCGGGGCTTCATTAGGTGAAGGCTAGTTTACCCCCAATAAAAAAGCCCGTACCAGACGGTACGGGCTTTCTTGACACGCGGATTGCGTGAGGGCGCTTATACGGAGTAGTACATGTCGAACTCGACCGGGTGAGTGGTCATGTTCAGGCGCTCCACTTCCTCACGCTTCAGCTCGATGTAGGCATCGATGGCGTCGTCGGAGAATACGCCGCCCTCGGTCAGGAAGGCGCGGTCCGCGTCCAGGGCATCCAGGGCCATTTCCAGGCTGGAGGCAACGGTCGGGTACTCGGCCACTTCTTCCGCCGGCAGGTCGTACAGGTCCTTGTCGGCCGGGTCGCCGGGGTGGATCTTGTTCTTGATGCCGTCCAGGCCGGCCATCAGCATGGCGGCGAACACCAGGTACGGGTTGGCGGTCGGGTCCGGGAAGCGGGCCTCGATGCGCTTGCCTTTCGGGGAGGCAACGTACGGAATGCGGATGGACGCAGAGCGGTTGCGCGCGGAGTAAGCCAGGATCACCGGCGCCTCGAAGCCCGGCACCAGGCGCTTGTAGGAGTTGGTCGAGGCGTTGGCGAACGCGTTGATGGCGCGCGCATGCTTGATGACACCACCGATGTAGTACAGGGCGGTCTCGGACAGGCCGGAATAGCCGTCACCGGCAAACTGGTTCACGCCGTCCTTGCTGAAGGACATGTGGATGTGCATGCCGGAACCGTTGTCGCCTACCAGCGGCTTGGGCATGAAGGTGGCAGTCTTGCCGTAGGCGTGCGCAACATTGTGCACCGCGTACTTGAGGATCTGCACCTCGTCCGCCTTCTTGGTCAGGGTGTTGGCGCCAACGCCGATTTCACACTGGCCAGCGGTACCCACTTCGTGGTGGTGCACTTCAACGTGCAGGCCCATCTGCTCCATGGCGGAACACATGGCGGCACGCACGTCGTGTAGTGAGTCGACCGGCGGTACCGGGAAGTAACCGCCCTTGACGCCCGGGCGGTGGCCGATATTGCCTTCCGGGTGCGGCATGCTGGAGGACCAGGCCGCTTCCTCGGAGTTGATCTTGTAGAAGGCACCGCCCATCTCGGCACCCCAGGTGATGTCGTCGAATACGAAGAACTCGGGCTCCGGGCCGAACAGCGCGGTGTCGCCCAGGCCAGTGGACTTCAGGTATTCCTCGGCGCGCAGGGCGATGGAACGCGGGTCGCGCTCGTAGCCCTGGCCGGTGGACGGCTCGACGATGTTGCAGCGCACGATCACAGTGGGCTCATCGGTGAACGGGTCCAGGAAAGAGGCCTCGTCATCCGGCATCAGGATCATGTCGGACTCGTTGATGCCTTTCCAGCCGGCGATGGAGGAGCCGTCGAACATCTTGCCCTCTTCGAAGAACTCGCCGTCGACTTCGGAAGTCGGCAGGGAGACGTGCTGCTCCTTACCCTTGGAATCGGTAAAGCGCAGGTCTACCCATTTGGCTTCACTCTCTTTAATCAAACCGAGCGTATTCGCTGACATTGCTGTCCTCCAGGTCTTGAAAGTTTGTAGGTCGCTGAACGTTAACCCTTGGTGAGGCTCGACTCTTTAGCGACGGCGTACTGTTCGTGGTCAGTACTGAAGCAAGGAGTGTGCCAAATTGGGGCAATTGGGCCGGAGCCACGGGCACCGGGGTCCAGGGCACGGATTGGGCGCCGCCCTGAGCAAAATAGACGCAAACTGGCGCGCCGGCCACCAATCTGCGCACCAAAATGGCACGAATTGGGACCCTGGCGCACAAATTCAGTGCAGCACAATATTCAACATTGCGCCAGTCACCCCCAACTGCTCCCCGGCCCGGTGAATTTACAGCCAGACTGTTTATAATTCCGTGCTCATCATCAACCTGCGGTACCCGGTCAACAACTCATCATGCACTTTGTCGTCAAGTTCTTCCCCGAGATCACCATCAAGAGCAACCCGGTGCGCAAGCGCATGTCGCGGCAGCTCAAGGACAACCTGCGCATCATGCTGCATCGGCTCGATGACCGCATCAAGGTGCTGAAGGACTGGGAAAAGATAGAGGTGATTGCACCGGATGCCGTCTCGCACCTGGCGGACCGCATCGAGGAGGTACTGGCACACACCCCCGGTATCGCCAACTTCGCCCGGGTGCGCCAGTACCCCCTGGGTGATTTCCACGACATCTATGAGAAGACCCTGTCCGTGTGGGGCGACAAGCTGGACGGCAAGACTTTCTGTGTGCGGGTCAAGCGCAGCGGCAAGCACGACTTCCAGTCCCTGGATGTAGAGCAGTACGTGGGTGGCGGCCTGAACAAGAACACCGGGGCCGCCGGGGTCAAGCTGAAGGATCCGGATATCACCGTGCGCCTGGAGATCCGCCACGATAAGCTCAACGTGGTGGAACAACAGCACGCCGGCCTGGGCGGCTTCCCCATGGGTACCCAGGACCCGGTCCTGTCGCTGGTTTCCGGTGGCTTCGACTCCACCGTGTCCAGCTACCTGACCATGAAACGCGGCATCCGCACCCACTTCCTGTTCTTCAACCTTGGGGGGCGCGACCACGAACTGGGCGTCAAGGAAGTGGCCTACTACCTGTGGAACCGCTACAGCTCATCGCACCGGGTAAAGTTCATCACCGTGCCCTTCGACGAGGTGGTAGCCGAGATACTGCAGAATGTGGACGACTCCCATATGGGCGTGATCCTCAAGCGCATGATGCTGCGCGCCGCCACGGCCATCGCCAACGAGCTGAAGGTAGACGCGGTGGTGACCGGTGAGGCCATTGCCCAGGTATCCAGCCAGACCCTCAAGAACCTGAAAGTGATCGACAGTGTCACCGACACCCTGGTGCTGCGCCCACTGATCACCAGCGACAAGGGCGACATCATCCGCACCGCGCGGGAGATCGGCACCGAGGAGTTTGCGGCCAATATGCCCGAGTATTGCGGGGTCATCTCGGTCAAGCCCACCACCCGGGCCAAGCTGTCGCGGGTGGAGGAGGAAGAGGGCCACTTCGATTTCAGTGTCCTCGACCGCGCCATCGACGAGCGTGTGCTGCAGAACATCGACAAGGTCATGGAGGATGTGACCGAAGGCGCGCCGGAGGTTGAGATCCTCGCCGAGCCCGGCGACGCGGTGGTCATCGATATCCGCCACCCGGACGAGGAGGAAGTGGACCCGCTGGAGATAGAGGGCAGCGACGTGGAGACCATTCCCTTCTACCGCCTGAACAGTGCGTTCGCCGGACTGGACCCGCAAAAGCAGTACCTGCTGTACTGCAGCCGCGGCGTGATGAGCCGCCTGCATGCCTCCCACCTGCTGGACGCCGGCTATCGCAATGTGGGCGTGCTGCGCCCGCATATCCCCCACCGGCCCGACTGAGGCAAGCCGCTTCTCCCCCTCCAAGACCCCGCCCTGGCCACAGAGCGGGGCATTCCCGGGCCAGATCGGCCAAAATTGACCACTTTTTATGCAAAAGCAGCTCGCAGTTGTCACGCTTGGCCACTATAATCGCCGCCTTTGGCCGGAGAGCCGCTGCCCGTCAGCCCCCGCCCCGATACATTTGACGCGACAGTCAGGGGACTGCGCGCTTTACCCCTCAGAGGTTCATAGTGATAGACAACCTGCGCAATATTGCGATCATCGCCCACGTAGACCACGGCAAGACCACCCTGGTGGACAAGCTGCTGCAGCAGTCCGGCACCCTGGACCGCCGCGACGAGGGCGCGGAACGCGTAATGGACTCCAACGACCAGGAGCGTGAGCGCGGCATCACCATCCTGGCCAAGAACACCGCCATCCGCTGGCACGACTACCGCATCAACATCGTCGACACCCCCGGGCACGCCGACTTCGGCGGCGAGGTGGAGCGCGTCCTGTCCATGGTGGATAGCGTGCTGTTGCTGGTGGATGCCGTGGACGGCCCCATGCCGCAGACCCGTTTCGTGACCCAGAAGGCCTTCGAGCAGGGCCTCAACCCGATCGTGGTGATCAACAAGATCGACCGCCCCGGCGCGCGCCCCGACTGGGTGATGGACCAGGTGTTCGACCTGTTCGACAGCCTCGGCGCCACCGATGAGCAGCTGGACTTCCCGGTGGTCTACGCCTCCGCCCTGAACGGCATCGCCGGCCTGGACGACACCGACATGGCCGACGACATGACGCCGCTGTTCCAGATGATCGTGGACAAGGTCGAAGCGCCGAAAGTCGACGAGAAAGGCCCGTTCCAGATGCAAGTGTCTGCACTGGACTACAACAGCTATGTGGGCGTGATCGGCGTGGGCCGTATCACCCGCGGCACCCTCAAGCCCAACCAGCAGGTAGTGGTGCTGGACCGCGAGGGCAACCAGCGCAAGGCCAAGGTACTGCAGGTGATGGGCTACCTGGGCCTGGAGCGCGTGGAAGTGGAGCAGGCCAGCGCCGGTGACATCGTCTGCATCACCGGTGTGGGCGAACTGAACATCTCCGATACCCTGTGCAACCCGGAAAACCCCGAGGCCCTGCCGGCGCTGTCCGTCGACGAGCCCACCGTGAGTATGACCTTCCAGGTCAACGACTCGCCGTTTGCCGGCCAGGACGGCAAGTTCGTCACCTCGCGCAATATCAAGGAGCGCCTGGAACAGGAGCTGATCCACAACGTGGCGCTGCGCGTGGAGCAGGGCGATTCCCCGGAAAAATTCAAGGTGTCCGGCCGCGGCGAACTGCACCTGTCGGTGCTGATCGAGACCATGCGCCGGGAAGGTTTTGAGCTGGGCGTATCCCGCCCGGAAGTGGTACAGAAAGAAGTCGACGGCGAGATCCAGGAGCCCTACGAGGAGGTGGTGGCCGACGTCGAGGAGCAGCACCAGGGTGCGGTGATGGAAGAGCTGGGCCTGCGCAAGGCGGAGCTCAAGAACATGGAGCCCGATGGCAAGGGCCGTGTGCGCCTGACCTTTATCGTGCCGTCCCGCGGCATGATCGGCTTCCGCTCACAGTTCCTGACCATGACCAGCGGCTCCGGCATCATGACCAGCATCTTCGACCACTACGGCCCGGTGAAAATGGGTGACGTGGGCAAGCGCATCAACGGTGTGATGGTCTCAATGGTCAAGGGCAAGACCCTGGCCTACGCCTTGTACACACTGCAGGACCGTGGCCGCCTGTTCCTGGGCCACGGTGAGGATATCTACGAAGGCCAGATAGTGGGTATTCACTCCCGCAACAATGACCTGGTGGTAAACCCCACCAAGGCCAAGCAGCTGACCAACGTGCGCGCCGCCGGTACCGACGAGGCCCTGACCCTGACCCCGCCGATCCGCCACACGCTGGAACAGGCACTGGAGTTTATCGAGGACGATGAGCTGGTGGAGGTGACCCCGAACCACCTGCGCCTGCGCAAGAAGATCCTGCAGGAAAACATGCGCAAGCGCGCCAAGAAGTAAGCACTCGTTAACTTCAGAGTGCAAAGAGAAAGGCGGGCCACTGGCCCGCCTTTTTCGTTTCCGCTCTCCCGCCAGGCCGCAGGCCCGCCTGTCCGCTAAATCCGGGGCCCCGCATGGACTGGCTGCCGGTAGCGGCCACCACTGCGGTCATGACGGTGTAAAGAACCTGCGCTCCACCTGCTGCCATTCAGCCAGTGCCGCAGGGGTGTGGAGGCAAACCGTAATCTGGCTAAATTCATGCGCCCGCGGGTGCAGCACTTCCAGCGCCTGGTGCGCGGCAATACTATGCGGAAAGCGATTGGTGCCCGCCCCCAGGGCGGGAAACAGCAACGTATCTATTTTTCCCTGTCGCGCCAGGTCCAGCACACTGTGATAGCACTGGCGTAACTCGACCAGCGCCCGGGCACCCCACTGGTCGCCACTACTCCACTGTGGTGTCACCGTGTGCAACAGGTATTTCACCGGCAGGTTGTATGCGCGAGTCATGCGCGCCTCGCCCACCCCGCACTCAGCGACATGCACACAGGCATCCCGCAGCGGCTCACCGCCGCGCTCGTATACCTGTGCCGACAGCCCGCGCCCGGGTATCAGGTGCTTGTGAGCCGGGCAGACCAGGGCCCCGGCACGCAAAGTCAGGATATTTCCACAAGTCAGTCTCAGGGGTTCCAAAAGTGCACAATTCCGCAGTCAAGTTGCTGATAAAACTATAGCCGGGCTTTGGCGGCGCAAAAAATCACAATATACTCGGCGGTTTATCTAAATATTTAGATTTGCGCCATGCGCACCACGCCGCCGGATCCCGGGGTATCCTGCAACGGCGGCGCAACAACGACCACTTTAAGACATCCGGGCCATGCCGGAGTCAGCGGGCCCACAGGAGTTTTGAGGCCCGTTACACAGGAATTCCCAATGGGTTCAGGGCATCAGGACAGCACCGCACACAATCCCGCCGCCAGGTCTATGGAACTCGACCTGCGCCGGCGGGTGCAGGCCTCCGGCTATATGCTGATCTTCTCGCTCGCCATCACTGCCGCCATGGCGGTACTGGCGCTCACGGACGGCGCACTGCTGCAGTCCCTGACCCTGCTTGGTGTGACGGCACTGATCCTCGCCATCTATATCGGCATCAACCTGGTGAACCCCAGCAGCAAGACGCCGGTCCTGGTCACCTGCCTGTTACTGGTCCTGTACTTCTACCTGCTGCTTTCCGGCGGCGTCAACAATACCGGCCTGATGTGGGCAGTGATGCTGGTACCGGGCTTTATCAACCTGTTCGGTTACCGCATCGGCACCCTGGTGCTTATGGCGGTGGGCGCCGCCACGGCTCTGGTGCTCTTCTATCCGGATTTCCCCGGGCTGGCAGCAGAGTATGACGTCGCCTATCGCGCCCGTTTTATTGCCGTGTTCGGTGCCCTGACCGCACTGACTGCGCTACTGGACAGCAGCCGGGACGAGGCACAGAAACTGCTCAATACCCTCACCGTAGAACTCGAGAACCATGCCGCCACCGATGCGCTTACCGGTCTCGCCAACCGGCGCGAGGCCTACCGGGTTCTACAGGAACTGGAACGGGCCGGCCAGGCGCTGGGTGAATACGCCATATTGATCGGCGACCTGGACCACTTCAAGGCACTCAATGACAGTCGCGGCCATAACTTCGGCGACCGCGTATTGAAAGACGTGGCGGCAGTGCTGAAGGGTAATACCCGTTCCGGCGACCTGGTGGCGCGCTGGGGGGGCGAGGAATTCCTGGTGCTGCTTCCCAATACAGGCACCAGCGGCGCTTCCGTGCTGGCGGAGAAGCTCCGCCAGAAGGTGGAGGCGCTGGGCCACCAGTACGAACCGCCCGCGCGCCTGTCCATGAGTTTCGGCGTCGCTGCGTCCAGTGATGGCACACAGAACCAGACTGAGCTGCTGGCCGAGGCCGATGCGCGCCTTTATCGCGCCAAGCACGCGGGTCGCAACCAGGTGGTAGTCGCCTGAAACAGCGACGCGCGGGTGTCCCGCACACCCGCGGTCGCCCTGTCAGACGTTAGTACTCAGAAGTGCCAGCGCGCGCCGATCTCGACAATCAGGCTCTCGGTATCGATATCGAAATCAGCCGGCAACAAACGCGAGCGAACCTCGGCGTCGTCCGTTTCACGCCAGCGCAAACCACCAAAATAGGTAAGCTCATCGGTGCACAGGTAATTGATGCCACCCATTAGCTGCCAGGCGAAGACACTATCGTCATCATCGACGATTCGCACGTCCGAGGGTTTGTAGTCCACGTCCACCCAGGCATTGCCCAGGCCCGCACCGAGGTAGGGCTGCCACTGCGTCCCGGTATCGAAGTCGTAATACGCGTTGAAGAACACAAAGTCGGTACTGACATCACCCTGGCCGCCATCGACAAGCTCACCCACAGTGACACCGAGTGGCTCAAGCTGTCCGGTCAGGAGCACAGCGGCATCCACTCCGTCGATATTTGCACCGCCAACACGCACATTTTTGTGGGACTCCACGTCGTGTTCCGCCCAGGCGTACTCCACTTCAAAGCGCCACTCGCGCATGCGCCAACCGGCGGCCAGCTGGACACCCCAACTGCTGTCGATATCCGTATCCCAGCGCAGCCGGGTGCCGCGCGGAATGACCACACCGGATGGAATCGCCACCCCCTCTCCGGTGACAAAGTCACCGGTAAAGCGGCCATCGGTATCGATATCATCCATGTCATTCCAGCTTACCGAACCACTGATATAGAAATCTTCGGCATGTGCGGAGACGGAAGCGAGGGCTGCCGCCAGTGCTGTCATAGCTAGCTTCTTGCTGATCATAATTACATCCTGTAATTGCATATTCGCCTGGAATATTTACGTGGACGCACGACCGGCGGACCTCTGTCCAGCGATAAGTGCCGTTTAAAAACCTGCAGACTTTCAGCGCGATTCTGGTTAACGCGCCATGCCGGTTCAAAACTGATCCACAGCACTCACGGGGGAAATACTCTCCCGCTTCTCTCACGATAGACCTGATTTTCAACGACAGGAGGAATGCAACACTCACTAATTAAAAACGGGCGCCACGAGCGGCAGTTGAATTCCTGCCAGCCGTGACGCCCGCAACATCGTACCGGTCTGTTTCCTGGTCAGAACTGCCAGCGGGTGCCAACTTCGGCGAGGAAACTGTCAGCGCCAATTTCAAACTCGGCCGGGAACAGGCTTGCATTCACGGACAGGTCATCAGTCTGGCGCCAGCGCAGGCCACCGAATACTTCCAGTTGTTCGCTCACGGCCAGGCTCGCACCGCCCATAAACTGGTAGGCAAGCACACTGTCGTCGTCCTCGATGATGCTGACGCCGGAGGGGCTGTAGTCCACATCAATCATTGCGTTACCGATACCGGCACCAATATATGGCGTCAACGCGGTGCCGAGGTCGAAATCGTAATAGGCATTTACGAACAGGTAATCCGCACTGATTTCCCCTTCACCTGCTGCCACCAGGTCAGCGACGGTGACACCCAGGTTGTCCTGCCGACCACTGATCAGCACCGCTGCATCTTCCCCGTCCAGTGGAATACCCGCAGCAGAAACACTCCCGTGGGAGTCAATATCGTTGTCGGCCATGGAGTACTCGGCCTCGAAACGCCACTGGTCGATTCCATAACCTACAGCAAAGGAGATCGCGGTACCGCTGTCGACACTGGTATCCCAGTTCACGCCGGTACCGGCCGGCAGGGGGGTGCCCACCGGAATATTGGTGCCTGCACCGGTGGTAAAGTCACTGGAAAAAGCGCCGGCAGTGTCTATATCGTCCAGGTCGTTGTAGCCGATATTACCGCTGACATAGATCCCTTCCGCCATGGCCGCGGTGGAAAACGCACAGCCCAGCATTGCACTAAACAAAATATTCTTACTCATTTGGTTGCTCCCCTGATCTGGTTTCGGTGCATCACTTGCTCTGGCATATCAAGTGGTGCGGGCTTGTCTACGGGGGAGCATCGAATGGCAGATTAACCGGATTCCTGCAATGGAGGGAATTTGTGAGCGGGTTTCCAGTTTCAACGAAACAATGCATGGCCGCTAATCCGGATTTGCATGGCCCCCGTAAACCCACAACTTGGCGCTGCCGTAAATTATGAGCCAGAGGTGAACTTATTGAGTAAATAACCAACCAGGAACGCCAGCAGTGCCGCGCTGCCCCCAAGCAGTAGCGTGCGCCCCCCGGCGCTCAGCAGCGAACTACCATTGACGAAGCCCTTGCCCACGCCCACGGCAAAAAAAGCGAGTCCTGACAGCCCGGCACTCAGGTAAAACCGCACTGGTTCTGCCAACCCGGGCAAAAGAAAGGGCACCAGCGGCACGGCACCAACCAGCAGGAATGCGGAAAAGGTGACAATGGAAGAACGCAATGGGCTGGCCCGCGTCGGGCTGATGCCATGTTCCTCGGTCAACATGGTTTCCACCCACAGCTTCCGGTCGCGACAGATCGTGGACACGATTTCCTCAAGTGTCGCATCGCGAAAACCCTTGGCGGCGAAGATCTGGCGAATTTCCTCGCGCTCCCCCTCCGGCACCAGGTCTATATGCCGCTCTTCCGTGCGGCGAATGGCAAATTCGTGGTCGAGCTGCGCCTGTATCGCCTCATAGTTGCTGACCGCCATACTGAAGCCGTCCGCCAGCAGGTTGGCAAAGCCCATGATTATCACCACGATTGAAGGGAAGCCGGCGCCATAGGCGCCGGATACAATCGCAAAGGTAGTGACGCACCCGTCGATGGCGCCCAGCACAAAATCCCCGAGTGTTGGCGGGCGCGAGGGCTCGCGCAATCGCCGGGCGATATTTTCTGGGCGATGCTGGCGCCGCAGGGCTTGTCTGCCCGGCTCATCCATTTCGGTAACCTTCCCTTCTGCCCAGCGGGCCGATGTAAGGCAGTTTAGCTTTTTACTAACGACCCGTTTGTGGCCTGTCCGGGATCAGGCAGCGAGGTTCACCGGCGCCGTGTCCCGGTTACTGAGAAAGTCCGGGCGCGGTTCCTGCCCACCAAATGGCGCGCGAGGCCGGTTATGTACGCTGTTGTAAACGCACATCATCACTTGTCGCGGATTGCTGGAAATATTGTCGGGGGAACCATGCAGGAGGTTGCATTCATGGATCACCAGCGTACCGGGCCGGCCCGTGATGGCGCGAATTTCCCGGTCGCGAAGAATTTCATTCATGGTATCAGGCTGTGGCACGCCGAGTTTCTGTTGTCGCAGGGAAGTTTTATAGTTGTCCCTGCCGGTCCGGCCCCTGCAGGAGATAAACAGGTGGTGGGAGCCCGGGATTACATAGAGTGGGCCGTTGTGGTCGTGGTTTTCACTGAGCATGATCCACGCGGTAAGTGCCCGCATACGCGGCATGCCATCCTCCACGTGCCAGGTTTCAAAATCCGAGTGCCAGGCAAACGATCTGCCGGTATAGGCCGGCTTGTTATTAACCCGCGATTGCATCAAGTAGACATCTGAGCCAAGCAGCTGCTGCACCATGGGCAGTACTTTCGGGTGCCGGAAAAATTCGTTCGCCACTGAGCTGAAGCGGCAGGGATTGAAGATTGTGCGGAGTTCCTTGCCCTGGGGTTCAAACACAAGCTCTTCACGCCCCGCCAGTGAATGCTGCATTCGCACCACTTCTTCCTGCAGCGGTTCTACCATTTCGGGCATAAAATCCGGAAAAACCAGATAACCGTTTTTTTCGTACTGGGCCAGCTGCATCTGATTGAGGGGATTACTGGTATCCGGCGCCTGATCATGGAAAACCACCGGATCCTGTCGGGGGATGATTTGTTCCCTGCCGCCAATGCGCGAAGGGTACAGATCACCAGTCATAGGCATTCTTCCTCCTGTGATTAATTCTATCAGTGCACACATTGTCCCGGATGGGCAAACACCATGCGGTATTTTGTCGGGGAAATGTGGCCTGAACGGCCTGCCGCAGTGGGCAGCAACCGCCAGGTGGTGACGGGTCCCATGGATGGACTCGCTGCACCAGTGTGAATTACCCTGTATTGCGCAGGGCAGGGAACACGGTGCCTGTTCAGCGGGCGCAAAACTTAATGGTTCCGGCGTTTTGTTGTCAAGCTGTTGCTGGCGGAAGAGGGAGGTGGGGGCTGTAACATAGTGGGGGGCCACCCGCGCACAAACTTTTTTGCACACGGGTGGGCAGTGCGGTTTATTCGCGCACGATAAAGCTCACCCGGTCCACGCCGGTATTACCGGTACGCTCGTCGAATGCATAGACCAGTAATTCGTAAACACCCCGTTCTTCGGGGGCCAGGGAAGCGGCAAAAGTATTGTCAGTATCGGTCATCGCCAACGGGATAGTCCGGTAGGCCTTGCCGTCTTTCTTGACCAGCGCCGCTACCTCCATCTTGCTGCCGTCCCAGAGTCCCCCATCGCTAATCGGGCAACCACACATCATTACCACATTGGCGCGAATCTCGAACGGGGCTTCTGCCATGGTGGTATAGCGATGGGTCTGCGGGCTGAGAATGTCCACTACCATGCCGGGAATCTCGATCACCAGCCCGTCACCGTCAATCGACTTGCCAGGCACCAGCCAGGTCTGGGTGGTGGCAAGCACCCGCGCCTGCTTCTTGATATAGGGCGCCAGTACCTCAATGGTGACGAATACCGGCTCCTCGATATCCAGTTCGGCGCGGAAGGCCGCGGCCCCTTCGCCTATCTCCTGGTAGCGGGAATGTGGCTGGCGCATGATGGTGTCGGTATTACCGGTACTGCCGCTGGTTATGCCTTCAGCCAGGATGGTGCCGCTCTCGGCATCACGGATCCTTACCGAGGCGCCACCGATCGACGAGCCAATAAACTTTGCGTCCTTGGCCCGGGCACGCACCACCACCTCGGTCGGCTCCGCCTGCACGGCGGCAATATCGCCAAGCAGGAATACCAGCCCGAGACAAAACAGCGGGAATATTTTTGCCATTTTCTTCATGGGGAGTTTCTCCAGGTTCAGCACGGGCTCAGTTCTCTACCGGCTCGAGACGAAAGAGGCCGCCGTCGGGCAGGTCGTTGAGCAGGTAAATATAGCCATCCCGGCCCTGGCGCACATCGCGGATACGGCCCAGTTCACCTTCAATCAGGGTCTCGGTGGACTGCACATCGTCACCCTGCAGCACCACACGCAGCAGTTTTTCACTGCCCAGGCCGCCGGCCAGTAGATTGCCGCGCCACCTGGGGAAACGATCACTGTCCACAGCCGCCAGGCCCGAGGGGGCAAAGCGACCGCTGTAGATATGCCGCGCCTCGCGCATGCCGGGCATGCTGGCCTTGCCAATCGGCGCCTTCGAGCTGTATTCCTTGCTGCGGGTGGCCTCCGGCCAACCGTAGTTTACGCCGGGCTCGATCAGGTTCAGCTCGTCCCCGGTGCGGGCCGCATGCTCGCTGGCCCAGATTCGGCCATCGGCACCCACTGCCAGCCCCTGGATATTGCGGTTGCCGTAGCTGAAGATTTCATCGTGGCCTTCTTCCTTCCCGGCAAAGGGATTATCGGCTGGCGCGCCACCGGTCTCGGTCAGGCGCAGCACACTGCCGGCGTGGTCATTGATATCCTGAGCGCGGGAGCGGTCCACACCACGGTCGCCAATGGTCATCAACAGGGTGCCATCCTTGCGCCAGGCCAGCCGGGAGCCGTAGTGGCGGCCCGGGGAAGAGAAGCGGTCCTGCACAAAGAGCTCTTTGACATCGACCAGGGCGCCGTCACCCAGCCGCGCACGGGCCAGCGCGGTCGCGGTGCCGTCGTCGCCGGGCTTGGAGAAAGTCATGTACACCCAGTCGTGCTCACCGTCGCCGTATCCTGGGTGCAGCACTACGTCCAGTAAGCCACCCTGGCCCATGGCCGAGACTTCCGGCACGCCATCGATGTAGCTGACCTCATCACCGTCCACCAGCGCCAGGCGACCGCCGCGCTCAGTCACCAGGAAACGTCCGTCGGGCAGTTGCGCGACACCCCAGGGATGCTTGAATCCCCCTGCCAGTTTCACGATCCGGAAATCATGCTCCTCTGATTGCACGTTTTCCTCGACAACTTCCGCAGCATTGGCGGCTGTGGCAAAGGCCCCACACAGGGCGAGCGTGCGGGCCAGTCTCCGCAACGCGTTCAGCAGGTCTGTCATGGTGTACTCCTCACCGTCATCTTTTTCTATTGGCCCGATGCTACTGCCCCCATCGCAAGAACACAAAGCGGGCCGGCAATCGCCGGGTACAAAAAAGCCGGGCAGCGCCCGGCTCCTGGATCAACTGGATCCTTTGTTACCGTCCCTGCCGATACGACAGGAAACGGCGGCAAGATCAGCTGCCCTTGGTTTCCTCGATCCAGCGATTCACACGCTCTTCCAGCATCGGCAGGGGCAGTGCGCCGCCGCCAAGCACGGTGTCGTGGAAGCCGCGGATATCAAACTTGTCGCCAAGCTCCTGCTTCGCTTTCTCGCGCAGCTCCTGGATCTTCAGCATGCCGATCTTGTAGGAAGTGGCCTGGCCCGGCAGGGTCAGGTAGCGGCGCACTTCGGAGCGCACCGCACCTTCCGGGATGGCAGAGTTTTCCAGGAAGTATTCCACCGCCTGGTCCTGGCTCCAGCCCTTGGAGTGCATACCGGTATCCACCACCAGGCGAATCGCGCGCCACATTTCCGCGGTCAGGCGGCCGAAGTCCTTATAGGGGTCCTCGAACTGGCCCATTTCCTTGGAGAGTGTCTCGGAATACAGCGCCCAACCCTCGATATACGGGGTAAAGTGGGCCTGGGTGCGGAATTGCGGGATACCTTCCAGCTCCTGGGCGATGGAGATCTGCATATGGTGACCGGGGCTGCCCTCGTGATAGGTCACGGTTTCCATGTCAGTGGTGGACAACGCGCTCATATCGGCCATGTGCACATAGTAAACACCCGGGCGCGAGCCGTCCGGGGTACCGGATTGGTAGTGCTGCGCACCGCCCGGCACTTCACGGAAGGGCTCGACGCGCTTCACCACCAGGTCCGCCTTGGGCAGGATGCCGAAGTACTCCGGCAGTTTCTCCTTGATATCGGCGAGGAAGCCACGGGTCTCTTCCAGGTAACCCTCGCGCCCCTCATCGGTGTTCGGGTAGTAGAACTGGTCGTCGGTGCGGATAAAGGTGAAGAACTCCTGCAGGTTGCCGTCGAAGTTCACCTGCTCCTTGATTTCCTCCATTTCCTTGCGGATCCGCGCCACCTCGTCCAGGCCGATCTGGTGTACCTCGTCTGCCGTCAGCGGCAGGGTGGTGTAATAGGCCAGGCGGTTGTTGTAGTAGGCATCACCGTCGGGCAGGCTGGAAACACCCTGCGGTTCCTCATCGGCATTAACGCGGTCTTTTTCCAGCCAGGCAATGTAGGCATCGTAGGATGGCTTGAACTCTTCTTTCAGGGCGCTTTCCACCTGGTCCAGCAGCGCCGACGCTTTTTCGCCATCGATCTTGCCGGCTTCTTTCAGGCCCTCGATCTTGCCTTTGGCGTCCGCAAACAGAGGCGCATCTTCCTCGCCAGCGAAGGGCTGGCCGGTGATGACATTGTTGGCGCGCTTGATCGCCAGGTCGTAGGCGAACTGCGGCGGGCGGATATCCTTGCTGGCGGAGAGCTGGGCGCGCTCCAGCAGCTGGCCCAGGGCACGGGAGACACCGCCGATACGGGCGATGTAGGCATCCATGTCCTCGACCGTGTCCACCTTGTGCTGGTTGATCAGGAAGGTGGGCAGGGAGGCCTCGGGGCCGTACAGTTCGCTGGCGAAGTAGGCGTGGTTCCAGAAGGGCTTGTTGGCCTTGGCCTGCTCGTACTGGAAAATCCACAGGTCGTAGGATTCCTTGCCGGCAGTGCTCAGGCTGTCGTAGTCGAACTTTTCCTTCAGCTCCTCGACGGTCTTGGCCTTCCATTCCAGCTCGCGCTCACTGGCGGCCAAGCTCATATCGTCAATCTGGTCGTAGAGTTCCTTGCGGCCCAAGTAGCTGAGCTGCATGGGGCTGAACTGGAGCTCCTCCTCGAAGCGCTCATCCAGCCACTCGGTCAGGCGCGCTGTTTCCGCCGCCGGGTCGGTCGCCTTGTCACCGGCGGGGGCCTCGGACACCTGGGCGCTCTGCGCCTGTTGTGCGGCATCGGCGGCCTGGTTCGGGTCTTCCCCCTGGCACCCGGAAAGGATCGCCAGCGCCAGCAGGCTGGGAATAAATGGGCTGTTCAGATTGCTTCGCATCTCTTTGCCTCGGTTAATTTTTAAACAGAAAAACGCCCAATACTTTGCCATGCTTTGGCATCGTAGTCGACGCAGGACAGGTTATTTTCAGGCAGGCTCCCGGCCCCGTGCGGCAGGCTGACGAGCCCTCCGCTCAGCCGTCGCCGGGTTCGGCCTCACCGGCGATCGTCCGCCGGCGGCGCCAGCGCCGGTAGCGGGTATGCACACCGCGGGTAAACAGGGACGAATACTCCTCCAGAATATCCACCCCGAGGAGCACGAACAGCACCAGCCCGGCCAGGACCACCGCAGTGCCCGGCGCGCCGAAACCAATCAGGGTGCCTATGGCCGCCTGGACCCAGATGGTGGCCGCGGAGGTGACTCCCACCACCACACCGTCGCGCGCCAGCATCACGCCGGCGCCGAGGAAACCGATACCGGTAATGACCTGCCCCAGTACTCGCGCCCGGTCGGGCCCGCCTCCCAGTGATACCGCCAGAGCGGTGAAGGCATAGGTGCCCAGCACAATCAGGATCGAGGTACGGATACCGACCGGTTTACCGCGCAACTGTCGCTCCAGGCCGATGGCTCCCGCGCACAGCATGGCGGTCAGGACACCGCCCCAGTCGAGCGGGGCGATGGTGAGCCAGTCACTCATGCTCGATTTTCTCCAGCGGTTGCCGGGCCACCTGGTTAACAATATGCAGCTCGCGCTGCGGGAAGGGAATCGACAGGCCTTCCGCCTCCAGGGCCGGCTTCAGCTTGGCCATCAGTGACCAGTAGACATCCCAGTACTCTTCAGTACGTGTCCAGGCGCGCATATGCAGATTCACCGAGCTGTCCGCCAGCGCGCGCACGGCAAACGCGGGCTCGGGTTCCGGTAGCAGGCGCTCTTCCTCGGCCACCAGCCGGCGCAGCACCTCGATGCCCTTATCGATGCTGTCGCCATAGGCGATGCTGGCAATGATCTCGATACGGCGGGTGGCGTTGCGGCTGAAGTTGGTCAGGGTCTGGCCCCAGACATTGCTGTTCGGGGCAGAAATACTCAGGCCGTCCACGGTATCCAGCTGGGTGGTAAACAGGCCCACTTCCTTGACCGTGCCCAGGGTGTCGCCGAACTGGATAAAGTCGCCGACGCGGAAGGGACGCAGGCCCAGCAGGATAAAGCCCGCAGCAATATTCTGCAGGGTGTCCTTGAGGGCCAGGCCGACGGCGATACCCGCCGCACCCAGCAGGGCCACGACGCTGGTGGTATTCACCCCGAAGCGCCCCAGCACCATCAGCAGGCCGATAATGTACACGGTCCATGCGGCCATATTGGCGAGCACGGGGATCAGCAGCGCATCCAGCTTACCGCTCAGGCGCTTTACGCCCCGGCGCGCGAGCCGGGCGGCGATCGCGGTGGCGACCAGGATCAGGATCGCCGCGCCGAGATTCAGTGCCAGCGCCATCAGCTGCGGCCAGTACTCTTCCAGCAGTGCGTTGAAGTCCATCAGTCTCTCCCTGGATAAGTATTCAAGAAAAGGAGCATACGTTAATCGGTGCAGTCACTGCACGCCCGCGTTATGCCCCCTGGCCTACAGCAGGCCCTTACGCCGCGCCTCGTCGAGGCAGGGCTGGCGCGCGGGGCAGCCCAGCAGGTGATCATTAACCATACCCGTGGCCTGCATATGGGCGTACATGATGGTGGAACCAACAAAACTGAAGCCGGCCTTTTTCAGGGCCCTGCTCATGGCATCGGACTCCGGCGTGGTGGCTGGCACCTCGGCCAGGGTGCGAAAATCATTGACGATCACACGCCCATCGGTGAACTGCCAGAGGAATTCCGACAGGGTGGTACCACACTCGTGCAGCTCCAGGTAAGCCCGGGCATTCTTCACCGCTGCCTCCACCTTGCGCCGGTTGCGGATAATGCCCGGGTCCTGCAGCAGTTGCTCGATTTTCCTGTCGGAATAGCGGGCAATCTTCCCCGCATCGAAACCGTCAAACGCCGCACGGTAATTCTCCCGCTTGTTCAGCACGGTGATCCAGGATAACCCCGCCTGCGCGCCCTCGAGGATCAGGAACTCGAACAGCAGCTGGTCATCGACGACCGGGCGCCCCCATTCCTCATCGTGGTACCTCTGGTACAGGGGTGTGGAAAGGCACCAGTCACAGCGTTGGTCTTGCATGGTTCTACTGTCTCAAAAAAGCGCGTTTGCCGGGACCGGGTTTTGTGAATCCAGGCCAACGCGGGTTCGCGGCCATGGCCCGCCGCTGCAATTACGCGTGATCTATGGATTTACTGCGCACCGGTGAAGAAGTAGTGCTGGATCAGCTGCAATACCAACAGCGTCATCACCAGGATAAAGACAATATTATTGCGATTCATAAATCACCCCTTGTTGGAGTTGCAGCAGCCCCTGCTCAACGAGCCAGTCGCGACTCTCGGCCAGCATCTGCCCCAGTTCGACATCAGTGGTGTAGCCCAGTTCGCGCCGCGCCCTGTCACTGCTGGCGACCACACGACGGGTCAGCATTGCCGCCTTTTCCGGTGTCACCGCCGGCTCGCGCCTGGTGATGCGCGAAACCCAGTCGTTGCAGCGGGCCAGCGCGCGGATTGCCAGGGCCGGTGTGGTGCGCCGCGGTTCCGGCTTGCCCACCAGCCGCGCAATCTGGCCAAAGAATTCCAGGAAGGTCGCATCGGTGCCGGCGAGGATATAGTTCTCACCACAGCGGCCGCGGTGCCAGGCGCTGATATGCGCTCGCGCCACCTCGCCCGCGTAGCAGAAGGAACCCGCACCCGGCGGCACCCCCGGCAACCGGTCCTGCGCGATCATGAAGAAAGTCTGTGCCCAGCTGCTGGTGTCGTACTTACCGACGATACCGCAGGGGTTCAGGAAGAGCGCATCCAGTCCACGGTCGATTTCCTCACGCACCACCTGCTCGGCCCGCTTCTTGGTATACAGGTAGTGATGGCGCGGGTCATCCGCCAGCTGCGGGCTCGCCTCGGTGATTTTCTCGCGGTGGTAGCCATAGGCGGAAATGGAGCTGGTCACCACCATACGGCCCACTCCCTTCTCCCGCGCCACCCGGGCGATGTTGGCCGACCCCACCACATTGTCCCGCCATTGCTGTGCGTTGCCACCCCGCCACATATTGGTATTGGCGGCCACATGGAATAGCGCGTCGATCCCCGCCGGTACCGCCGCGCGCAGGGAGTCGATGTCCCCCAGGGCGGCCGGCACCAGTGTGACCCCGGCCCGCTCGACCAACCGGGTGTCAGAGCCTTCCCGATGCATCGCCGTCACCTGCCAGCCATCGGCCAGTAACTGTTCGACCAGGTTGGCACCGAGGAAGCCGGTACCGCCGGTGACAAAGGCATGCAGGCCTTGCTCTTTATTATTCACTTGCACTCCAGGATTGCCGGCAACTCGCCGCTGCCGTTCAGTAGCATTCGGGTGGCCAGTGCCACCACACTCCTATTTCAAGTTTGCACATACCCTGCTTGCGGTTTTGCCCGCGCAGGCAGTCGTTTAATCTATGGTATTTCCCCAACCCGATCCACAGCACCAGGAGAAGCGAGCAATGAAGGGCCTGATCCAACGGGTAAGCCATGCGAGAGTCGAAGTCGGCGGCGAGGTGGTGGGGGCTATCGATCGCGGCCTGCTGCTGTTGCTGGGCGTGGAGGGACGGGATGACCGGGCCAGTGCCGACAAGCTGTTGCACAAGGTGTTGCATTACCGCGTATTCGGCGATGACGAGGGCCGCATGAACCTGAACGTACAGCAGGCCGGCGGAGGGCTGCTGGTGGTAAGCCAGTTCACCCTGGTGGCCGAGACGGCAAAGGGGCTGCGGCCCAGCTTCAGCCGCGGTGCCAGTCCACAGCAGGCAGAGGAGCTGTACGACTACTTCGTCGGGCGGGCCCGCGACCAGTTGGCGCCGGTGTCCAGCGGTGTGTTCGCCGCCGACATGCAGGTCTCGCTGTTGAACGATGGCCCGGTGACGTTCCTGCTGGAGACCTGAGCGGCGGCGTCCAGCGCATCCAGCTCCCGCTCCCGCTCCTCCTTGTCCCGCTCGCCCAGTCGCTCGGTGGCCTCGTAGAACGCCTCCCAGCTGCCGGAGCGCCGGTACAGCTCCTCGAACGCCGGCACCCGCGACTGGTATTCCGCCGCCAGCGCCAGGGTGGCGTTGTTGGTCTTGTCGATATAGGCCTGGTAAAGCGCGGGATTGGGCCAGTCCGCTGACATTTCCCGGTAGCAGGCACGCAGCTGCGCCAGCACGGCCTCCTTGCGGGTGCGCATGGTGCCCTTGGCCAGGCCCGACTCGTACAGATCTTCCAGCTGTTTGCGGGCGGTGGTCATCAGCTGGCGTACTGCCTGCGCCTGGGCGGTGCGGTCCGGGGCCGGGCCGGTCAGGCCCTGGCGCCGGCGCCAGTCCGGCAGTGCCAGGCGGGAGACGGCAGTGGCAAAGCTCTCGTTGAACTTCGTATCGTTGGCGATATAGACCCGCCGGTGAGCCAGCTCGTGGAACAGCAGCCCCGCCAGGCGATCCTCGGGCCATTTGACGAAGCTCGACAGCACCGGGTCGTCGAACCAGCCCAGCGTGCTGTAGGCGGGCACCGGGCCCAGGTATACGTCATACCCCTCATTGCTCAGCTGCTTCCCCTTGGCGACGGCATCTTCCTTGTCGAAATAACCGCGGTAGCTGGCGCAGCCGGCAATGGGGTAACACCAGCGCTTGGGATCCAGGGAGAACTCCGGCGCCGCCAGTACGTTCCACAGCGGGTAGTCACTGTCGAGCTTGACGTAGTCCCCGTAGGCGCCCCCCACCGGCAGCCCCAGCTCGCCGCTGGCGTACCAGCGGATCGACTGCACCAGCCGCAGCCGCTGCTGCAGTGTGGCATCGGTATCACCGGCGTCGATCACCCGCTCGAGGGGCTCGCGTGCGGCGAGGATGCCCAGCTGCCCCACGGCCGCCTGGGTGTAATAGGACGCGGTCTCGCAACCGGCCAGCGGCAGGGAAAACACAAACAACGCCAGCAACGCCGGCACAACCCGGCGGCGAAACGGTAGCCCCGGAATACGGGGCCGTTGGCGCGGCAGCCTGATGTACACTCACTAATACCCGATTTAGTTCTGGTTTCCGTCGTTCCTGACCGAGGACAGAGGCATGGAGCCCGTCGCCGCGGTACTGACAGTTTTCGGCATCGTATTCGCCGCCCTGGCCTGGCTGCGCCTGCTGGCAGTGAGCTTCCGCGCGCACCCGGCAATGGGCTTTATCGCGGTATTACTGCCGCCGCTGGCGTTGCTGTGCCTGGTCCCCCGCTGGCGCCAGGAGCGCGAGCTGTTCCTGCTGGCACTGGCGGCGCTGGTCTTCTCCAGCATAGCCACTGTTTTCTGATCACTTCCGGCTGCAGGCCCCGGCAAACCGGCCCCGCCCTTGATCCAGGTCAATAGAACCCCTCCGCCGCCGCATAAACTGGCCACCAGTCAGATGTGATAGCGAGGAACCAGAAATGGACGCACTGATCGACCTGTTCACCAGCTTTTCCGGCCTGCTGAGCCTGGGCATTATCGGCTTTATCCTGCTTATGGGCGCCTTTATCACCCGCATGGCACTGCGCAATATGAACGAGGGCAAGTGAGCCGGGAGACACCGCGGGGGCGGTAATTGCGTCGCCGGTGGAATTTTTCCGGATTCACAGGCTCAAAGTCAGCGTTGTTGAATTCGGAAGTGTCTCTTATGAACCGCGCAATCGCCGCCATGTCAGCCTGTCTCACCCTGCTTGTGGGCGCCTGTGACCGCGGATCCCATATCATGAGGGGCGAGGTCGACTCGCTCATGTACCTCTGTGACCAGGGCGCGGAGCTCGCGGTGCGCTACCTGACCCCGTCACAGGGCCCGGCCACAGCAACCCTCACTTACGACAACAAGCTGATTACCATGCACCAGGAGCCCGCGGCCTCCGGAGTGCTGTTCGTGGCCGACAAGGGCTATCCGGACTACCGCTGGCACACCAGGGGACAGGAGGGCATGCTGGTGCTCTACTCCTCCAACGACAAGGACGGCAATGTCCTGCTGGGTGGCTGCACCACCCCCGACTGAACGCCGCGCACCGTCAGTGGCCACAGGCGTAGTCACGCGCCGACTCACCGACAAAATAACCCCGCCACAGGAATCTCAGTGACTGTTCTATCACCTCGGCATCACGCATGATCGCGCCGTGGGTCAGCGGCACCACGTAAAACGCGCACATCCCCTCCACCTTCGCACTCTCCACACGGATACGGCCATCATCCGGGCCCTCGAGGATCGCCGAGGCGAACGGGTTGAGGCTGCGATCGCCGGTGATCACCCCCAACTCGAAGCGTACCGGGCCCATCTGCAGCGGCAGGCTGTTGTCGCCGGTGCCCATCTGCCGGCCCGCGGGACCGTTCACATCCTTGATCCAGGGAATATGGTCCAGCCAGTCACCCACGCGGCTGCCCTGGTTGGGTGGCGCCAGCATCACCACACGGTCGATACCGGAGACGGGCCGGTCCTGGAAGTAATAGCGGACCAGCAGTCCGCCCATGGAGTGGGTGACGAAGTTCACCGGCGCCGCCCCCGCCTGCCGGCACTGCGCCAGCCCCTCATCCACGGCGGTGGCGGCCAGTTCCTGGATCGGCTTCTGTCGCGACGGGTAGCCGATATTGACCACGTGAAAACCGGCCTCGCCGAGGCGCTGCGCCAGCGGCACCATACTGCTGGCGTCCTTGGTCAGGCCGTGCAGCAGGATCACGCATTCCTGCCCCGCCAGTGCCGGGCGCCAGGACAGCACGAGGGCCAGCGCAAGCAGGAGAACAATAAGTGGGGAGCGGGGGGCAGCGCGGGCTGCCCCGGCGGGAACACGGGTGTTGGCGTGGCCCGCCTCAGGCATGCTCTTCCCGGTCACGGGCCTTGATCCAGCGGCCGAAGAAGATGCCTACCTCGAACAGCAGCCACATGGGCACCGCCAGCAGTGACTGGGAGATGACATCCGGCGGGGTCAACAGCATCCCGACCAGGAAGCAGCCGACAATCACATAGGGCCGCTTACTGGCCAGGGTTTTGGCGTCCACCGCGCCGCTCCAGATCAGCAGCAGGGTGGCGATGGGAATCTCGAATGCGAAGCCGAAAGCGAAAAACAGTTTCAGCACCAGGTCCAGGTATGCGCGTATATCCGGCATTACCTTGATGTCGGCGTGCGCGGAGCTGACAAAGAAATCGAACAGGATCGGGAACACCACGTAATAGGCGAAAGCCATGCCGGCGTAGAACAGCACGATACTGCTCACCAGCAGCGGCACGGCCAGGCGCTTCTCGTTTTTGTACAGGCCCGGCGCGATGAAGGCCCAGGCCTGGTACAGCACAAACGGCACCGAGATAAAAAACGCCAGCACAAACGTGGTCTTGAAAGGTGTCAGGAAGGTGGACGTGACCTCGGTGGCAATCATGCCAGCACCGCCCTCGGTAAGGCGCGCCTGCAGCGGCTCGGCCACGTAATCGTAGATCTCCGCGGCGAAGGGCACCATACAGGCGAATAACACCACCACCACCATGAAGACTTTCAGCAGGCGGTCGCGCAGCTCGATCAGGTGGTCGATAAAAGGCTGGTTCTGTTGCTCGCTCATGAATGGTTATCTTTACCCTTGCCCTTGGCGGCTTCCGCTTCTGCAGCGGCTTCCTCCGCCGCTTCCTGCTCCAGCCTGGCCAGGTTGTCCGGGTGGTCCTCGACCAGGTCCGGATCGCCATAATCGTGCCAGTGCTCGGGGTACTCCGGGTCCTGCAGGTCCTCGGCGTCCTCGTCCTGCTCGGGCAGGTAGTCTTCCGCGTCCGCGCTGGGATGGGCCGGATCGTGCGCTGCCGGCTCCCCGTGCCGGGTGCCTTCCGCCGCGGGTTCTGCCGCAATATCGCCGGCAATGGATTCGGCCGGCTCGGCGATGGCCTGCTCTACCTCGCGACGGCTCTCCTCCAGCTCGCGCATGATGCGCTCGTTGTGCAGCTCGCGGCGGATTTCATCGGCGCCCACCTCGCGCTCCAGCTCGTCCTTGGCGCTCTGCAGCGTGCGCTTGAAGCCCGACCACCAGCGCGCGGTGGTGCGCACCGCATCCGGCAGGCGCTCGGGTCCCACTACCAGCAAGCCCACAACGCCCACCAGCAGGAGTTCAAAGAAGCCGATATCAAACACGCGCCGGCGCTCCCGTTACTTGTGCTGGGATTGGTTGTCTTTGTCCTTGACGGATTCACCGGTGGTGGAGGACTTCTTCTCGTCCTCACCCAGGCGACCGGGCTCCCCGGTCTCGTCCTCGAACTCCTCGTCCTTCTTGTCCTCGTCCTTGATCGCCTTCTTGAAGCCCTTGATGGCCCCGCCCAGGTCACCGCCGAGGTTTTTCAGGCGCTTGGTGCCGAACAGCAGCAACACGATTACCAGAACAATCAGCAACTGCCAGATACTAATACCGCCAAAACCCATAACTTTCTCCTGATAATCACTTTGCAACCGGGCCAGGTGTTCCGGTGCGGGTTTTTGTGGTGGGCGGCGCCATCGCCGCCCCTTTGCTTATTCTATTCCCTGCGCATCCAGATGGGTTGTCCCGGTTATGGCTGCGCGCCCCGTGCGGCCTTCTCCTCCAGCCCCGAGAGGCCGAACCGCCGCGCGAGCTCGCGCAGCACATCCCGGGAATCCGCGCCCAGGTGCGACAGCATCACCAGGGAATGGAACCACAGGTCGGCAGTCTCGGCGATCATTGCCTCACGATCGCCGCCATGCTCCGCATCCTTGGCGGCCAGGATCACCTCGGTGGCTTCCTCACCCACCTTTTCCAGGATCTTGTTCAGGCCCTTCGCGTGCAGGCTGGCCACGTAGGAACTGCCGGCATCGGCGTCCTGTTTGCGGCTTTCCAGTACGGCGTCCAGTTCTTGCAGCAGGTCACTCATGGTCGCTCACTTGTAAATACTTTCCGGTTGCTTGATCACCGGTTCACGCGTTTGCCACTCGCCATTATCGAGCACGCGGTAAAAACAGCTGGTGCGGCCGGTGTGACAGGCGATGCCACCCTGCTGCTCCACCACCAGCAACACCGTGTCGCCATCGCAGTCGAGCCGGATTTCGCGCACGGCCTGCACATGGCCGGAGGACTCGCCCTTGCGCCACAGTTTACCGCGCGAGCGTGACCAGTAGACGGCACGCCCCTCGTCGATGGTGAGCTGCAGGGATTCACGATTCATCCACGCCATCATCAGTACGCGGCCACTCTTGAAATCCTGGGCAATGGCCGGCACCAGGCCGTCGCCGTTCCAGCTGACCTGGTCGAGTATCCCGCTGTCGCCGATTTCGCTCAAGGTACCTTCCTGTCTTTACCGTTCTATTGTAGGTCTGCGCACTGGTCCCCTCAGGGCCACAAAAGTAGCACTGCGGCACCCAGGGCCAGCGCCCAGCCCGCCGGCGGCAACTGGGCCGCCAGTTGCGGCGCCGCCAGGGCGGCGGCACCGGCCGCCAGCACCACGCCGGCCACCCGGCGCAGGTAGCTGCGGCGCCCGCGGCGGCGGGTCTGCGCCAGTTCATCGCCGATCGACTCGAGCCGTGGCGCCACCTCGCGGGACTGCTCCAGCGCGGAGTAGAACAGCTGCGGCAGCTGCGGGAATTTCTCCAGCCACTCGGGCCCGTAGCGCTGCACCTCGCGCCAGATGGTGCGCGGGTGGACCCGGTCGCGCATCCAGCCCTCGAGGAATGGATGGGCAGTCTTCCACAGATCCAGTTCCGGATAAAGCTGCCGGCCCAGGCCCTCGATATTGAGCAGGGTCTTCTGCAGCAGCACCAGTTGCGGCTGCACTGTCATGTCAAAACGACGCGCGGTCTGGAACAGGCTGATCAGCACCCGGGCGAAGGAAATCTCCCCCAGGGGTTTTTCGAAAATCGGCTCGCACACGGCGCGGATCGCCGCCTCGAAGGTATTGATGGGGGTATCGGCGCGCACCCAGCCGCTCTGCACATGCAGCTCCGCCACCATGCGATAGTCGCGCCTGAACATGGCCAGCAGGTTGCGGGCCAGGTAGTACTGGTCCTCGCGGCTGAGGCTGCCCACGATCGCGGTGTCGATGGCGATGTACTGGGGCTTTTCCGGCTTCTGCCGCGAGACGAAGATATTGCCCGGGTGCATGTCGGCGTGGAAGAAGTTGTGCTCGAACACCTGCTTGAAGAAGATCTCCACGCCGCGCTCGGCCAGCAGCGGCATATTGGTGCCCTGGGCGCGCAGCTGCTGCAGGTCGGTCACCGGGATACCGTCGATGCGCTCCAGTACCAGCACCTTCTCGCGGGTATAGTCCCAGTGAACCTCGGGTACGTAGAGCAGCGGCGAGTGGGCGAAGTTACGCTTGAGCTGGGTGGCATTGGCGCCCTCGCGCACCAGGTCCAGCTCGCCCTCGATGGTGTGGCGGTAGTCGTCCACCACCTCCACCGGGCGCAGGCGGCGCCCCTCCGGGCCGAGCCTGCGCACCCAGCCGGCGATTACGCGCAGCAGGCGCAGGTCCTGCTCGATCACGTTCTCGATCCCGGGGCGCAACACTTTCACTACCACCGCGGCGCCGGGCTTGCCGTCGCGATCGAACAGGCGCGCGCCGTGCACCTGGGCCACCGAGGCGGAGGCCAGCGGCTGCCGCTCGAACTCGGCGAACAGGTCGTCGACCTTCGCCTCCAGCTGCTCCTCGATCAGGGCGACGCACTGGTCCACCGGGTAGGGCGCGACGTTGTCCTGCAGGTGGTCGAGCTCCTCCACCATATCCGGCGGCAACAGGTCGGGCCGCGTGGATAGCAGCTGGCCGAACTTGACGAAAATCGGCCCCAGCTGCTCCAGCGCCCGGCGCAGGCGCTCGCCGCGGGCGGCCTTCGGTGCCGGCAGCAGCGCCAGTGGCGACCACAGCACCCGCAGCCACAGGGGCCGGCGCTCGGCCGGCAGCAGGGTATCCAGGCGGTAGCGGACGAAAACCCGCGCGATGGTAAAACTGCGCTTCAACGGCACGGTCAGTCGTCCCCCCGCGGAGCCAGTTTTTCCTTCAGCAGCGCCACCCGTGCCTCCAGCCGGTCGGTTGCCAGCGCCAGCTCGGCCACATCCTCGACGAACGCCTCGAACTGCGCCCGCGGCGGGGTCAGGCGCCATTCCTCGCTCACCGCCTCGGCGGCGGCCTGGGGAGCCTGCTCGATGCTGTCGCGCAGCCACTGGCCGGCAGTGCGCAGGGCCTCGCCGATGGTGTGGGCCGGGACGTCCCCCAGCAGCCGCGCCAGCGGCGCCTCCCAGTCGATATCCAGGTCCTGCAGGATGGATTGCAGTTCCGCCAGCAGCGCACTGGAGCCGGTCACCGTCACGCCCAGGCCCGCCGGGGTGGCGTCTTCGTCGCGCAGCAGGCGCAACATGGCGATGGCGGAGCCGCGCAGGCGGGTGGAGATTTCGCCGTCCCAGTAGTGGCGCACGCTGACCTGGTCGCCCTCGATACACAGCACCAGCGGCAGCGGCGGCACGGTGATATCCAGGGCCAGGGCGCGACCGTCGAGCTGCGCAAGGCGCGCGCGGGTGCCCGGGTCGTAGCGCAGGGCGGCGTTGATGGCAGTTTCCAGCGCGGCATCAAAGCCAGCGCGCAATGTGGGGTCAGTCATAGTCCGTATCGGGCAGCGAAAACCCATGCGAGGGTGCCGATGCCCGCAGCTGTTGTCCTTACTGTCGCCGGGAGGGGCCGCTGGCGCCGCGAGTGCGCGCAGCGGCAGGGTCCTCGCCGGCAAGCCTACAGGGATGTATCCACGGAATGCCTCAGGGCTTGATGCCCTTGTGCAGGGCGACGATACCCCCGGTCATGTTGTGGTACTCGCAGTCGACGAAGCCGGCGTCGGCCATCATCTGCTTGAGGGTTTCCTGGTCCGGGTGCATGCGGATGCTCTCCGCCAGGTAGCGGTAGCTGTCGGCGTCGTTGGCCACCAGCTTGCCCATGAACGGTAGCAGGCGGAAGGAGTACTGGTCGTAGACCTTCTCCAGCAGCTTCGACTCCGGCTTGGAGAACTCCAGCACCAGCAGGCGCCCGCCGGGCTTCAGCACGCGCAGCATGGAGCGCAGCGCCAGGTCCTTGTCGGTTACGTTGCGCAGGCCGAAAGCGATGGTGATGCAGTCGAAGGTGTTGTCGGGGAACGGCAGGTACTGGGCGTCGGCCTGCACCGCCTCCACATTGCCGGCAATGCCCCGGTCCAGCAGGCGGTCGCGGCCCACGCGGAGCATGGACTCGTTGATATCCGCCAGCACCACGGTGCCCTCGGGACCGACGATACGGGAAAAACGCGCCGTCAGGTCGCCGGTGCCGCCGGCGATATCCAGGATCGTCTGGCCCGCGCGGGCGGCGGACATCTCGATGGTGAGGCGCTTCCACAGCCGGTGCACGCCGCCGGACATCAGGTCGTTCATGACGTCGTAGCGCGCCGCCACCGAGTGGAACACGTCGGCCACACGGCCGGCCTTCTCGTCCACCGGGACTTCCTGGTAACCGAAGTGGGTGGTCTTGCGATCCTTCATCTTCTGCCTGCTAAGCCAAACTATGGCGGCATTGTACATTGGCGCGGCCGCGACGGCACCGCCGCTGGCTAAACTTGTGCCTGGGGAATCGGCGACGGGACACAGCCATGGGCTACAAGCTGGACCAAAAAAAGCCGTTGCCGGAGGCCCTGCGCAAGGTGGCCCATGCCGAGGTGGCCGCCGCGCAGGCGGCCCTGCAGGAACTCCCGGCCGAGGAGGCCGTGCACGAGGTGCGCAAGCACTGCAAGAAACTGCGCGCGCTGCTGCGGTTAGTGCGCAACGATACCGACAGCCTCTACCGCTACGAGAACGCCCACTACCGCACCCTGGCCAATGCGCTGTCGGGCAGCCGCGATGCCATATCCATGCGCGACATATTCCTGAAAATTGCACCCGCCGGGGAATTCGACGAAGTGCGCGATTTCCTCGACCGGCGCGCCTACCAGCATGCCGACCCGGACGCTATCGCCGAAGCCGGAGAAATGCTGCAACAGGGCGGCGCGCGGATTGATGACTGGCCTGTGGACAAACTGGCCTGGAAGCACGCCAGGCGCGGCTACCGCGATTACTACCAGCGCGCCCGCAAGGCCATGGACCAGGCCTTCGCCGAGGAGAGCGCCGCAACCTTCCACGATTTCCGCAAGCGGGTGAAGGACCACTGGTACCACACCCGCCTGCTGGAAAAGAAATACAAACAGCTGGCCCCGCGGCGCAAGCCACTTACGGCTCTTTCCCGGGCGCTGGGGGACTGGCGCGACCTGCACCTGCTGTGCAGCCTGCTGGCGCCACGCAGCGGCGAGTTCTCCGGCGAGCTGATCCCGCTGCTTGACCTGGCCAATCACCGCATGGGGGTATTGCGCCGGGAGATAGACGCGCTCGCCGGCGAGTTGTTCACGGGGAAGAAGCCGACCCTGTAATCCTGGCCTGCCCCTCACCAGGCCCTGATCCGCCCCCATCAACTGGCCCCGGCGCCCTGTCGGGCATCCGGACCTGCCGTTCCTGTCGCCCCGGCGAAACTCCATCCCAAGAGAGGCACTTTTTGGCATACTCTGTGGCACAAATCACGCCAAAGAGAAGAACAACGTCATGCTGGAGTGGCTGAACACGCATATCGCTTATTGGCACTGGCTGGTACTGGGCCTGCTGCTGGTGACCGCGGAGACCTTTGTCTCCGGGTTTGTCCTGTTCTGGTTCGGACTGGCCGCCCTGCTGATGGGGGTACTCACCCTGGCAGTGGATATGCCCTTTACCCTGCAACTGATCCTGTGGGCATTCGCCTCGATCGCGCTGGTGGTGATCTGGGTCAAGAGCATCAAGCCCCGCTGGAAAGACCGCACCACCGCCGGCATGGCCTATGAGGCCCTGGTGGGGCAGGTGGGCCTGGTGCTGGAACCCAACACTGGCACGGGACGCGGCCGGCTGAAATTCCCCGCGCCGATCCTGGGGGAGGACGAATGGATCTTTATCTGTACCGAGGAAGTTGCCATTGGCGACCGCGTGCGGGTGACCGATATTTCCGGTAATGCGCTGATGGTCACCCGCCACTGAGCGCGCTGCCCTGTCGAGAACAACCAATACCAACAACAAACATCGATTAATTTTTTATACCCCGGGGAGGGAAACAGGAAGTGGAAGGTTTATATGTAGTACTGGCGCTGGTGGCACTGGTGGTCATCACCATCGCCAAGGGCGTGCGAATCGTGCCGCAGGGTTCCAAGCACATCGTGCAGCGGCTGGGTAAATACCACCGCACGCTCACACCCGGTATGAACGTGGTCATCCCCTATGTCGACCAGGTGCCCTACAAGGTCACCACCAAGGACATCGTGCTGGATATTCCCTCGCAGGAAGTAATCACCCAGGACAACGCCACCATCATTGCCAACGCCGTGGCCTATATCAATATCGTCTCGCCGGAGAAGGCGGTGTACGGGGTGGAGGACTACGAGATTGCCATCCAGAACCTGGTGCAGACCGCACTGCGCTCCATTATCGGTGAGATGTCCCTGGACTCGGCGCTTTCCTCCCGCGACCTGATCAAGGCCAAGCTCAAGGAAGGTATCTCTGACGATATCGCCGACTGGGGCATTAACCTCAAGACCGTCGAGATCCAGGACATCAACCCGTCCCAGACCATGCAGACCGCCATGGAAGAGCAGGCCGCCGCCGAACGCCAGCGCCGCGCCACCGTCACCCGCGCCGAAGGCGAGAAGCAGGCCGCCATTCTGGAAGCCGACGGCCGCCTGGAAGCCTCCAAGCGCGACGCCAAGGCCCAGGTAGTCCTGGCCGACGCCAGCCGCGAGGCCATCGAGCGCGTCTCCTCCGCCATCGGCGAACAGGAAATGCCGGTGATGTACCTGCTGGGTGAACGGTATATCAGCGCGCTATCGGAGCTTTCCCAGTCCGACAATGCGAAGAATGTGATTTTGCCGGCGGATTTGCCGCAGGCGGTTAAAGGGTTGTTGAACCGATAACAGTGGAGGCGCCCGGCGCCAATAATGCGCCGGGCGAGCAATGTCCCGCAGCCGGGATCAAGTGATGCCGCTTCTATAACCGACGATATATAGACGCGTCTTGATATTTCTGGTCGAGTAACTTTGATCTTTATATAAGCTATTGATTTAAAAGGGTTCTATTCGATTCAATCGACCAGACGCTGTTGCCGGATGCAGAGATATAGAGACGCGTCCTTTGAATAAACTGTTATGCATCTCAAGCCATTGTGGTAAGAAATGAAAAAGGAATTTATTAAAAAATCTGGGAGCTATGCGCTAATTCCACTTGGAGTTGGCGCCGGGCAATATATTGGTGATCTCGTTGGTGGAGAGCAAAGCAGTACCGTTACCTACATTGCCATACTTTCGGTACTTGCGAGTATTGTTACTTTCCTGATTCTGATGGTACTTCTCCCTTGGTGGGAGTCAAAGAAAGGAAATCTTGGGAAATCGAAGCCAGTGCCAGTTTACTGGTCTCCTGTCCTGTGGGTACCTCTGGCCTTTGTGGCAATATTTGTAGTACATCGTGTCGTCAATGCATAACAATCAGCGGCAGAGCGACAGCCAACGCTACGCACCTTTTGTGTTACTCGCTCGCGCTAAAACATTAACACAAAATGCGCTCCGCGCTGGCTGCGCCTGCGCTGGGCGTTAAGTTTAAGGATTACCATGCTAGAAATCCGTCCAAATTGTGAATGCTGTGATAAGGATTTGCCACCGGATTCAGTCGAGGCAATGATCTGCACTTACGAATGTACATTTTGCAGGCAATGTGTAGATGAGGTTTTGGAAAATGTCTGCCCTAATTGCGGGGGAGGTTTTTCGCCGCGACCTGTTAGGCCTAAAGTTGCAAGACGGGCAGGGTTAAGCATTGAGCACCAACCCCCATCGAAAAAAAGGGTCAATACCAAGTACAGCACAAATGAGTTGAAAGAATTTTCAGCTACAGCAAAGCATATTGCACCAGAAGACAGATGATAAAAATAACCTCACATAACAAGGCGATCCAGTTAGGACCTACCAGCGTACGACACTTCGCTGGACATTAACTTTAGGGGGAAGGGTGACCTCAGGGCTTTATACTGGAAAAATTGACCATAAAGACTCACCTGGCGAGTATCGTCAGGCAGTTTTTCGATACGTTAGAGATTTGATTGGTGCCCGGGGTAGATCGCCAGAGAGCTTTGCCGAATTTTGTGGCGAATGGGTTTGTGACCAAGTCCAGGGTGAAGGGCAGTCCACTAGTGGAACTAGTGTATCCGAAATAACAATTGAGCCAAGTGGTGAAGCGCCTTCAAAAGCATTGGATTCAAGCTGGGAATGTCCACGCGATAAATGGGAATTAAAAGAAAACGGATGTTTAGCTCAGTGGCACTATGTTGAACCTATGCCAGAGTTTGGTATTAACCATCCAGGCTACCAAGAAGAGTGGCTGCACGCTCTGTTCATCTCCGATGATGAATTTGTGACCTTCAACGGTGATGCGAGCCTGGTTATGAAATATAAGCGAAAAAATAAGAAAACCTGACAATGCCATGTATGCGGAGATTGCATGATGACGGACGTCTGCACTAGGAAAGTATGAACGAAATCAATAGAAACTTTTCCTGGAATAATGATTACTCTGAAGACTCCTTCGTAGCCATCTTTCACGAGAACCAGACGTGGGATGATGACGAGTACTATAAACTGGAAAATTACCTCTACAAGGAGTGTGAACTTCACTCAGGCCAAAGTGTTATTCCACGAGAGGTGGTCTGGCCTGCAATGCGGATTTATAGTTATTTGTCGCAGTCCATTGGCTGTCACTTTGATAAGGATGATGGATTTGAAATAAAGAACATTAACCGGGATCAGTTATATCAACGGCGCGAGCGCTTACAATTAATATTCGAGGGCTTTTTTAAGGGTCAAATGCCAAATAAAGAGCACCTTGGTTACTAGCTGTCCAGGCCACTACTAAAAAGTCAAAGCACTCCGACATGACAAAGTTGGCATTTTTCCCCAAAAAGCCGCCAACTTCAACAACCCGGCATTCAAGCCGTTACATTTTAGAGGAAATATGGAGCAAGTTTTTAGGTATCAGAGAGAGGATTGGGAGAAGTTCCAATCGTTCCTGGAGAAAGACCTCTGCAGGTCGACAAAGATGTGGCACGAGAGGCCTTGGTTTAATGTCACCTTGTGGTTCATCATTGCGCTGGTTTTCTTGACATTTTTTCAGGATGGTAGTGAATTTAGCTGGCCTACCGCTGGAATCGTTGGCTTTTTCTTCATATTGATATTTACACAGGTCATTCTTGCGGGACTTAAGCTTAAAAAGCTATGTGCTCCCTCAGAGGAAGGTATGTTTATCGGTGAGCATCGATTTAAATTTGATGAGGAGGGAATTCATAGCCAGGGTAAAGGCTATAGTGCCACTCACAACTGGAGCGTGGTAAAACGAGCCGTAAAAACAGATGGGGCAATCTATTTATTCCTGGATAATGCCTATGCGTATATATTTCCACTTTCTCAACTTGAAGACCCTGGGAAATTCTATGACTACGTTGACTCCAAAATAAATGCAACAAGTTTATCCAGCTAACGTCCAAACCCACATGCCTTTTGTGTATCAATATTGACCCCAAGTAAAGTTCTGGCACTTAACCCATTCGCAGAATAGAACCTCCAATAGCCGCACAGCTCCCGCTGGCAGTGCGGGTGCTGCCCAGGTCGCAGAGACCCGGTCATTCAAACCTATCCCAGTAAGGCGGATCGCCGAAATAGCCGTCCATGAACTCCACGAAGCTGCGGACCTTGCTTGCCAGCAGTTGCCGGTGGGCGTACACGGCATAGAGTGCCATTGGCTCCGGCTCGTGCTGCGGCAGGATGATGCGCAGCTTCCCCTCCTGAATCGCCGAGCCGGCAATGAACGTGGGCTGCAGGACGATGCCGGCACCGGCAATGGCGGCTTGCATCAGTACATCGCCGTTGTTGCTGACCAGGTGGCTTCCGGCACTGCGCAGCCCGCGATACACGGCCTCGTCGGCATCCGCCTCCATGTAGCTGTAGCGCAGGTAACGGTGGTCCCGGAGTGCCTCCGGTCGCGCAGGTGTGCCGTGCTGTTCCAGGTAGCCCGGAGAGGCGCACATGACCAGTCGAACCGGCGCAATCTGCCTGGCGATCAGGGAGGAGCTTTTCAGGTGGCCAATGCGCAGCGCGATATCAAAGCCTTCCTCGACGATATCCACCTTGCGGTCGTTCAGCTGCAGGTCGATGTCCACGGCGGTGTGGGCTGCCTGGAAATCGGTCAGCAGTGGCGCCAGGTGGCGGATGGCGAAGGAAACCGGGGCGCTGATACGCAGCAGGCCGCGCGCCTGGGTCTGCAGGTCACCCAGCTGGTTTTCCATCTCCTCGATGTCGTTCACTACCTGCTGGGCGCGCTGGTGGTAGCTGGCGCCCGCTTCGGTCAGGTGGATCCTGCGGGTGGTGCGGTTCAGCAGGCGCACGCCGAGGTGCTGCTCCAGCTGGGACACGTACTTGCTCACCAGCTGCGGGGACATCTCCAGCCGGTCGGCGGCGCGGGTGAAGGTGCCCTCGTTCACCACGGTGACGAAGGCCCGCATGGCATCGATACGGTCCATGGGTTTATCCCCCCTTGTGCGTTTTCGTGATTATCAATATTGCATTGATAATAAAGCAACACTGGCCATCTTAGTCTGCTGTTATGGCGATAGTAGAGTGCACACATCAACCGGGGCAGGGGCTCCGGGACCAAGCAACCAGAGCAAGACTTGAGGTGACCATCATGAGCAATCAATTCGCACAGACCCTGTTTCAATCCAACGCCGGTTTCGCTGCCCTGGTGCTACGGGTGCCAGTGGGGCTGGTCCTGGCGGCTCACGGCGCACAGAAGCTGTTCGGCTGGTTTGGGGGCTACGGCCTCGAGGGCACCGGCCAGTGGATGGCGAGCATCGGCCTGGAGCCGGGCTACCTGATGGCGCTGATGGCCGGCGGTGCCGAATTCTTCGGCGGCCTGGCCCTGGCCCTGGGCCTGCTGACCCGGCCGGCCGCGCTGCTGAGCGCCATTACCATGCTGGTGGCAATCTTCGCGGTGCATATCGGCAATGGCCTGTTTATGTCCAACAATGGCTACGAGTACGCCCTTACCCTACTGGTGGTGAGTGTGGCACTGGCCATTCAGGGCGGCGGGCGCCTCTCCCTCGATAACCTGCTGCTGGACCGCCTCAGTGGCGCCGGGCACAACCAGCCGGCTACCGCACAGGCGACCGCGGCCTGATCACAGCATCACTCACAGGTTTGAGAGAGTGAGTTCGATAGGGCACTTCCCGGCTGTGGGGAGTGCCCCGCTCGATGAACATAGGTGCCCCGCATGCAGACGATTAACGGAGAAGCGACCATGACCACAGATAGTAATGTGCTGTTTATCTCCCATGGCGGTGGGCCGCTGCCACTGCTGGGAGACCCGGCGCACCGGGAGCTGGTGGAGCGGCTCACCGAAATTAGCGGCAGGCTGAGAAGGCCATCGGCAATCCTGGTGATCAGCGCCCATTGGGAGCAGTCGGTGCCGACAATCACCGCCGGGGCCAGGCCGCCACTGATCTACGACTACCATGGCTTTCCTGAGGAAGCCTACGATATCCAGTATCCCTGCCCGGGTGAGCCCGCGCTGGCCGGGCAGGTACACCAGGCGCTGAAACAGGCGGGCATCCCGGCGCGGCTCGACCAGCAGCGCGGCTTCGACCACGGCCTGTTCGTGCCGCTGAAGCTGATGTACCCGGAAGCGGATATCCCGTGCGTGCAGTTGTCCCTGGTCAACAGCCTGGATGCTGGTGAGCACCTGGCCATCGGCCGCGCCCTGCGGGCGCTGGACTACGATAACCTGCTGGTGGTCGGCTCCGGTTTCTCGTTCCACAACATGCAGGCGTTCTTCGCGCCCGACAATCCGGAGATCCAGGTCCGCAACCTGGCTTTCGAGGACTGGCTGCATGAGACCTGCACCGATCCCACCATACCGGAATCCCGGCGTACCGAGCGCCTGCTCCACTGGGAGCGCGCGCCCCATGCCCGCTTCTGCCATCCCCGGGAAGAGCACCTGCTGCCGCTGCATGTGTGTTACGGACTTACGGGCAGGGCCAGTGACAGCTATCTCCCGGCAACAATCCTCGGCAAGAAGTCAGGCATGTTCCACTGGGGAAGCAGATTGTCCATTTAGTGAGTGGCGGTATCGGGTGACGATCTCACGCTGGGAGATGGGGGAGGTTCCAGGCGGCGAAATTCAGTTCGCAGTCCTGCCGGCCACTGGGGCTGGAAGTGGTGATATCGGGTGGGGAAAGATCGTGGCGTTCGGGCTGGGCGTGCCGCACAAGCCGAGGTGGACCAATTCCGGGGTGAGCGGGGCAGGCGCTGGTCCCGCGCCTTACCCCGACCTGGCGAGCCGGCTTAGCAATTGCCTTTCTTGGCCTGGCCCGGCGGGCAGTGCTTCTGGTGTCCACCGACGACGCCGGGGATCCTTACCTTGGCGGGTTCCAGTTTCACGCCCGGGCCAATGATTTCACATCCATTGAGAAAGACTGCTGCGCAAAGAATAGCGGCGATTTTGAGTTTCATTGAAATACCCTGGTCAATAAGTTTGGCGGTTATTTTACTGGCCGGCGTCGCTGGCGGTCTAATCATCCCTCCTGTTTTTTATTAGATTTGAGGGCTGTTTCGCACTGCAGGTTTTTCGAACCTGGGGCTGATCACAGGAATGAACGCAGCTGCCATAAGCGGGTCAGAACAGGGTTTCGGGAAATATGGCCAGAATGGGTGCTCCGCAGTTTCTTCATGCTGCAAACCGGGTATTAAAAGCCCGGCGTCATCCTACTTTTTGGGAAAGAGCGGGGCGGATTTTTTGTGAACCTGCACAGGCTTTTATCAGTCCCCGGTGAAAACTTTAAGCATCTATCGATGCAGCTTCGGGTAGTCGAACAGCTCGACGCTGCCACAGGATCCAGTCAGTTCGCACCAGCGCGTAATGCCCAGGCGCATATGCAGCACAGCGGCAGTGGGAAACTTGGCCAGCCGTTCGCCGGTAAGATAGCACCCCAGGCTTTCGAGCCCCGGGTTGTGCGCGACTACCATCAAGTGATGCCAGCGGTCGCCCTGCCGCTGCAGCTGATGCAGCAGTGTCTGGTAGCTGCATGCGTATAGTGCCGGCCGCACCACAATCTGATCCGGGTCCAGCTCCAGCGCATCGGCGACAGCCCGGGCCGTGGTAAGTGCCCGGGCCGCGCCACTGGTTAGCAACAGGTCCGGCACCAGGCCGAAATCCCGCACTCGCTGTGCCATGGCCGGGAGGTCACGTTCACCGCGTGCGTTGAGGGGGCGGTCGAAATCGTCCAGGCGGGTATCGTCCCAGCTGGATTTGGCGTGCCGTATCAACGTCAGCTTTTTCATGGGCGGGCCCGGGTCGCGTACTGTCATCGCAGTATTGGCCGAACATCCGGGAAAGACCACTGCGTGAGAAACCACTGATGGCAGCGAGGGTGACTTTGTTTTGCTGCCGATAGGAACTTGGCCCCCGTTTACCTACAATGCCCGGCTATTCACCCATTGAGTGCCCGTCGTGACCACCCCAGATTCTGACCACCCCCGCGATTTCCAGTCCCTGTCGCTGCAGCCCGCCCTGCTAAAGAACCTCCAGGACCTGGGTTTTGCCCAGATGACCGAGATCCAGGCCGCCGCGCTGCCGGCGATCCTGGACGGCAAGGACGTCATCGGGCAGGCCAAGACCGGCTCCGGCAAGACCGTGGCGTTTGGCCTGGGCGTGCTACACAAGCTCCAGGCAGAGCGGTTCCGGGTGCAGGCGCTGGTACTATGCCCCACCCGCGAGCTGGCCGACCAGGTGGCCCAGGAGCTGCGCAAGCTGGCGCGGGCCATTCACAACATCAAGATCCTGACGCTGTGCGGCGGCATGCCGTTCGGGCCGCAGATCGGCTCCCTCAAGCACGGGGCCCACATTGTGGTGGGCACGCCCGGTCGCATCGAGGACCACCTGCGCAAGGGCAACCTGGACCTGGGCGAGGTACAGACATTGGTGCTGGACGAGGCCGACCGGATGCTCGACATGGGCTTCCAGGCGGTGCTGGACCAGATAGTCGCGGAACTGCCACGGCAGCGGCAGTCGCTGCTGTTTTCCGCCACCTACCCCCGGTCCATCGACCAGCTGGCCACCCGGGTCCTGCGCGACCCGGTGAAGGTGGAAGTGGCCACGGCCCACACCCAGGGGTCCATCGAGCAGAAGTACTACCGGGTGGAGAACAACGAGCAGCGGCCGGCGGCGCTGTACCAGCTACTGGCCAGCTTCGATGCTTCCTCCGCTGTGGTTTTCTGCAACACCAAGAAGGAAACCGACGAGGCCGCGCAGACCCTGAAGCGCGCCGGCTTCGCAGCGCTGGCGCTGCACGGGGATATGGATCAGAAAGACCGCGACCGCACCCTGGCCCTGTTTGCCAACGGCAGTGCGTCGATCCTGGTGGCCACCGATGTGGCCGCCCGGGGACTGGATATCGAGGAGCTGCCGCTAGTGGTGAACTACCACCTCTCCCGCGACCCGGAGGTGCATGTGCACCGCATCGGCCGCACCGGCCGCGCGGGACAAAAGGGCGTGGCGCTGACACTGGTCAGCAAGAAGGAAATCTATAAGGTGGAGCGGCTGGAGGAGCTCATGGGGCAGCCGATCACCCTGCAGGAAGTCCCGGACCTGCCCCGGGGGTTCGCTCCTAACAGACCCGTCATGTCCACGCTGCAGATCGACGGCGGCAAGAAACAGAAGGTGCGCCCCGGTGACGTTGTCGGTGCCCTGACCGGCGACGGCGGCATCGATGGCTCACAGATCGGCAAAATCCGCGTTTTTGACTTCTCCACCTTTGTTGCCGTGGAGCGCAAAGTGGCCAAGAAAGCACTGGCCAAGCTTGCCGACGGCAAAATAAAAGGGCGCAAGTTCCGCGCCCGAATTGTGGGCGTCTGATTTTACTTCCTGCTATACGCTGGCGGCCGGCCGGGCCGCCTCCCATCGCGCAGGCTTATAGCCTGAGGAAAATTCCCTGCCGGTTTAGCGGCCATACCAACAGCGTGACTATGGCGAGTATGCCGAAGGCACAGAGTAATGACGCCGCCCACGGACTGCCGACCACAGACGATGCCACCTGGAATCCAAAGCTCTGCGGGCTGGTGCCGCCAATCGGGGTGCCCGAATAGGCCAGGAAAACCTGGGAGAGGATAAAAGCGAGAATAGCGTTGCTGCCGAGGACCAGCACAGGCTGCAGTATTTTCCGGCCCGCCGCGGCCTGCAGTGCGGGGAACAAAAAACAGTAAGCCATCGCCGCCCAGCCACTGGATACGATCGCGAAGCTGGAGGTCCAGATCCGCTTGTTGATGACAAAGAGCGGGTCCAGCAAGTGGCCGATGCAAACCAGCGCAAAACCTGCCGCTATGCCCAGTTTCAGCTGCCTGCCTGAGGGTGCCCGACCAAGCCAGTGCGCGAATGTCGCTCCGATCAGGACATTCGCGGTGGCGGGGAGACTCGACAGCAGCCCTTCCGGGTCATACACCACCTCACCGGCTGCGTTGGTGCCGTAGGGCCACAGGTGCGCCACCGTGAAGACCTGGCGATCCACCCATGCGGCCAATGTTCCTGCCGGGGTGACCGATCCCGCCGGGTAACCCGGTGCCGAGGTAAAGGACAGCACAAGGACCCAGCCAATCAGTAAGGCAAGGGTTGCCAGCACCAGGCCTTTGACATTCAGGATTCGAACGCTGTTCACCCGTTTCGCTGTCGACAGCATGATTATCGCTGCAATCGCGTAGCACAGGCCTATCCGCTGCAACACGCCGGGAATGCGCAGGCTGGCGAAATCGAAACTGGGCAACAGGTTCAGCAGAAGACCCAGCCCGATCAGCGACAGGGTGCGGCGGCCTACCCTTCCTGCGTGCTGGCCGATCGGCCGGTCACTGGGAAATCCCAGAGCCATAGCGGCACCCACGGCGAAGAGAAACGCCGGGAACACCAGGTCGGCCAGGGTGTAACCGTGCCAGGGCGCATGATCGAGCATGGGCAGGCGATGGCCCCAGGAGCCGGGGCTCACTACCAGGATCATCCCCATAACGGCAAGGCCGCGCAGAGCGTCTAGTGCGATAATCCTTTTCCCTTCACTTACCGGTGTGTCACCGAGCGTCGATATGGGAGTTGTCGTTGTTGTTTCCATACTGGGTCCGCAGTAACTTTCTGCTACAGAGCACTGGAGCAGGCCCGGCTGCTGGAGGCCGGCATTGTTGGCTATTAACTTCTTGTCGAATTTTCCATGCTCGGATATCTGCGCACTGGCGCGGATAAACTTCACTGAAGGTATCCTGTCGGTCAGGAGCGGGTCTATGTTATCGCGGCAGGAGGGGACTCAATCACGACCAGAGGGCGTGCATATCCGTTTACGCACTAAACCCTCGCTGGCCCCATAGGAGCTGGTGGTAATCCGGGCTTGCCCGGCAAGGAATCGCCAGCAAACCGAAGGGCAGTTACAATCATTGCAGTGTCTGGCTCGCCCTGCTCCAGTTATCTGCCAACAAAACTGATCGTAACTATCCATGAAGATTCATTTTCGTAATTTCACTCGCGGTGGAGATAATTACCCATGGGCCGGAATGCTGCCCATGCACCTTATTCGCAAGCCGAAATTACTGGCTGCCTGGGAATTCCTGCAGTTCCTGTTGGCAATCTTTGGCGGAGTACTGGCAGCTGCAAATACGGATTCATGGCTCGCTGCATCGCTTCTGGCAATTCCGGTGGGATTTATTATCGCCGCACTCTTACTCGCTTTCGATCACTACCTTTTCAGGGCAACTTCAAGCTTTACGGTTTTGGCAGCTGTCATATGGCTGATTTATTTTGGGAGCAGCAATGACATTCCGGGAGTAGCCGTGGCTGCAAGCTCCCTGTTGATCATTTTTGTGGGCAGCATGTATATCGGTACGGAATCCCGCGCTTACTATGCGTGGTGCAAGAACAGATCCCGGGAAGAATAGATAAACTGTGCCGGGCGTTATTGGTCACCTGGAATAGAGTTATTACTCCAGACAATATTGCTAAGGGCAGACAGTTTTCGGGCTCTACCGGCTACAGCCGAATTGGTGCCTGAATCAATCCCGCCTTCAGCACAGGCCTGGACCGCGTACCAGAGCACGGCAAGATAGCCGTAAATCACCCGCCAGTGCGCCAGTTTTTTCAAGTCCAGTGATTTCAGCGGCCGCTCAAGATAGGCTTCAATTAGTCGATGTTGCTGCGCATCGTCGAGGGAATGCTCATCGACAATCACAGCAAGATCGTAAAAGGGGTCACCCATTGCCGCGTATTCCCAGTCGATGGCATAGAGCCTGCCGCCGGGTTCGGTAATGAGATTCGCAGTGGACAGGTCGTTGTGGCAAAGGCGAAGGTCATCAGCCAATGGGCGCACCGCTTCAATGTGCCTGTGCATTTCAGCATCCAGCGTGCGCAAGTCTGGGTGGAAACCTGCCTGCTGGTCGATTGATTGCCAGTAGCTCGCTACTTTTTCTTCGATATCCAGGGTGGCGTCGATAGTGGGCAGCTGGTGAATGCCGCGCAGCAGGTCGGCCAGCTGTTGCAATGCGCCATTGCTGTCTCTCCGCCAGGGCTGCCCCTCGACAAAGCGGGTGACCATGTACCGGTGCCCCGGGTCGCAGTGGACCAGCGGGGCGCAGAGGCCGGCACGATCGGCATTGCCCATGGCCGCGGCCTCGGCCTGGCGATCCAGGTCGAGGGCGTCGCTGATGGGGGAGTTTTTCCGCAACACCAGCCTGTCATTGCCGGCCGCCAGCAGGTAACTGCGGTTTGTCAGGCCGCCCGCCAGCGGCCTGATCACCCTGGGCGGGACGCTGCTCCAGCGTGCCCAGTCAGCGGGGATAACGTCTGCCAATGGCCCGGTGCTTTCGGTCACGGAGGCGCCTTACCGTTCGGGCATTACAGGATTGAAGCCAGGCTGCGCGGCCTGCACCTGCTCTTTGCCGTGCCGGCCGGTAGTTTGTTCCCGCCGGTAAATCGCCAGCCACTGGAAGAAGCCGATCACCACCAGGATTACATACACCAGGAACAGCAACGCCGTGAGGTACAGCTCCCGGTCCAGGTACAGGTAGATGGAGGCCCCATCCACCACGATCCAGTAGAGCCAGTTTTCCAGCACCTTGCGGGTCACCATAAAGGTGGTGAGCACCGCACCCCAGGTGGTAAAGGAATCCAGGTAGGGCAGTGCGGCACTGGTGTTGGCCTGCAGGGTATAACCGAACACCAGAGTCAGGGCGCCCACTGCCGCGATGGCCAGCAGGTGGCGCCGCAGCGACCAGCGGTGGATGTGCAGGTCCTGCTGGCGATCGCGGTGGTGCTGCCACTGCCACCAGCCGTAGACAGCCATCACCAGGTAGAAGACCTGTAGCGCGGATTCCATCAACAGGCTGACATCCCAGAACAGGAACAGGTAAATCGCTGTGCTGGCAAAGGCGGCATACCAGCAGCTGATTTTTTCCCGCATGGCCAGCAGCAGGTAGGCCAGCGCCAGTATCACCGCGGCGATTTCCCACAGGGACATTGCCGCCAGTGAGGCAGCAATGGCGCTGCTGATATCGTGGTCAGGCATCCCGTTCACCCATTTTCTCAGTGGGAGCCAGGTCGCCGTCGATAAACTTGCATACAAAAATAGCGCGCCCGAATTTTTCGTAGGACGCGCGCATTTCCTGCTTCAGGGTATCCATCACCAGATCGTAGTCACCGAACACCTGGGTACTCATGGTGTTGGTGATAACCCGCAGGTCCGGGTGCTGGTTGAGCCGGTCGATAAAGTCCTGGATGGCGGGAATGTACTCGTCCTTCAACGGATACTTGCTGATCTCGACGGAAATGTTCATAGGTTGCCTCCGGGACCCCTGGTCCGGAATCATGGGCGGCAGAAGCCGCCCGTAAACTTTAAAAAAGGTGGGTAAATCTTAAAACGTATAGGTACCGGAAATGCCCGCAACCCGTGGCTCGCCATACTGGTAGTAGGCTTCCGGCGCATAGCCATTGGCCGGGTTGTTGCCGAACTGGTTGCTGAAGTAGAAGCCCCGGGTGTAATAGTCCTCGTCCGCCAGGTTGCGGCCCCACAGTGAGGCCTCCCAGCTATCGCCGCGATAGGTCAGGCGCGCGTTTACGAGTTCGTAGGCGATGGACTTCTCGTTGTGGCTGTTGGAGAAATAGAAGGCGTCTTTGCCCTCCAGCTCCAGCCGCAGCAGCAGGTTTTCGGTCAATGACAGTTCGGTACCGGTGAAGAACTGGTAATTGGGCGCATGGGCCACATCCCGCCCGTCCAGGTTTACCGGCGCCAGTGCCAGGCCATTGTAGTCATCCCGGGCATCCACATGGGACGTGCTCTCGAAACCCTCGAACTCGGCGTTCAGCCAGCCCGCCGAGGCAAAGAAGCGCAGGGCTTCTGTAGCGCGGTAATCCAGTTCCACTTCGAGGCCGGTGGTTGCCCCGCCAGCAGCGTTGGTAAGAAAATCGTCGAAGGAGAAATCCGCGGGGTCGAACACCGACTGCTTGGCCTGTACGTCACTGCGATCCTGGTAGAAGGCGGCCAGTTGCGCCTGCAGGCGGTTGTCCAGCCAGGCGCCCTTGATCCCCAGTTCGTAGTTGAGTAGTTGCTCGGTGTCGAACTCGAAGGCATCGCGGCCGATATCCGGGTTGGTGGCGGAGGCCGAAATGATCCGGCCGTTGACGCCGCCGGCCTTATAGCCACGGGAGACAGTGCCGTAGACCAGGGTATCGGCAATACCGCGGTATTCCAGGGTGATATCCCCACCCCAGAGGTTTTCGTTATTGCCGGCATCAACCGCCAGTGAATCGGTGTAATCCGCCTCCCGCTGCTCGAGGCGCAGGCCGGTCACCAGCGCGAGAGTCTCGCCCAGGCTGGTGCGCAACTGCCCGTACAGGGCCTGGTTGGCGGTTTCAAACTGGCTGGTAAAGGCCTGGTTGCGCTGCAGGTCCTCGCTTTCATCGCGCAGGTAGATCCCGGCCACCCAGCTGCTGCGGCCATTGAACAGTGCTGTCTGTTCAGTGGACAGCAGGCGCAGGTCTGCACTCAGGTTGTTGCGGTCGCGCAGGTAATTGTCGGTGGAGCTGTATTCCCACGGGTGAAAGCCCACATAGGTCCAGTCTTCATCGTAGCCGTACTCGGTATCCGAGCTGGCCACGCTGACGGTGGACTCCAGGGTAAACAGGTCACTGCCGGACCAGCGGGCAACCAGTGAACCGGCCAGGGTCTCCTGGCGGTCCCAGCCGGGCTGGTCCGACAGGGTCTCGCGGGTGTTGTACAGCGAGAAGGCGTCGTAGCCGTTGTCCACGTCGATATAGAGCGCGGTGATATCCAGCTGCAGGTCGTCGCTGGCCTGGTAGCGGAGCTTGCTGCGCAGGATCGACTCATCGATATTGTTGGTGTCTTCCCGGCCCAGGTAGCCGTTATCGATGTAACCGTCCGACTGCTGGTTGCGGGCGGCCAGGCGATAGCTCAGCCTGTCGGTCAGTGCACCGCTGCCCACCGCAGACAGGGTGCGGCCATTGTATTCGGCCACCTCTGCGGAGACCTCTGCCATGGGCGTGTCTGTGGGCGCATTGCTGGTCATGGTGACCAGGCCGGCCAGGGCGTTGGCGCCGTAGACCGTGCCCTGCGGCCCGCGCAGGATCTCCACCTGGCCCATATCCAGGGTGCTGGCGGCCAGCCCCAGGCCGGTAAAATCGATGCCGTCGATGATCAGGCCCACGGACGGGTTCACCGGGTCGATAAACTGGCTGCGCTCGCCGATACCGCGAATCTGGATAAAGCGGCCCCGGGACGCACCGGCGGCAAAGTTGACGTTGGGAGCCAGGTTGAGCAGCTGGTCCAGGTTACCCGCGCCGCGGGCGCCGATGGTGGCACTGTCCAGCACACTGGCACTGGCCGCCAGGTCGAGCTGGCTGGTGTCGCGCAGCTGGCTGGTGACGATGACCTCTTCCAGGTCCCGGGTGCCGGATTCGGTCGCGGCCGCTGGCAGGGCGGACAGGCTGCCGGCCAGCGCGACTGGCATTGCGACTGAGAGGGCGATGGGTCTTATTCTGGATGGGCGATTCATGGTTCTCTCTCGGCAAAAGCTGAAGTGAAAGAGACCCGGGCTGCGACGTGAGGAGGCTATTCTTGGACTTACCTATTCCTACGCCGGTATTAACCGGATCAGGTTCAAGGGTTCGCGCTGTGGTGTCTTTCGATCACCGCGCATCTCAGGCCGAAGCCACCCCTAAGGTGTTGCGGGCGCGATCATAACAGAAGTCATGCTGGTTAGTAATTGGGCAGGGCGCCTGTAGCTTCCCTGCTGACCATTGCAGCCAGGCAGCTGGCACACGACGGAAAACCACATTGAAACCCTGGAGCCCCCCATGAAACCCGGCAATTTTTTCACGCAGCTACCGGATGCGCTCGACGCGGAGGTGTTTGAGGAGGTGCTGGCAAGCGGCCCGGTGCGAATCGAGCGGATTGTCTCCCGGGGCCAGGTTACCCCACCCGGGGAGTGGTACGACCAGGAAGAGGGCGAATGGGTAATGGTGCTGCGGGGCAGTGGCCGCATCGCCTTTGCCGACGGCCGCGAGGTGGTGCTGGGCGAGGGGGATTACCTGGATATCCCCGCCCGCGTGCGCCACCGGGTCAGCTGGACGAACCCGGATTGCCAGACGGTGTGGCTGGCGGTTTTTTACCCTGTGACTTAGGCCTTTAAATGCAGAACGGGTTCCCGGAATGGCTTTCGACTTCACAAACCAGATAGCCATATCCTGTCGATACTAAATTTTACTGATTGGCATAATCCGCGCATCGATTTTGTCCAGGAAAAAAACCCTGATAGCCAGGGCCAACAAGACTAAGAGTCCTGCAGCAACCTGGCCCTGGTTCATGCATATGGAGATAAGAAGGGCCATGCTGATACTCAGGGCAGATGAGTAGAATACGCTTGTTACAACAGCACAACCACAAGCTTCGCAGTAGGTACCATCCTCCAAGAGTCCAACATCAATACTGCATGTTTTACATTGAGGGCACTTTCGATATTTTTTCATTGTCAAACACAATAGGATTTTAAAGCCGGCCTGGATGGCTAAAGTTTTTTCTACCAAGCCGGCTCCAACTCCTGTTAGTTTACTTTGGTTTAGCGAACCCTGGAATCCAAGCCCACTGCTGCCTGATAGGTTCCGTAGGACAGTGAAAAATTACCAATGAAATGCTTCGCTAACTTACTCGTCACAAACCTGGTTGCGAAACCAACAGCCACCGGTAGTAGAGCCTGATAAAAACCACCATTTACATTTTTCATTTCCTGAAGATTTAGCTCACGCATTATTTTCTCCCTGGGATGTCAACCATATGTGAGCCCGTAATGCGCTACTTCATTTGGTGCTCGCCCTTGATTAGTAGTTACAATTGAACTCAGCGCTAATTCATCAAGCGCCTGAAAACACTATCCTGCGTGCCGATGTAGAACAATAAAAAAATACGCCAGATTAAAATCAAATCAAAGATGACATTTACTATCGAGTGAATAATGCTTGGATGTGGTAAATATTTAAAATAAGATCTATTTCAGCCGGCTAATAATCAACTAATTTTATTTTTATAAATCTTCCCCGCAGAGATAGTTTCAATCCAGTCTACAGGCGGCGCTTACAACTTATTCTTACACCTGGAGCATTCATAGTAAGCCTCGCTAACAAAGTTATTAGCGAGGCCTCTACCTCTATTATAAGTTGCCGGATCAATCGGCCAGTAAACCACCCGACCGGGCCATTACATGGAAGATATAGCTCTGCTCACGGGTACCGGACAGCAGGTGCGCGCCGGGGCCGCGGGCCCAGATACCCACGTCCTCGCCACCGTGGGTCTCGGCTTCGGTGGGTACCAGTGCTTCCTGGTGGAAGCCCGGTGCGGTGGTGTCCACTTCGGCCAGGTCCCTGCGCCCGTTGCTGGCGGGCAGGCCGTAACGGACATCCGCATCGGTCTCATCCCCCAGCGCGGCAAAGCCGCGTCCATTGGCATAGCCCAGGGTGGTGTAGGGCTTGCCATCATCGGCCAGTTTCGGTTCCGACTCCGGTTCACCGCGGCTGTCATTGCCGACCACCTTGCCCAGGATGGGATTGCCGCGGGTAGGGTAGCCGGCCATGGTGAATACATGGCTGTGGTCGGCGGTTACGATTATCAGGGTGTCTTCCGGATCGGTATTGTCCATGGCCACCCACACCGCCCGGGCGAATTCCACCGCATCGGTGAGTGCGTTGTGGGCGCTGCCGGCGTGGTGGCCGTGGTCGATTCGACCGCCCTCCACCATCAGGAAGTAACCGTCTTTGCCCCTCTCCAGCATCGCCAGCGCCTTGCCTGTCATCTCTGACAGGGAGGGTTCGCTCGCAGTGTCTTGCGGGCGGTTCGCCTCGTAGCGCATATGCGAGGGCTCAAACAGGCCCAGCAGTTTGCCGGTGGCCGCCGGGTCCACATCCACAAACGCCTTGCGGTCCTCCACGTACACGGCGGCGCTGGCTTTGCTATCCCGGTTACTTTTTCCCGCGTAGCGCTGCTGCCATTCCTGCACCAGGTTGCGGCCATCCTCGCGCCGGCCCGGCTCACTTTCCAGGTCGGTAACCTCTTTCGGCAGGAACGCGCGCCGCCCGCCGCCCAGCACCACATCGATACCGTCACCGTAGGGGAATTCCACCAGCTGCGCGGCGATATCGCGACAGCCTTCCGGTGCACTGTATTCCCAGCCGCGCTCGGCGGCCTTGGCGTAGGTGGCCGCCGGGGTGGCGTGGGTGATGCGCGCCGTGCTTACCACGCCAGTGCGCTTGCCCAGTCCCTCGGCCAGTTCCAGGGCGGTAACCAGCTCGCGACCGCGGCTGGCGGCGCAGTCGCCCCGGGGCACGTCGCCGGTCACACCGAACATGCCGGCACGGGTTTTCACGCCGGTCATGATGGCGCTCATGGTGCCGGCCGAATCCGGGGTCTGCTGGTTGGTGTTGTAGGTCTTGATCAGGCCGGAGAAGGGCATTTCCTCGAAACTGAGCCGGTATTCCTCACCGCTCATACCCTGCTGCTGGCCGGCCAGGATCCGTGCGGCGGTGACCGTGGAGATACCCATGCCGTCGCCCACGAACAGGATGATATTTTTCGCTGCCCCGGGTTTGTTATTGATCGGCTGCGCGGCGGATTTCTCCAGGTTCGCCTGGCCCTCGGTAAACCAGCTGCTGTCGCGCTGCGCCTCGGGCAGGACGGGTTTGGCAAATGCGCTGCCAGACAGTATCAGGGTGCCGGCCAGTGCCAGCGGGGCAATCGGGTTTCGCATGGGGCGGACTGCTCTTATCTGGTTATTCAGGGTGTCGGCCGCGCGCGGACAGTACTGCCAGAACGGCGCGACGCAGGCAGGAGCCTGGTGGCAAATTGTGCCACACTCGCGCCGGCATGCGCGTGACAGTTTGTTGAAGCTGCGCCGCGGTCCGGTCCGCAGCCGCCAGCCGCCGTCCCTCCGGCAGTGCTGTGCACGGGTTTGCGGGGCAGGGAGGGTCAGGGGATAAACTTCACCACGCTCTCGTCCGGGTCGCGGCCCTTGCCCGCCGCCTGGAGGCGCTCGAGATAATCGCGCCAGTAGGTGTCGTGCTGTTCGCACAGCTCGCGCAGGTAATCCCAGGTGTAGATGCCACTGTCATGGCCATCGCTGAATACCAGCTTGAGGGCATAGCGTCCTGCGGCTTCCACGGTATCGATGCCCACATGGATTTTGCCGTGCACCAGCACGCCCTCACCGGGACCATGGCCACGCACTTCGGCACTGGGGGAGTAAACCCGCAGGTACTCGGCCGGCAGGGTGTACTCCCGGTCGGGGTACACCAGCTGCAGGCTGTTTTCTCCGCGGTTGAGGCGGATACGGGTGGGCTTCATGTCAGAGGATAAACCGCGACAGGTCTTCGTCCTGGCTCAGCTCACCCAGCTGGCTGTCGACGTAAGCGGCATCGATGGTGACCGTCTTGCCGGCATCGCCGGCGTCGAAGGAGATTTCCTCCAGCAGTCGCTCGAGCACCGTGTGCAGACGCCGCGCACCGATATTTTCCGTGGTCTCGTTGACCTGGAAGGCCACCTCGGCGATTCGCTGGATACCGTCTTCGGTAAATTCCAGGTCCAGGCCCTCGGTGGCCAGCAGTGCCTTCTGCTGCTCGGTGAGCGAAGCGGACGGCTCGGTGAGGATGCGCTGGAAATCGGCAGAGGTCAGCGAATCCAGTTCCACGCGAATCGGCAGGCGGCCCTGCAATTCCGGGATCAGGTCGGACGGCTTCGACAGGTGGAAGGCGCCCGAGGCGATAAACAGGATATGATCGGTGCGGATCATGCCGTGCTTGGTGGTGATGGTGCTGCCCTCGATCAGTGGCAACAGGTCGCGCTGCACACCCTCGCGGGAAACATCCGCACCACCGCTCTCCTGGCGCTTGGCCACCTTGTCGATCTCGTCCAGGAACACGATGCCGTTCTGTTCCGCCGCCTCGATGGCGCGGTTCTTGATGTCCTCGTCGTTGACCAGGCGGGCGGCTTCCTCGTCCGTCAGCTGCTTCATCGCCTGCTTGACGGTCAGCTTGCGCTTCTTGGTCTTGCCCTGGGACATATTCGAGAACATGCCCTGCAACTGGTTGGTCATTTCCTCCATGCCCGGGGGCGCCATGATCTCCACCCCCATGGGCGCAGCGGAAACCTCCACCTCAATCTCTTTCTCGTCCAGCTGGCCTTCGCGCAGTTTCTTGCGAAACATCTGGCGGGTGCTGTTATCGCCCCGTTCAGCAGGGTCAGTGCTGCGCGCCGGGGGCAGCAGGGCATCGAGGACACGATCCTCGGCGGCATCCATGGCGCGCTGCTGCACGGCTTCCATGGCTTTCTCGCGCTCGAGCTTGACCGCCATTTCCACCAGGTCGCGGACGATGGACTCGACATCGCGGCCCACATAGCCCACCTCGGTAAACTTGGTGGCCTCCACCTTGATAAAGGGTGCGCCGGCCAGCCTGGCCAGGCGGCGGGCGATCTCGGTCTTGCCCACACCGGTGGGGCCGATCATGAGGATATTCTTCGGGGTGATTTCCGGGCGCAGCTCCTCCGCCACCTGCATACGGCGCCAGCGGTTGCGCAGGGCGATGGCCACGGCGCGCTTGGCCTCTTTCTGGCCGACGATATGGCGGTCCAGTTCATGGACGATTTCACGGGGGGTCATCTGGGATTGGGACATTGGGATTCCTGCAAATTCTGTAATGGTTCCGCTACTTGCCTTGCGGGCCATGGCCGGCCCGCATGCCGGCCTATAACACCCGTTATCGGCCTGGCGGGGGGCCCGGTGCGGACATGGGCCGCAGCAGGCGTTATCCGAGCCATTCGGGCGAAATGGCGCAGCGCTTAATAATCCAGTTCTTCGATGGTGTGATTCTGGTTGGTGTAGACACAGATATCACCGGCGATCTTCAGGCCCTGCTCGACGATGGTGCGGGCATCCAGGTCGGTATTGTCCAGCAGCGCGCGGGCGGCGGACTGGGCAAACGGGCCGCCGGAACCGATGGCGATCAGGTCGTCCTCCGGCTGGATCACGTCGCCGTTGCCGGTAACGATCAGGCTGGCAGTCTCGTCCGCCACCGCCAGCAGGGCCTCGAGCCGGCGCAGGGCGCGATCGGTGCGCCAGTCCTTGGCCAGCTCCACCGCGGCGCGGGTCAGCTGGCCGCCGTGGGCCTCCAGCTTGGCCTCGAAGCGCTCGAACAGGGTGAAGGCGTCGGCGGTGCCGCCGGCAAAGCCCGCGATCACCTTGTCCTTGTACAGGCGGCGCACCTTGCGCGCATTGCCTTTCATGACGGTGTTGCCCATGGACACCTGGCCGTCGCCGCCGATAACGACCTTGCCATTGCGGCGAACGGAGAGAATGGTGGTTCCGCGATATTGTTCCAAGGGGGACCTCTTGAATCCGGGGTTCTGGTCGCAGGAGCGGCCGGCGGCCGCGACTACCGGGATTTCCCGGACCTGGTCGCGGCCATGGGCCGCTCCTACGGGGGATATTCATTGCTCAGTGGTAAGTGTGGTCATTGGTGGGATTTTTCAATACGGGGCGGTTAAAATGCGGCCACGCTGCCAGCGGCGCCCGGGAAGCGCTGGATGACCCCGCACCGGGTTTGCAGGGCTTGCAGGGCATTCCACCGGCCGCGCTACAGCCGATTGAAAGATCTCGACATGGCCGCGAGATCCCGTCCTGGTTGCAATCCGCCCTGAAGGCCAGATTGGCCACGAAGTTATCCAGAGGTTCCCGCTGTGCCCAACCTGCCGCCACGTCTCTATACCCCGGTCTTTGCGCTCTTCATGTCGTGCATGATGTCGCTGCTGATGTCGGGGATCATCACTTTTATCAATACCGGGATGGATACTGGCTTCGTATTGCGCTGGCTGCGCGCCTTCCTGGTGGCGTGGGCGGTGGCTTTTCCGCTGGTGTCGTTTATCGCACCGCTGGCCCACTGGCTGACCCGCAAGCTGGTCAGGCACCGGGACCTGTAACAGGCCCCGGGCCGGGAAAGGCGTCAGAAGATAAAAGAAACAGCAGATGTCGCGGGACAGGGCCCGCCGCGATCAGCCTGACTTGGGCGCGCGTTTCAGGACCAGCGGCATCAGCTCGTGCTCGGCGAGAATCTCGCGCGCCTTGGCGACCCGCGAACGGCTCTGGTAGGGGCCGATGAGGACGCGGTGCCAGGTCCCGCGGCTGTCGGTGGCGGTTTCCACCTTCACATCCAGGTTGGAGAGGGCCAGCTGCGCGCGCAGCCTGTCGGCCTCGCTGGCGTCGCGGAACGACGCGGCCTGCAGGATATACACCAGCTCCGGCTCCGCGGCAGGGCGCTCGTCCCGTACGGCTATCTCCCGCGGGGGCTCACTCTCGCTGTCATCGGCGCTGGGTGCACGGTCCGGGCGGATCAGCTTCTTGGTTTTCGGCGGCGGGACCGCCACCTCGTTTTCCTTCAGCAGCGTATAGAAATCGAACTTCGGTGAGCGGCCGTCATCTTCCGCCTGTTCCGATTGCGGCGCCTGCTGGCGCGCGGCACCGCTGCCGGCGCGGTCGTTATCGAGCCCGTTGAGGAAAATCAGGAACACCGCGAACCCGCCGACAAAGTTGCCCAGGACAAACCAGACCCAGGCGGGCTTGCTGGCGGGGCTGTTGCGACGGCTGGCGTTGCGGCGGCTCATCTCGGTTCAGTTCCTTTTTATCGGTGTGGCTTGCGTCAAATTGTAACGCCTAATGCATGGCGGGGGGACCGGGCGACGGCAGTATTCGGTCAGGACAATTCCTGCGCGTCCATATCGACCGCCCAGCGCAGGCGGCGGTTCCGGTTGCCCTCGGCCCACTGGCACAGCCGCGCCAGCAAGGGCTGCAGCCGGCCGCGCTGTTCCGCCGTCACCTGCAGGTAGAAGCGATAGCGCCCGGACTTGCGCTCCAGCAGTGCCGGCACCGGGCCCAGGTACTGGATTTCCGGTGACGACGGGGCCATCGCCTCCAGGTGGCCGCGCGCCTCCTCCAGGAAAGCCTCGGCCCAGCGCGGTTCCTCGCACTCTGCCCGCACCAGCGCCATGGCCCGCAATGGCGGCAGCTGCGCCGCGGTGCGCTCGCGCAGCAACTGCCGGGCGAAGGCGCTGTAGCCTTTCTCCAGCAGCAACTGCAGCAGCGGGTGCTCGGGGAAGCGGCTCTGTACCAGCACCCGGCCGGCCAGGTCGCCGCGCCCGGCGCGGCCCGCCACCTGCTCCAGCAACTGACCGGTGCGCTCCGGTGCCCGGAAGTCGGCACTGAACAGGCCGCCGTCAGCATCCTGGATGACCACCAGGGTGACCCGGGGCAGGTGATGGCCCTTGGCCAGCATCTGTGTGCCCAGCAGCAGGCAGGGCTCGCCATCCCGCGCCGGCGCCAGCAGGCGATCGAGGGCCTGCTTGCTGGCGGTGGTGTCGCGGTCGACACGGATCACCGGGAAATCGGCAAAGCGCCCCGCCAGCAGTTCCTCGCTGCGCTCGGTGCCGCCGCCCAGGGCGCTGAGCGAGCGGCTGTGGCACTGCGGGCAGGCGTCCACCAGCGGCCGCCGGTAGTCACAGTGGTGGCAACGCAGCTGGCGCTGGCGCCGGTGCAGGGTGAGCTTGCTGGAACAGTGCGGGCAGTCCGCCAGCCAGCCACAGTCGTCGCAGGTCAGGGCGGGGGCAAACCCGCGTCGGTTGATAAATACCAGCGCCTGCTCACCGCGGGCCAGGGTATCCCCGATATGCCGCAGCACCTGCGGCGCGAAGCCCTCCTCCAGCTGCTGCCCCAGGGTCGGCACCACATGGATCTGCGGCGGTTTCGCATCGCCGGCGCGGCGGCGCAGGCGCAGGTGCTGGTAGCGCCCACTGAGGGCATTGTGCAGGCTCTCCAGCGAGGGGGTGGCCGAACCCAGCAGCACCGGCACGCCGGCGTTGCGGGCCAGCACCACCGACAGGTCGCGGGCGGAGTAGCGCACCCCGTCCTGCTGCTTGAAGGAACCGTCGTGCTCCTCATCCACCAGCACCACACCGGGGCGCGGCAGGGGCGTGAGGATCGCGGAGCGGGTGCCGATGACGATATCCGCCTGCCCGGAGGCGGCCGCCAGCCAGGCGCGGGCCCGTTCGCCGTCGGCGAGGCCGGAGTGCAGTGCAGCGATGCTGTGCCCGGGGAAGCGCGCGGCGATGCGGCGCAGGGTCTGGGGAGTGAGGCCGATCTCCGGCACCAGCAACAGGGCCTGCCGGCCCCGGTCCAGCGCGCGCTGCATCAGGCGCAGGTATACCTCGGTCTTGCCGCTGCCGGTGGTGCCCTCGAGCAGGGAGGCGGAAAAGCCCTCCGCAGCCACCGATTGCAGCACCTGTTGTTGTTCCTCATTGAGTTCTGGCGGCGCGGCCGGTTCGGCGTCGGGGATGGGCGGCGGTACCGTGGGCCCGGATTGCCACTCGGCCAGTCCCCGCTCCACCAGCGCCCGTGTGGCGGTCGCCGGGTGGCCCAGTTCCTTAAGGTGGGTACGGCTGTGGCGGCCGCGCTCCAACAGCAGTTGCAGCAGGGCCTGCTGCTTGGGCGCCCGTGCCAGCGCGGATTCCGGCAGGCCCTTGCCCTCGGTGGTGAGTTGCAGCCACTGCTCGGCCCAGTGGTCAGCTGGCTTGCCCTTGCGCAATGCCACCGGCAGGGCCGCCGCATAGAGCTCACCCACCGGCGCCTGGTAATAGTCCGCCGCCCATTGCAGGAAAGCGCGGCTGCGCTCATCGAACAGCGGCCGCTGGTCAATCAGCTCCAGCGCCGGCTTGAGCTCCGCCAGCGGCGACTCCCCCACGATATCCACCAGCACGGCCACCAGCTTGCGGCCACCGAAGGGGACCCAGATACGCTGGCCGGGCACCAGTTGTGCCGGGTCGGTGCCGGACGGCGGCAGGTAGTCGAACAGGCGCCGCAGGGGGACCGGGACTGCCAGCCGCAGGATGACCGCTTGTCCGCCGATTGTCGCCAAATTGCCCCCCGCTCACGTTACTGCCTGTGCAAGCGCGGCATGATAACGCACCTGGAGCGCCAGCTGCCTGCCCCTGTCGCCGCCTGTCCCACCGGTCAACCGGGGTATCCGGCGGCATCGCCACCAGTGGCGGGGCCTGCGGCGCGATTGTGCTTGATCCGGCCGGCTAATCTGATTAGTATGCGCCGACTTTTTAAGCAGCCCGGAACTCCACCAGTTCCTACATCAACGACGACTCCGTGCTCGGCAACAGACCGGGTGGCGGATTCGAGCAGAGGCAATCATGAAAGCAGATATCCATCCGAACTACACCGATGTGACCGCAACCTGTTCCTGCGGCAACAGCATCAAGACCCGCTCCACCCTGGGCAAAGACATCCAGCTGGACGTGTGCTCCCAGTGCCACCCGTTCTACACCGGCAAGCAGCGCGAAGCGAGCACCGGTGGCCGCGTGGACCGCTTCAAGAAGCGTTTCGGCAGCCGCATCAGCAAGTAAGCGAGTCTCGCAGGGCCGTTGCCATGAACAACGGCGAACACTGCAGGAAAAAGGCACCCCGGTTTACCCGCGGTGCCTTTTTTTGTGCCCTCACACTGCTGTTCCCGCCTGCCTGGGCGGATTGCGTGCTGGGACAGGCCGACGAACTGGTGGCAGTCGAGCGGGTTCAGGATGGTGACACCCTGCTACTGGAGGACGGCCGGCGAGTGCGCTTGATCGGCGTCAATACGCCGGAGATGCCCCGCAAGGGGGAGCCGGGGGAGCCGCTGGCCCAGGCGGCAACCGACTTTACCGAGCGTTTTCTCGATGGAGGCGGGGTGGAGCTGGTGTACGACCGCGCCCGGCGCGATCGCTACGGCCGCGTGCTGGCCCACGTCTATAACCACCGGGGCGAGAGCCTGGAGGCCGCACTGCTGTCGGCGGGACTCGCATTCCATATCGCCATCGCCCCCAACCTGGCCCTGGCCGAGTGCCTGCATACCCGCGAGGAATGGGCGCGGCGTGCCGGTCGCGGGATCTGGGCAGCCGGTACCTGGCCGCGGCTGCGGGCAGGGGACGTCCGTCCCGGCGACGGTGGCTTTGTACTGCTGCGGGGCCGGGTGGAGAAGGTCGACCGCAACCACTTCCTGTGGCTGGAGCTGGACGGGCCGGTGGCGATCCGGCTGGATCCCACCCGCGATTATGGACAGGTGACGGGGCGCGATTGGCAAGATCGCGAAATAGAAGTGAAAGGCTGGCTGGTGGACCGGGGCACGAAATACCTGTCCCTTTATCCGCAAAATAAACGCTGGTTTATTGCGGCAGATTCCGAATTTACCATCGAAATTAGTAGGGATTAGCGTTCACGAACCCTCCTCGCCCTTGTAGCGGCAGACCTGCCTCGGTTATTCTCTGCGCCCCCGCAGTAAACCGGTCGCCACTTAGCGGGTTAGCGACCACTGACTCGAGAGAATTACCCAAGATGAAGGATGCGAAGGAAGCATTGCGCCAGGCAGCGCTGGATTACCATGCGCTGCCGACCCCGGGCAAGCTGTCGGTAGAGCTCACCACACCGGCGCAGACCCAGGAAGACCTGTCCCTGGCCTACAGTCCCGGCGTCGCCGAACCGGTGCGCGAGATCGCCCGCGACCCGGATGCCGCCTACCAGTACACCGGCAAGGGCAACCTGGTGGCAGTCATCTCCAATGGCAGTGCCATCCTCGGCCTCGGCAACCTGGGCCCGCTGGCATCCAAGCCGGTGATGGAAGGGAAGTCCCTTCTGTTCAAGCGTTTCGCCGGGATCAACTCGGTGGATATCGAGGTGGAGGCCAAGAGCCCGGAGCGCTTTATCGAGACGGTCAGCGCCATCGCCAACACCTTCGGTGGCATCAACCTGGAAGATATCAAGGCGCCGGAGTGTTTCCATATCGAGGAAGCGCTGATCGAGCGCTGCCCGGTGCCGGTGTTCCACGACGACCAGCACGGCACCGCCATCGTGACCGTGGCGGGCATGCTCAACGCCCTTGAGATCCAGGGCAAGAAAATCGAGGACGTGCGCATGGTGTGCCTGGGTGCCGGCGCAGCCGCCACCGCCTGCTGCAAGCTGATGCTGGCCGCCGGGGCCAAGAAAGAACAGATCACCATGCTCGACAGCCGCGGCGTGATCCACTCGGGGCGCACCGACATCAACGCCTACAAAGGCGAGTGGGCACGGGATACCGAGATGCGCACCCTGGACGATGCCATCGAGGGCGCCGACGTATTCCTGGGCGTATCCGGCCCGGACCTGCTGTCCGCCGAGCAGCTCAAGCGCATGGCCCCGCGCCCGGTGGTTTTTGCCTGCTCCAACCCCAACCCGGAGATCTCGCCGGAACTGGCCCACAGCGTGCGCGACGACCTGATCATGGCCACCGGTCGTTCGGACTACCCGAACCAGGTCAACAATGTGCTCTGCTTCCCGTTCATCTTCCGCGGCGCCCTCGATGTACGCGCCGTGCGTGTCAACGAGGAGATGAAGCTGGCGGCCATCGAGGCCATCCGCAAGATCGCCCACCTGCCGGTGCCGGACGCGGTGCGCGAGGGCTACGGCGGTATCGAGCTGGGCCTGGGCCCGGCCTATATCCTGCCCAAGCCCACCGATCCCCGCCTGCTGCCGGAAGTGGCGGCGGCGGTGGCACGCGCAGCGGTGGACAGCGGCGCGGCCCGGCTGCCGTACCCGGAGCACTACCCCCTGGAGGCGATCTGAACCATCGCCACCGTTGGCGCCCCGCATCCATTTCCGCGCCGGCCCAGCCCGGCCGGGACGGGTGCGGGCCGCCGGGTTCTTGACCCCGTTCCCTCCATCGCTACACTGCCCGTCTGTACATAAGCAAAGTTGTCCTTCCGCATGAGCCATGTGTACGTGCTGACGAACCAGCACCAGCGATTCCTGAGCAAGAGTAACGAGTGGATCGACGGCCGCGACGCCGGCAAGCTGTTCCGCAGCGAGCACAAGGACGTCGCCATCAACCAGATGTTTGAGGCCAACACCCGCGATGTCAGCCTGCGCATCGAACTGCTGCAGTGCGACCTGAACCCCAAGGGACAGCCCCAGGTGCCCGAGGAGGCGCTGGGCGACCCGGAAATCGAGCCGGGCTCACCGCCGGAAACCCCGCCGGAGCAGAACCCGGAAATCATTCCCGAGCCCACCCCGGAGATTGAACCGGGCGAGCCGCCGGAGATCACGCCGGAAGAGCCACCCGAGATCGAACCGGACCAGCCCGGCGAAGACGCGCAGCGATCCGGTTCGGCCGTCTGATTCCACGGCCGCCAATCCTATCCTTGAGAAAACCGGCGCCGGTCCCCATATCGGCCGGAGTGCCGGCGGCCGCCGTACCGGTCGGCGGTTTCCCAACGGCAGTCCAGAGGCACAGCCAGCCTCAGTAAGGAGATACGAGTGCCCCATTACCTGGCCGCCCTGGCCCAGCCGCAAACGCTGCAACTGCTGAAGGGCATTCGCCGCGGTGTCGAGAAAGAGAGCCTGCGGGTCAATCCCGATGGCACCCTGGCCCGCACCCCGCACCCGGCAGCACTGGGCTCGGCGCTGACCCACGACCTGATCACCACGGATTTCTCCGAGGCCCTGCTGGAGTTCATCACCCCGCCGGTGGCGACACCGGAAGAGGTCCTGGAGACCCTCGACCAGATCCATCGCTACACCTACGGCGAGATCGGTGACGAGCGGCTGTGGGTCAACAGCATGCCGTGCGTGCTGGGCGAGGACGAGGATATCCCGGTGGCGCTCTATGGCAGCTCCCACAGCGGTTCCATGAAAACCGTCTATCGCCTGGGGCTGGGCCTGCGCTACGGCCGCGCCATGCAGACCATCGCCGGTATCCACTACAACTTCTCCCTGCCGGAGTCTTTCTGGCAATGGCTGCACGAGCGTGAGGGCAGCAGCGAGGAGCTGGGCGAATTCAAGACCCGCCGCTACTTCGACCTGATCCGCAATTTCCGCCGCCATTACTGGCTGTTGATCCACCTGTTCGGTGCCGCACCGGCTGTGTGCGCCTCTTTTGTCGAGGGGCGCGATCACTCCCTGGAGCCATTCGACGGCAACCCCAGGAGCCTGCACACACCCTACGCCACCTCCCTGCGCATGGGCGACCTGGGTTACAACAGCGACGCCCAGCAGTCACTGATCGTCTGCTACAACGACCTGCCCAGCTACCTATCCACCCTGTGTGCGGCAATCAGCAAACCCTATCCGCCGTACCACGAGCTGGGTGTGAAGGACGCCGGGGGCAATTACCAGCAGCTGTCCACCGGCCTGCTGCAGATCGAGAACGAATTTTACTCGCCGATCCGGCCGAAGAACCCGGCCCGCATGGGTGAGACCGCGCTGTCCGCACTGGACAACCGCGGAGTGGAATACATCGAGGTGCGCTGCCTGGACCTGAACCCGTTCGAGCCACTGGGCATGGACGCGCAGCAGATGCGCTTCCTCGACTGTTTCCTGCTGCACTGCCTGCTGGAAGACAGCCCCAAGACCGACGACGCGGATTACCGGGCCACGCAGGAAAACCAGAACCGCATTGTCTACCGCGGCCGCGACCCGCAACTGAAGCTGGTCCACAACGGCGGCGAGCGCCCGCTGGTGGACTGGGCGGAGGAGCTGCTGGGCCAGATGCAACCGCTGGCGGAACTGCTCGACCGCGCCTGGGAAGGTGACGACTTCGCCCGCGCGCTGGCAGCACAGCAGCAAAAAGTCCGTGGTGAGGTCGCCACTCCCGCGGCGAGAATGCTGGCGGAGATGCGTGAACGCGGCCAGAGCTTCTTCGAGTGGGCCCAGGACAAGGCCGAACAGCACCACCGGTACTTCCGCGAACGCCCCCTGGACGACAGCACCCGCGAGGAATTTGCCCGTGGCGCAAGGGAATCCCTGGAGCGCCAGCGCGAAGTGGAAGCCGCCGATACGGGCACTTTCGAGGATTTCCTCGGTCAGTACTATGCGCAGTATACGTTCTGCCAGCGATAGCGCTGGCCCAGCCCGAACCGGCTCCCGGCCCGCCTGAGCTCGCACCGGCGGGCCGGGGTTGTCCCCCACCAGTAATCGCCAGGCCCAAAGCCCCATGAACTATCTCGCCCACCTGCTGTTATCCGGCCCCGACCCGGACTGGCGCCTGGGCGGCCTGCTGGGGGATTTCGTCAAGGGCCCCCTGCGGGGAGAGTTCCCCCCCGCCATCGAGGCCGGCATCCGCCTGCACCGCCGCATCGACGCGCGCTCCGATGCCCACCCCGCCTATGTGGATGCCCTGCAACGGCTGGGCCCGGAGTGGCGACGCTACGGGGGTATCGTGCTGGATATCTGGTTCGACCACCTGCTCAGCCGCCAGTGGGACGACTGGCACCCGTATTCCCTCGACAATTTCTGTGACCAATGCTGGCGAGACTTCCACGCCCGCAGGCGGTATATTCCGCCCGGCGCCCGGCGCTTTATGCAGCGGGCCGAGCAATTTAGACTGCTGCAGAGCTATCCCGACCGCGATGTCATTGCCCGCACCCTGGAGCGCGTCGGCCAGCGCCTGCGACGCCCGGTGGCACTGCAGGCCGCACTGCCCGCAGTGACCGCCGCCGGGGAAGCCCTGGAGCGCGACTTCGATCTGTTGTTCAGTGACTTGATGCTCGATGCCCGGCGGTTTCGAGAGGATTTTTCAGGATTCGATAACAAATGAGCCTTCCCAACCCGCGTATTACGTTTTTGCTGGTTTTTCTCGCCGTCATTTTTCTGCTCGGCAGTGCCTTTTACCTCGAGTATGTCCGGGGACTGGAGCCCTGCCCGCTGTGCATTACCCAGCGCGTAATGCTGCTGGGCGTGGGGCTGGTGTCCCTGCTCGCATTTGTGCACAACCCGGGCGTTATCGGTCGACGTTTATACGGCATGCTGGTGTCACTGTGGGCGCTGGGCGGCCTGTACTTCTCTGCCCGCCAGCTGTGGCTGCAGAGCCTGCCCGAGGACCAGGTCCCGGCCTGCGGTCCCGGCATCTCCTACATGATCGATGCCTTTCCTTTCCTGGATGTGGTCAAGGTACTGCTCACCGGTGACGGCAACTGCGCCGAGGTGCAGTGGACCATGCTGGGCCTGAGTATTCCCGCCTGGGCCGCCGTGGGCTTTGTGGGCCTGGTGGTATTCGGCCTCTGGCAGGCCTTCCGGCGCCAGTAAACACCCCCTGCCTGATGCCCGGCCACCCGAAAAGCAGCGTGCGGATCAGCGGCCGCGCTGGCGGCTGGCTGGCCGGTGCGGCCCTGCTGGTAGCGGCTAACCTGGCCGGTAACTGGTTACAGGCCAGCCTGGCGCTGCCGGTACCCGGTTCGGTTCTCGGCATGCTGCTGTTGCTGCTGGGCCTGCTGGTTTACGGCAGCGTACCGCAGGGCCTGGCGGAAGTGAGCGGAGCGTTGCTGCGCCTGCTGGCGCTGCTGTTCCTGCCCGCCGCCACTGGCCTGTTCTTTCTCCGCGACCTCTCCCCCGCAGACTGGCTGGGCCTGTTGGCAGCCACGGTGCTGGGCACCCTGGCCAGTATCGCGCTCTGTGCCCTGCTGCTGAAAAAACTGCTGCGACGTTACGGCAGCGGGGCCGGCCCCCATGCCTGATTCACTGCCGGCACTGCTGGGCCACCCGCTGTTTATCCTGCCACTCAATGTCGCCGGTTTCCTGGGCGGCCTGTGGCTGTACCGGCGCAGCGGCACCACGCTGCTGCACCCGATCGTCGGCGCCAGCCTGCTGGTGGCGGGCAGTCTCTATGCGCTGGGAATCGAGTACCGGGACTACCAAAGCGCCAGCGGCGCCCTGTATGCGCTGCTGGGGCCGGCAGTGGTGGCGCTGGCAGTGCCGCTGAGACAGAACCTGGCGATCATCCGCCGCGCCGCCATGCCGCTGACAGTGACCCTGTGTGTGGGCGCGGTACTGGCACCGCTGATTGGCGTCGGTCTGGCACTCTTGCTGGGCGCCTCCGGCCCGGTGCTGGCCGCACTTTCCGGCAAGGCGGTAACCACACCGATTGCGCTGGCCATTGCCGGCAAGGTAGGTGCCGCCGAGAGCCTGACCGTGGGGATCGTCGTGTTCAGCGGCGTTGTGGGCGCCGTCCTGGGGCCGTCGCTGATGCGGCGACTGGGTGCCGGCGACCCGCGCATTGTCGGCTTTGTGCTGGGCATCAACGCCCATGCCATCGGTACCGCGCGGGCCCTGGAAATCAGCGCCCTGTGCGGGGCCTTCGCGGCGCTGGCGATGGGGCTGTGCGGCGCCCTGACCGCGGTATTCCTGCCACTGCTGGCAGGTGCCTGACAGCGCCGGCTTCTGGCGCCGATTGCCGCTTTCGCCTTGCCCGCGATACCCGAATCTCCTATCTTGCATAAAAGCCCGCTGAGCATGATTGTGGTGGGGCAGAGCGAGATAAAAGGAAGCCTGAAATGCTGGAAAACTGTAAGTCGGCGCGTGAACGTTGGGGCGGGGTCAGCGACATAATCGATCGCTGGCTGCATGCCCGCCAGGCGCTCCTGGTGCGCTTCTGCAGCCTGTCGGAAAACCGGGAAGTGCGCGACGGCGATGCCCGCACTGAAGAAGCAGTGCGCGAGCTCTGCCAGCTGCTGATGGACTATGTGTCGGCGGGCCACTTCGAGGTGTACGAGCAGCTGATACTGGAAGGCAAGGCATTCAATGACGAAGCCGGGCTGGAAAAATCCCGCGAGCTCTACACCAAAATTGATGCCACCACGGATATCGCCGTGGACTTCAACGACAAATACCTGGAAACCGACGATTTGGACAGCCTGCCGAAGGACCTGTCACTGCTGGGCGAGGCGCTGGAATCCCGCTTCCGTTCCGAGGACGAGATGATTTCGGTCCTGCACACGGCGCACAAGAACCAGCTTGCCTGACTCCCCGCCGCTGTTTCCCGTCGCCGGCCTGCAGGGCCACGAGCGGTTGCTGCAGGCAATGAGCGCCAGGGGGACAGGGACTTAAAAGGAGACAAAAAAAGGGCCGCTGGATAGCGGCCCTTTTTCTTGTCGGTGCAGGAAGTAGCTTACTCCTGCTCCTCCTGCGGCGCCTCTTCACTACCGCTCTCATCGGTCGCCTCGCCTTCACCGGCGGCAGGTTCTGCATCGCTACCCGCGCCTGCCTCTCCTTCAGCAACGTTCGCCTTGTGCAGTTCCACTTCGAAAATCAGGGTGGCATTGGGGCCGATCAGGCCGCCCGCACCGCCGGGACCGTAGGCCAGGTCGGAGGGGATATACAGTTCCCATTTAGCCCCTTCCTTCATCAGCTGCAGCGCCTCGGTCCAGCCCTTGATCACCCCGCCGACCGGGAACTGTACCGGCTCACCGCGGGCATAGGAGCTGTCGAACTCGGTACCATCAATCAGGGTACCCTTGTAATCCACCTCGACGGTGCTGTCGGCAGACGGGGTATCACCACTGCCTGCGCGAATCACTTTGTATTGCAGGCCGGAGTCAGTGGTAACCACGCCTTCCTTCTGGGCGTTTTCTTCCAGGAACGCCTTGCCTTCGGCCATGTTTGATTCTGCCTTGGCCTTGAATTCCTGCTCCTGCTTGGCCAGCATCTCCTGCTGCTTGGCCTGCATGTTTTCCTGGAATACGGCGATTACCTGCTGCTTGTCCTCATCGCTGAGGCGCGACTCACGGCCGGCAGCGACATCTTCGAGAGCCATGACAACAACCTTGGAATCCAGTGCGACACCCTGCGAGTCGAGCCGGCGGGCCATGTCCTCGGCAATGATGTAGCTTACTTTCTGCTCCTGGGTTTCCAGTGCGATTTCTTCGGCCTGGCCGGAATCTTGCTTGTTACAGCCTGCCAGCATGACGCCCAGGGCAACCGCCGCAGCCAGTGGATATTTGTTCATATGGGTTGTCTCTTAAGTCTCTGGATGTATTTATTCGTAGGGTTCCTTCAGACCCGGCCGGGCTGGCCGGGTCCGGGATGCGGCCCAGTAGCCGTGACAACTCCGCCATCGGGTTGGCGATCCAGTTCACGACCGCCGCATGACGGCGTGTCAGCCGATGCCCAGCAAGTCTAACGCAAGGTGACTACCGGTGCACACCGATGCCGTTCACATGTTCGAACACTGCCACATTCGCGCAGTTCCCTCCGCCTGTGGAATTTTACCGGCACTTTCGGGCGCTTTTCCGTGGTTGCGGCATACAATTTTGAAAAAAACAGCGCTATTATCGTGGGCACCTGCGGTTGCTTTGGATTGCTAAAAGGTTTTGCTCCCTGGGCAACGCGCCAGTGCAAGTAACTGTGAATGCGGCACCATCCGCAAAAGTGCCGGGCACCCACACTGCCCGGATGCGTTGAATCGATAATAAACCTCAGGATATTGACTCATGGCTGCCAAAAAGAAAGCTGTCAATCCAGTCGCAGAGCTGGAAGCGCAAATTGCCAAGCTCACCACCAAACTCGACAAGGCACGTACCAAGCAGGTAACCGATGCCAGCAAGGCGGTGCAGAAATCCAACAAGGCCCTGGCCGCTGCCAAGGACAAGCTGGCCAAGGCCAAGTCCAAGCTGGCAGATGCCCGTACTGCCGCCAGCAAGCGCAAGACCGCTGCCACCAAGAAGCGGGTGGACACGGCGAAGGCCAACGTGGAAAAGCTGACCGCCGCAATGGCCGATGCCCGCGAAGCTGCCGCCGAGGCAAAACAGGCCGAAGCCGCAGCCAAATCCGAACTGAAGCTGGCGGAACAGGTAAGTAAGGTTGCCGCCAAGGCAGAGAAGGAAGTTGCCAAGGCAAAGAAAAAGAAAGGGGCCGCCAAGGCCAAGACGGCGCGCAAGGCTGCCAGCGGCAAATCCACAGCCAGGAAAGCGGCCACAGCCAAGAAGCCGGCGGCCAAGAAGGCTACCTCCACCAAGAAGCCCGCCGCCAAGAAGTCTGCAGCCAAAAAGGCAACAGCCGGCAAAACTGCGGCGAAAAAAGCCGCACCCAAGAAGGCTGCAGCCAAGAAAGCCCCGACCAAGAAAGCGACAACCAAGAAAGCCCCCGCCAAGAAGGCAGCTACAACTGCAGCTGCAGGGGCTAAATCAGCGGCGAAGAAACCCGCAGTGAAGAAAGCGCCGGTCAAGAAGGCACCCGCCAAGAAGGCTGAGGCCAGTGAGCCGGCCCCGCAGAAATCACCCGCCCCCAGTGCGGTAAAACCGACTCCGGCGGAGACCGCCAGGCCGGCAGAACCCAAGCCGGCGGAAGCGAAACCGGCTGAAAGCACACCGGCCCCCGCCAGCAAGCCGGCCGAGGCCCCCAAGCCGACACCGAGCATCACTCCGGTGACGCCCTTTAACAGCCTGTTTTCCAGCGAGCGCTCGGACGACCAGTAACGTTCAGGTGCCACCGCTACAGTAGCTGTCGATCAGGCCCGCCCAGCGGGCCTGTTCTTTTTGCGGCAGGCCATATTGCTGGCCCGCCAGTGCCAGCGCGCAGCGATCCTCCGGCCAGGTCTCCTGCTGCAGTTTCCACAGTGCCGCCAGCTGTAGCTGTTCCAGTTTCAACTCATAGTTTTTGCAGCGCTTATACAGTGACTGGGTCCGCGGGCGCATACGCCCGAGCCAGCGTCGCAGGTTGCGCACGCTGGCGATCATACGCCGGCGCGGGGCAAGCCCGCGATCCGCCACCCGCCAGCTCTCCTCGCTCAGCTGCCGCCCGGAGGCCGACACATAGGACGCCCACAGCATCAGGCAGACATCCGCACCCCGGTCGTCCTGGCAGGCCAGCAGGAATGCCTGCACTTCTTCATGGCGATAGAAGTCGAGGCTGAACTCCCACAGGGGATTGTCCAGGGCGGAAGAGGATGGAGGGGAGCGTTTCGTCACGTTAGAATCCCGGCTTTCTTATCGGGTGTGCCGCGCGGCTGTAATGTCGTTAGCCTAGCACCATGGCGCGCCGGGGTAACTCCGGAAGAGGTTTTTCTTGATCAATCTGCAAGGCGTCTCGCTGCAACTGGGCGGGCGCGAACTGCTGCACAATGCTGACTGCCGCATTTTTCCCGGCCACAAGGTGGGGATTATCGGTGCCAATGGCTGCGGCAAATCCACCCTGTTCAAGCTGCTGCTGCGGAAGCTGGATACCGATAGCGGTAGTGTCGAGCTGCCTGCCGGCTGGCGCATCGCACACATGGCACAGGAGGTGGCAGCGGGCGACCAGACGGCCCTGGACTACGTGCTGGATGGCGACGCCGAGCTGCGCCGACTGCAGCGGGAACTGGAAACACTCGAGGCCGCGGCCTCACCGGACGGGCGGCGACTGGGGGAACTCCATGAGCGCATGGCGGCGATCGACGGCTACAGCGGCCCGGCCCGCGCTGCCCAGCTGCTCGACGGCCTGGGGTTTTCCCACGCCCACCAGCAGCGGCCGGTAAAGAGTTTTTCCGGCGGCTGGCGTATCCGCCTGAACCTGGCACGCACGCTCATGTGCCCCGCCGACCTGATGCTGCTGGACGAACCCACCAACCACCTGGACCTGGATGCCACCCTGTGGCTGGAACAGTGGCTGCAGAAGTTCCCCGGCACACTGCTGATCATCTCCCACGACCGGGATTTCCTCGACGCGGTGGTGGACAGTGTGGTCAGTTTCGAGCACCGCCAGCTGGTCCAGTACAGCGGCAACTACAGCGCCTTCGAACGCACCCGCGCCGAGCGCCTGGCCCAACAGCAGGCGCAATTTGAGAAGCAGCAGGCCCAGCGCGCGCATATGGAGGACTTTGTCCGCCGTTTTCGCGCCAAGGCCACCAAGGCCCGCCAGGCCCAGAGTCGCCTCAAGGCGCTCGACCGCATGGCGCAAATTGCGCCCGCGCACGTGGATTCCCCCTTTCGCTTTTCCCTGCCATCGGCGGACAAGGTCTCCAACCCGCTGATCGACCTGCGCGACGCGGAACTGGGCTATGGCGACAAGGCGGTGGTACACAAGGTGCAGCTGGGCATCCACCCGGGCCGGCGCATTGGCCTGCTGGGCCCCAATGGCGCGGGCAAGTCCACCCTGATCAAGACCCTGGCCGGCGAGCTGGCGCCTATCCATGGCGAGCGCCAGTGCGGTGAGCACCTGGCCATCGGCTACTTTGCCCAGCACCAGCTGGAGGCGCTCGACAGCGCCGCCTCGCCGATGCTGCACCTGCAGCGCCTGTCACCGGAAGCCAGCGAGCAGTCACTCAGGGATTTTCTCGGTGGTTACGGCTTCACCGGCGACCGTGTGTTCGAACAGGTGGGCGGTTTTTCCGGCGGCGAGAAGGCGCGCCTGGCACTGGCGATCCTGGCCTGGCAGAAACCCAACCTGCTGCTTCTGGACGAGCCCACCAACCACCTGGACCTGGAGATGCGCCACGCGCTGGCGCTGGCGCTGGCGGAGTTTCCCGGCGCCGTGGTGCTGGTTTCTCACGATCGCTACCTGCTGGCCAATACCGCCGATGAATTCCTGCTGGTGGCCGACGGCAGGGTGCGGGCGTTCGACGGCGACCTGGAGGATTACCGCCAGTGGCTGCTGGAGTTCCGCCGCAACGAGCGCGCCGGGGAGAAGGCCGCCGTGCGCCAGGACGACCAGCCCACGGAAGGTAAAGAAGACAGGAAATCCCAGCGCAGGGCTGCCGCGGCATTGCGCGAGCAACTGAAACCCCTGACCAACCGGCTCAAGCGCGTGGAGCGGGACATGGCCCGGGTCGAGGAGCAACTGGCCGGGCTCGACGCCCGGCTCGCCGACGAGAGTCTCTACAGCGGCGGCCAGCAGGAGGAGATAGCCAGGCTCAACCGCGCCCAGGCCGAGGAGCGGGAAAAGCTCGAGTCGCTGGAGATGGAGTGGCTGGAAATCAGCGAGCAGCTCGACGCGGCGCGAGGCTGATCACTTGACCGGGAATTCGCCCTGCGGCGGGGTCTCCGGGCAACCCTCTTCGTCCACGGCCGTCGCGTAGGGCGTGCCGGGGCACAGGTCGAGGTAATCCGGCACACCGTCGGAGTCCGTGTCGATCGGGCAGCCGGTGTTATCCACCGCCACTCCGGGCGGGGTCTGCGGGCACATATCCACGTCGTCAATAAAGCCGTCGCCATCGGTATCCCGCACCACCGGCGGAAACTCCATCCACTGGTAGCCGATGGTAAAGCTCAGTGCCGTATCCATACCCCCGCGCTCGACTCCGTAAAAGGCACGCGCATCGGCGCGGGCCTGCCAGCGCGGTCCCAGCCGGTATTTCACCCCGACCCCGAAATTGGCCATGGTCTGGCGATCGTGGTCCTCCCTGCTGCGATCGAAGAACACCGGGCCGTCGTAGTCCGCCGGGATTACCGGCAATGGCTCGAGCAGGCGGTCATACTCGATCCGGACCTCGCCGACACCGAAGGCCAGGTAGGGTTGCCAGCAGAAGTCGCCACAGAACTGCCCGGCAAATTGCCAGAACAGGTCCATGTGGTAGTTGTACACGTCGACTTTTTCGTCCAGCCCATCGATGTCCGCCGAGAAAGCGTCCACCACACCCTCGAGTGCCCAGCGGTCGGTGATATTGAAGCCAAGGCCGACACCGCCGCCAGTACTGTCATCCAGCTCGAACTCCTCGAACGGGGTGCCGTCCAGCCGCTCGCTGTTAAACCACTGGCGGGTTCCCTTGAGGTAGAGGTTGAGGGTGCCCTCTTCGTCGGCGAGGGCGGGCATGCAGGGCAGGGCGAGAAACAGCAGCGCAACGGCGACGGTGCGCGCGGGCCGAAGACTCTTATCAGTCATTGTGGGCTCCGGAGTGTCCTTTTACCGGCGGGTCGTCTGACTTATGAAGATAGCAGACCCGCCGGCAGCCCGTAGGTACGTCTTTTACCCCGCTGCAATCAGGTGCGGCGGTAGAGCAGGTCCCAGACTCCGTGGCCCAGTCGCTGGCCGCGCTGCTCGAACTTGGTCTGCGGACGGAACTCCGGGCGCGGGGCATACTGTCCGGCGCCGGCGGTGTTCTCCAGTGCCGGCTCCGCCTCCAGGACCTCGAGCATATGCTCGGCGTAATTCTCCCAGTCGGTGGCCATGTGCATCAGCCCGCCGGGCCTGAGCTTGGTGCACAGCAGCCGCACGAATTCCGGCTGCACGATGCGCCGCTTGTGATGTTTTTTCTTGTGCCACGGATCCGGGAAATACAGCTGGAACCGGTCCAGCGAGGCGTCGGCGATGCAGTCATTGAGCACATCCACCGCGTCGGCCATATACACCCGCAGGTTTTTCACCCCGGCCTTGCCGGCGTTGTTGATCAGGCGGCCGACACCGGGCGGGTGCACCTCGATGCCAATAAAATCCTTGTCCGGCTCGGCCTCCGCCATCGCCAGCAGCGAGTCGCCCATGCCAAAGCCGATCTCCAGTACCAGCGGCGCCTGGCGACCGAACTCCTGTGCCGGGTCCAGCGGGCCGGCGAACAGCGACAGGCCGTACTGCCCCCAGTAGTTATCGAAAGCCCGGCGCTGCCCCTCGGTCATGCGACCGGCGCGGATGACATAACTGCGGATGGACTTTTTCTTGTACTCGGTGCGGTAGGGAAAATCTTCCGCGGACTCTTCTTGCATGCTTTGCGACCTCGGATGCAAATTCGTAATCAAGTCATTGTAGGAGCGGCCGCTCCCAGGGGAAACGACGGGCGCTCAGCGCGGCAGGTTCAGCGCCGCCACAAACAGGGCTATCCAGCCGGCAATCATCAGGCTGCCGCCCAGGGGGGTGACGGGCCCCAGCCAGCGCGGCCCGCCAAGGGCCAGCCCATAGAGACTGCCGCTGAACAGCAGCACGCCGACTGCGAACAGGGCGCCGCAGGTCACCAGTGCGGTGCGCGAGCCCCACTGCTGGATCATCAGCGCCACCAGCAACAACACCAGGGCATGCACCAGCTGGTAGTGCACACCGGTCTTGAAGGCTTCCAGCAGGTTTTCGGCCACTCGGCCGCGCAGGCCGTGGGCACCGAAGGCGCCAAGCATGACGCCGGTGGCGCCGAGAAAAGCGGCGATCAGCAGGTAGAGTTTGGTCATGGTGATTCCGGTCCAGGCCCCCGGGGCCGTGTTTCCCTTCGTTGTCCGTTTATGTTGGCAGGCAAGGCCCCTGGCCGCGGTTCGCCGCAGGTTTGTCACAGTGCAAAAAAAAAACCGCGCGGTTGCGCGGTTTTCTTCAGGGCCCGGTGGCGCGATCAGGCTTCCATCGCCACGCGTACCTTTTTCATCGCGTTCTTTTCCAGCTGGCGGATACGCTCGGCAGAGACGCCGTATTTATCAGCCAGCTCGTGCAGGGTCGCCTTGTTCTCGCTCAGCCAGCGTGCCCGGATGATATCGCGGCTGCGATCATCGAGCTGCTCCATGGCCGCGGCGAGACTGGTGAGGTTGGTCTCTTCCCAGTTATCGCGCTCCAGCTGGGCCGCCGGGTCGAAACTGCGGTCTTCCAGGTAGTGCGCCGGCGCCTGCCAGGCACTGTCGTCATCGTCATCCACGCCCGCATCGAATGCGGCGTCATGGGCAGAGAGGCGACCCTCCATCTCGTGCACGTGCGTCACGTCCACATTCAGGTCCTTCGCCACCGCCTTGGCCTCGTCATTGGTGAGCCAGGCGAGCTTCTTCTTCTGTCCGCGCAGGTTAAAGAACAGCTTGCGCTGCGCCTTGGTAGTGGCGATCTTCACGATGCGCCAGTTGCGCAGGATAAATTCGTGAATCTCGGCCTTGATCCAGTGCACCGCAAAGGAAACCAGGCGCACCCCCTTCTCGGGGTTGAAGCGCTTCACGGCTTTCATCAGGCCGACGTTGCCTTCCTGGATCAGGTCTCCCTGGTTCAGGCCATAGCCGGAGTAGGATTTGGCGATGTGCACCACAAAACGCAGGTGCGACATAACCAGCTGCCGTGCAGCATTCAGGTCCTCGCGATAATAGAGGTCCTCCGCCAGCCGCTTTTCTTCCTCAGCGGACAGCACATCGAAGCCGCTGACCGTCTGGATATAGGCCCCGAGGTTGGCTCCCGGGGACAGCGTTTGCACTGGCTGCAGGCTAGTTCCCATGCAGATCTCTCCTGTCAAAACTCTGGTGCCGGTTGAACTTGCGATCAAACGACCGCCGGGAGTTACCCGGCGAATTGGGCCAGTTTAGCACTAGCGCGGGCGAATAAGAAAGCCCGCCCACAGTGCCGGAGCCGTTGAAATCCGTGGCATTAGAGGGTTTATCCACAGGCGCGGTTCCCGTGTGCGCCACGGGTTCCGGAAATAATTGTGACCACCGGGTCAGGAGGGCTCTATGGCGCGGACATGTCGTGCCACAGCCACCCAGGCACCCGCCAGGCCCAGCAGGGCGGCGCCGCCAGCCAGAGCCAGCAGGTAGGCCAGCCCGGGCCCGTCGAGGCGGTAACCACTGCCGTAGGAAGAGGCCAGCCCCGCTACCGGGCCCGACAACAATGCCACCCCCAGGGTCACCAGCAGCCATGCCAGCAGGCCACCGAACAGGCCGTAGCATAGACCGCTGTACAGGAACGGGCGGCGCACAAAGGCATTGGTCCCCCCCACCAGCTTGACCACCAGGATCTCCTCCCGGCGACTCTCGATATGCAGGCGTATGGTGTTCACCACCACCAGAATCACACCCAGTGCCAGCAGCAGGCCCAGCCCCAGGGAGAGGCGCTGGCCCAGCTCGGTCAGCCGCGCCAGCCGTTCCACCCAGGCCATATCCAGTACCACCGCATCGCTGAGGGCACTTTCCCGCAGGGACTCGGCCAGAGCCTCCAGCTCCCCGTTGGCGCCGGCGGGACGCACCAGCAAGACCGCCGGCAGGGGATTGCTGCCCAGCCCGGCCAGCGCATCACCGAGGCCGGACGACTGCTGGAACTCCTCCAGCGCCTGCTCGGGTGAGATATACGTCACCTCGGCCACCCGCGGATCTTCCCGCAGGTCTTGCACGTAGGAGGTGATGGCGGAGTCGCGGGCACTCTTGTTCAGGAACACGGAAATCTGCGGCTGGCCGTCCCAGCCCGCCACCGCGCGCTGGAAGTTCACCATGCCCAGCTGCAGGGAGGCCGGCAGCGCCAGGGCAATAGCGATTACCAGGGCCGTCATGAAGCTGGCCATGGGCGCCGCGAAGAAACGCCGCAGGGCCTCGGCGGCCATCTCGCGGTGGTGCCCGACCCAGCCGCGCAGGCGATCGCCCAGGCGGGTTCGGGCCGTGACGGCGCCGGTGGCGCGGGTGCGCTCTGCCGCGGCCTGCTGGCGAGCGGCAGTACGAACCGGGTTGCCGGGGTTACGGGTAGGCTGCTTCACGGCTCGGGATTCCATCGTAGATCAGCTGGCCCGCCTGCAGGGTCAGTACCCGGCGTTTCTGGCGGGCGATCAATTCCAGGTCGTGGCTGGCAATCATCACCGTCACCCCCACCGCGTTGAAGTCGGCAAACAGCTGCATGATCTCCGCGGACAGCTGCGGGTCCAGGTTACCGGTGGGCTCATCCGCTACCAGGATCGCCGGCTTGTTGACCACTGCCCGGGCGATACCGACCCGCTGCTGCTCACCACCGGAAAGCATAATGGGGTTCTGGCGCTCCTTGTGCAGAAGGCCCACCTTGTCCAGTGCCGCGCGCACGCGCCGGCCCACCTCACGGCGGTTGCAGCCGGCCACGGACAGGGGCAGCGCCACATTGTCGAAGACACTGCGGTCGAACAGCAGCTGGTGATTCTGGAACACAATGCCCACATTGCGGCGGTAGTAGGGCACCTGGCTGTTGCGCAGGCGGTTGAGGTTCTGGCCCGCCACCAGGATGCTGCCGCGGGTGGGGCGCTCGATCGCGGTAAGGAGTTTGAGCAGGGTGCTTTTGCCGGCACCGCTGTGCCCGGTGAGGAATACCAGTTCGCCCCGCTGCAGCTCCAGGCTGACGCGCACCAGCGCATCCTGCCCGGATTCGTAGCGCTTGTTGACGTTGTCAAAGGTGATCATGCAGGCGGCGAATTCTTGTTATTAATGATAGGAGCGGCCCATGGCCGCGAATGACCTGCCCTGGCACCTCGGGACCCAATCGCGGCCATGGGCCGCTCCTACAAACGGGAAATCAGTTTTCGTCCCGGCGAAACAGCGCGGCGACAAAGTCTTTCGCGCGGAATGGCTGCAGGTCTTCAGCCTGCTCGCCGACACCGATGAAGCGTACCGGAATACCGAAGCGCTGCGCCAGTGCAAAGATCACACCGCCTTTGGCGGTACCGTCCAGTTTTGTCAGCACCATGCCGGTGACACCGGCGGAATTGCGAAACTGCTCGGCCTGGCTGAGGGCGTTCTGGCCGGTACCGGCATCCAGTACCAGCAGCACCTCGTGGGGCGCGGTCTGGTCCAGCTTGCCCATCACCCGGCGGACCTTGCTCAGCTCTTCCATCAGGTTGGACTTGGTATGCAGGCGCCCGGCGGTATCGGCAATCACCACGTCCACGCCGCGGGACTGGGCCGACTGCACGGCGTCATAGATGACCGAGGCACTGTCGGCGCCGGTGTGTTGGGCCACTACCGGCACGCCGTGGCGTTCACCCCAGACCTGGAGCTGTTCCACCGCGGCGGCACGGAAGGTATCGCCGGCAGCCAGCATCACCGATTTGCCCTCGCCCAGGTACCGATGCGCCAGCTTGCCGATGGTGGTGGTCTTGCCCACGCCATTGACGCCCACTACCAGGATCACGAATGGCTTTTTGGCGGTGTCGATGGCCAGTGGCGCCTCGACACTGTCCAGCAGCCCGGCCAGTTCCTCCTGCAGCGCCCGGTAGAGCGCCTCGCCGTCATTCAGCTCGCGCCGGGAGACCCGGGCAGTGAGGCGGTCGACAATTTCGGTGGTCGCATCCATCCCGACATCGGCCATCAGCAGCTGGGTTTCCAGCTCTTCGAGCAACTCGTCGTCGATCTCCTTGGCACCCAGGAACAGGTTGCCCATGCCCTCGGCAAACTGGTTGCTGGTGCGACTGAGTCCGCGACGGATGCGGGCAAAGAACCCCACTTTTTCCTCTTTTGCGCCGGACGGGGCCTGTGCCTTGTCGGGCGCGGGGGCCGGTTCAGGGGCGGGGGCTGGCTCGGGGGGGGCCGGCTCTGCCAGCTCCGGAGCCGGTGCGGCCTCGCCTGCCGGCTCCTCGTGGACCGGCTCAGCGGGGGAATCCGGTGCTGTGGGTGCAGCCTGCCCTTCGCGGGCCTCGTCTTCCCCGGAGGTTTCGCCCGGCTGCTCGGCGGGTTTCTCCTCCGCCTGTTCCTCGGGCTTCGGCTTTTTCTTGCGCAGGAAGTCAAAGATCATGCTCGTATCCGGCTGTACCACGGTGTTGGAAAGGCGCTAATCTTAGCACCGCTCGATGCCCCACACAGCCAGGAAACCACCTTGCCCAGAAATCGCCCGCGCAAAGCCTCCCCGCAACCCCTGTCGCAGCTCCGTATCATCGGAGGTGAGTGGCGCGGGCGCCGGCTGCAGTTCGCCCCGGTAGAGGGCCTGCGCCCCACCGGTGACCGGCTGCGCGAGACACTGTTCAACTGGCTGCAGTTCCGGCTGCCGGGCGCCCGCTGCCTGGACCTGTTTGCGGGCTCCGGGGCGCTGGGACTCGAGGCGCTCTCCCGCGGCGCGGCAAGTGTGGAATTTGTGGAACTGAACCGGAGGGCGGCCGACACCCTGCGCGCCCAGCTGCAGCTGCTCGGCACCGACCGGGGCCGGGTGCACCACCAGAGTGCGCTGGATTTCCTGGCCGGCGATGCCAGCGCCTACGATATCGTCTTCCTCGACCCGCCCTTCACCGCCGACCTGTGGCAGCCCGCCCTGGCCGCCCTGCACGACCGGTTGGCGCCGCGCGCCCTGGTTTATGTGGAGACACCCCGGGACACAGCGCTGCCGTTGCCTGGGCACTGGCAGGTGGAGAAGGAGAAACGTGCGGGCCAGGTTTGCATGCGCCTGCTCAGTGCCGCCTGAACCGTGTTTTTTGAGGGTCGCGCACAAATTGTTTAACATGCGCGTCCCCGCCGGGCCGCATTGCCCCTCCATCAGTCCTTTCCGGGACCGGGAGGGCGGGCATGCCAGCGGCCAAGACATCGGCGTCCAGCGATAACCTGCGAAACCCTGCTCATGAAAAAAGTCGTCTACCCCGGAACGTTCGACCCCATCACCAACGGTCATATGGACCTGGTGGAGCGCGCCTGCCGCCTGTTCGACCACGTGATCGTGGCCGTGGCTTCCAGCTCCCGCAAGAACCCACTGTTCACCCTGGATGAGCGGGTAGAGCTGGCCCAGCAGGTCCTGCGCCACCTGCCCAACGTGGAAGTCATCGGCTTCGATATCCTGCTCGCCGACCTGGTGCGACAGGTAGATGCCTACGGCGTGCTGCGTGGCCTGCGCGCGGTTTCCGACTTCGAGTACGAATTCCAGCTGGCCAATATGAACCGGCAACTGGCGCCGAACATGGAAAGCCTGTTCCTGACCCCGGCGGAGCACCTCTCCTACATTTCCTCTTCACTGGTGCGGGAAATCGCCTCCCTCGGCGGCGACGTCACCAAGTTCGTGCCGCCGGCGGTCGAGGAAGCGCTGCAGGAAAAATTCAACCGCTGAGTTCCCGCCCCGGAGCCGCCCGCTACCCGGTGGCGGCACCGGGGTTCCGGCGCCTTCACGGCGCCCCTGCCGCATATTCCCGACCGCACCTCGCCCCCCTTACTGTTGCGCACCCGGTTAGCTGTTAAACTCCGGCGAGTTTTCCCAGACCGGAGTCGAACGTGCGCAAACTGGTTCTCGCATCCCTGATCTCTGCCGGAGTCATCTCTGCCGGCCTGCTGCTTGCCGACCCTGAAAAGCCCGGCCCCGGCGCCGCCGAGCGCAGCGAGGAAATCCAGCCCGAGGTGGCCACCGGCCGCAGTGAGGTCAAGGCGGCCAGCGCATCGGAATTCATGGCGGTTACCGCCAACCCCCATGCCAGTGAGGCCGCCGCCGGCATCCTGGCCCGCGGCGGCACCGCGGTGGACGCGGCCATCGCCGCGCAGCTGGTGCTGGGCCTGGTAGAGCCCCAGTCCTCGGGTATCGGCGGCGGCGCCTTTATGCTGAGCTACCGCGCCGACGACAAATCCCTGCATTATTACGATGGCCGCGAAACCGCTCCGGCGGCGGTCGATGAACAGTATTTCATGCACGACGGCGAGCCGCGGGATTTTCTCAAGGCGGTCATCGGCGGCTACTCGGTGGGCGTACCCGGCGTGATGCGGATGCTGGAACTGGCTCACCAGCGCGACGGCAAACTGCCCTGGGCGGAACTGTTCGTCCCGGCCATCGAGCTGGCAGAGCAGGGCTTTGAGGTTTCACCGCGCCTGCACCAGCTGCTCGACCGCCTGCCGCAGGTGGATGCGCGCCCGGCCATCGCCAGCTATTTCTTTACCGATGACGGCAAGCCGCTGGCAGTGGGCACGCTACTAAAAAACCCCGACTATGCCCGCACCCTCCGGCAGCTGGCGGAGCAGGGCGCCGATGCGTTTTACCGGGGGGATATCGCTGCGGCCATCGTCGATGCGGTGCGCAACGACCCGGTCAACCCGGGCGTGATGACCCGCGAGGATATGGCCGGCTACCAGGCGAAAGTGCGCGAACCGGTATGCAGCGAATTCCTGCTCTACCGCGTCTGCGGTGCCAGCGCACCGTCCTCCGGTGGCACCACCGTGGGCGCCATCCTGGGCATGGTCGGCCAGTTCCCGCTGACCGAGTTCGAGCCCGGCAGCGCCGAACTGACCCACCTGTTTGCGGAGGCCTCGGAACTGGCATTTGCCGACCGCAATACCTATTCCGCCGATCCGGATTTTGTCGCCGTGCCCACGCGTGCGATGGTGGCCCCGGAGTACCTGGTGCGGCGGGCAAAACTGATCTCGGGCGAGGAGGCCACCACTGCCGTGCCGGGCAAGCCCAGGCCCTTCGATGCCAAGCGCCAGCCGGCAGATTCCCCGGAAAAACCCAATACCAGCCACCTGTCGATCGTGGACCGCTACGGCAATGGCGTAAGCATGACCACCAGTATCGAGACCGGCTTTGGCTCGCGCCTGCTGGTCCGCGGTTTCCTGCTCAACAACCAGCTGACCGACTTTTCCTTTACCCCCGAGCGCGCCGATGGCGAACTGGTGGCCAACCGCGTGCAGCCGGGCAAGCGACCGCGCTCCTCCATGTCACCGACCGTCGTATTCAACCGGGACGGCAGCCTGCGACTGCTGGTGGGCTCCCCGGGCGGCTCGCGCATTATTGACTACACTGCGCGGACCATTCTCTATCACCTGGGCCTGGGGATGCCCATTGCCGACGCCATAGCCGCGGGCAATATCGGCGCGATCGGGTACCGGGTGGAACTGGAGTCGGGCTTTTTCCCCGCGGAGACTGTAAGAAAACTGGAACAGCTGGGACACAAGGTGGTGGAGCGCAACCTGAACAGTGGTATCCACGGGATTGCACTGATCGACGGCAAGCTCCACGGTGGCGCCGACCCACGCCGCGAGGGTAGTGCGGTCGGCAAATAGCGCCGGCTGTCCAGTAGGGCGCCGGTCAACAACTTACCCAGGGGATCCTTCCATGCGCGCCTTTTCTTTACTACTCCTGCGAATCAGCCTCGGCCTGTTGCTGGTCATCTGGGGCGTCGACAAGCTGGTGAATGTGGAGCACGCGATCGCCGTGTCCGACCGTTTTTACCTGGGCGTGGTCAGCGCACCACTACTGTGGAAGATGTTCGGTGTGCTGCAACTACTGCTGGGCGCCGCGGTGATCACGGGCCTGTGGCAGCGCTATACCTATCCCGCCCAGGCCATCGTCAACGGCATCACCCTGTTGGGAGTCTGGCGCTCGGTGGTGGATCCGTGGGGCTGGTACCTGGAGGGCACCAATGTGCTCTTTTACCCATCGCTGATCGTGTTTGCCGGCTGCCTGGTGCTGTGGGCCTTCCGCGACGAGGACCGACTGGCGCCCGGACGGCGCTGAGGCCAGAGGAGACAGGCTGGGCATGAACAGTCCGTGGATGTTGCTGCTGGTCGCCGGCCTGCTGGAAGTGGGCTGGGCGATCGGCCTCAAGTACAGTGACGGGTTCACCCGGCCACTGCCCAGTGTGTTGACCGTGGTGACGATGGTGGCGAGCTTTTATTTCCTCGCCCAGGCACTGAAGGTGATCCCGGTGGGTACCGGCTACGCCGTATGGACCGGCATCGGTGCGGTGGGCACCGCGATCCTGGGGATTGTGCTGTTTGCGGAATCCACCGCGCTGCCGCGGTTATTCTGTATCGGGCTGATTGTGGCGGGGATTGCCGGCCTCAGGCTGACATCCCCGGCCTGAAAGCCTTCCCCGCCCCCGGCTTCATTCCCCATCCCCGGCCTCGTACACCAGCCGCCCGCGATAATAGGTCTCCAGTACCCGGGCCGACCCGATCTCCGCCGGGGGAATCTGGAACAGGTTCCGGTCCAGCACGATCAGATCCGCCCACTTGCCGGTTTCCAGGCTCCCGGTCTGCTCCTCCAGGCGGTTGGCGATGGCACCGTTGATGGTGAACGACAGCAGCATGCGTTCCAGTGACACGCCCTGGTCCTCCGGCACCGGAGCCGCGGCATCCAGGTCCTGTGCCGCGGCATCGCTGTCGCCACCCGGATCCGGTCCCCGCATCACGCCCGCCTGGATGGCGGCCAGCGGACCACCCCGGGGGGTTGCCGGGTAGTCGCTGCCTGAGGCGACCGTGACCCCGGCATCGAACAGCTTTTTCACCGGGTACTGCGCGGCAGCCCGCGACTCACCGAGCCGGGGCAGGTCCAGTGACCGGTAATGGCCGCTGCGGTCAAAGCGCATCGGCAGCATTACCGCGATAGTCCCGGTTTCGGCAAAGCGGGGGATATCCACCGGGTCGACCAGCATCAGGCCTACCATACCGTTGCGCATATCCGCGGGACCATTGATTGCACGGGAGTGACCGAAGGCAGTGAGGCCCATTTCCACCGCCGCATCACCCACCGCCCTGATCATTACCTGCAGGCCCGCCGCATTGGCAAGCTTGGCCAGCTGGTTTAGGTTCTGCTGCCCCAGCCTGCTCTCTACTTCATAGTCCGGACGGTGGGCATAGGGTTTTTTCAGCAGCGCCCTTTCCCCGGCGATGGAGCCATCGGCGAACAGCTTGACCGAGTGCACCTGGAATTCCTCGTCCCGGTATTTCTCCGACAGTGTTTTCAGGAAGCGAACCTCCTTCTGGCCGGCACCGGGGCCCACCACGAAGGAGCCGCGCACGCGCACAGTGAGTTTCTTCAGCGCCGCCATTTTCTGGTAGGCATCCAGCTTGGAGGCATCCTCTGTGGGCCGGATATAGGCATCGTGCAGGGTGGTGATACCCCGGCGGGCGGCGGCGTCCTGGACCTCGCGGATCTCGGCGCGATAGTCGGCCTCGGTTTTCACCGGGATGATTTTCTCCACCAGCGCCATGGCGCTGCGCCCGCGCAGTATTCCGGTCACCAGGCCGGTCTCGTCCCGCTCGATCACCCCGCCCGCCGGATCCGGCGTGTCGTTGCCGATACCCGCGGCGGCCACCGCCTCGGAGTTCGCCCAGATACTGTGCAGATCGCTGGAGTAGAGAACGATGGGAATCAGGTCGTTGACGTGGTCGAGCTGCGCCTTGTGCGGGGGCCCGTCGGCGAACACCAGCCGGTCCCAGCCGCGACCGACGATCACCTGCTGTTCCGGGTTGGCCTCGATATAGTCCGCCACCGCCTGCTGGTAGTCGGCCACACTGCTGCCGTCGTACAGGCCCACCTGGCCGCCGCCGCTGACATGCATGTGCGCATCGACAAAGCCCGGCAGCACCAGCTTGCCGTCGAGGTTTTCTACCTGGGTGTGGGGACCGATAAACGGCTGCGCGCCGTCGTCACTGCCCACGAATACGATGCGGCCTTCGCGCACCGCCAGTGCCTGGGCAATGCGGCGATTGCTGTCGACGGTGTAGATATAACCGTTGCGGAAAACCAGCTCGGCGGCCGGCAGCACTTTCTGGTCGGGGATATCCCCGCGGGATTTGCCGCTGTCACCGGCTGGCGGCGGCTGCTTTCCCGCTGGCGGCGCCTGGGGCCCGCACGCTGCCAGCGACAGTAGCATTGCGCCGACTATCCAGACCCATCTCATTCGCTGCGCTCCCTCGCCTGAACCGGTGGCCAGCCCGCCTGCAGCGACGCGTTACAGCGCGCCCGTCATCCGCGGGTTCCGGCTTGAGTACTTGAGTATAGGAAATCACCTCCGGCCCGTGGCCGGCGCTAAAGCCACCGCAACCAGAGGTAATCGGTGGGATTGTCCGGGCAGGGCCCGAGTCCGCACTCCAGGGTGGTGGAAAGCGCATTCACCGCCAGGATCGCCAGGAAGGCCAGCACCGCCAGCCGCGCCAGGAATCCCAGGGGCCGGGGTTGTGGCCGGTCATCGACCCGGTCGGTGAGCAGCATCACGCCACAGTAGGCCAGCAAAGCAAAGAAGGTGATCAGCGCCCAGGTGTAGAAGTGCAGGCCCATAAAGGGCGAACCGAACCCCGGGTTTCCCGGGGCGATATGCAAGAGCACCTGGCGCCCCGATGCCACCAGCCCGGCCAGCGATGACAGGACCGCGATCCCGTAGTGCAGCGGCCGCACACCAAAGCGGAGATTCAGCAGCAGGCCGACACCGGCCATGGCAAAGGCGGCGCGCTGCAGCAGGCACAGGGGGCAGGGCAGTTCGTGCAGCAGCAGTTGCCAGGCAAAGGCAAACCAGAGCACCCCGGCCAGTGCCAGCAGCCCCAGCGCATCCAGACAGGTGGCACAGCGACCGAGGCGGGTGACCAATGGCATCACCGCCCTAGAGGCTGATATCGAGGTGGGAAGTCATATGGTAGAAGCACCAGGCGACAAAGATCGCCAGGGTCGCCAGCCACCAGCCGACTGCGCCCGCACGGCTTCCCCGCCAGGCAAACCAGGCCGACAACAGCACGGTGACAAACGGCAGCATCATGACCATAAGCGGACTCCCGCAGCGTATACGGGCGCAATTTTAGTCCCGCTTTATGCGGTTCCCCAGCGCCAGTGACTCAGCGCTGGCAGCGGCGACAGAAAAATGTGCTGCGCTGGCCCAGCACCATATCCCGGACCGGCCCGCCGCACTGGCGGCAGCGCTTGCCCGCACGGCCATAGACGTTGAGCTGCTGGGCAAAATAGCCGGGCTCGCCATCGCCGCCGATAAAGTCCCGCAGGGTGGTGCCGCCCTGCTGGATCGAGCGCGCCAGTACCCGCTTGATGGCATCCGCGAGCCGCTCATAGCGCGCGCGGGAAATGGTGCCGGCGGCGCGGTCCGGGCGGATACCGGCCATGAACAGGGACTCACTGGCGTAGATATTCCCCACACCCACCACCACGCGCCCGTCCATGATGAATGTCTTTACTGCCTGCCGGCGTCCGCGCGACATGCGGTAGAGATAATCACCACAGAACTCGTCCGCCAGCGGTTCCGGGCCCAGGTGGGAAAGCAGGTCGTGGGCGGCCGGGTCCGAATCTGTCCACAACAGGGCCCCGAAGCGGCGCGGGTCGTGAAAGCGCAGGCACAGGCCGGAGTCCAGCACCCAGTCCACGTGGTCGTGCTTGCGCACTTCGGCGCCCGGTTTTACCAGCCGCAGGCTGCCGGACATGCCCAGGTGCCAGATGGCACAGCCACGGTCGGTATGCACCAGCAGGTACTTGGCACGGCGCTCCAGGCGCAGGATCCGCGCGCCGGCAATGCGGCGCTCGAAATCCGGCTCCACCGGCCAGCGCAGGCTGCGCTGGCGCACGGTGGCCGAGCGCACGATATGTCCCTCGAGGTGGGGGGCAAGGCCGCGACGGGTGGTTTCGACTTCGGGAAGCTCGGGCACAGGTGTCGTCTTTCTGCTGGCAGGGGCTGGTTTGGAATTCTACACGCCTGGCGGCGCCGGGTGCTGCTGCGGGTTGCCACCCGGCGGGCTCCCGGGCTATCCGGCAGGCATAAAAAAACCCGGCAATGCCGGGTTTCTCGCAAGGCGGGACCAATTACTTGATCTTGCCTTCCTTATACATCACGTGCTTGCGGACAACGGGATCGTACTTTTTGATCTCCATTTTTTCCGGCATGTTGCGCTTGTTCTTGGTAGTGGTATAGAAGTGACCAGTACCGGCGCTGGAATTCAGGCGGATCTTCTCACGCATTGTTCTGTCTCCGATTTCTTGGCTGGGCCGTCAGTTACACTTTTTCGCCGCGGGCACGCAGCTCGCTCAGCACGGTATCGATACCTTTCTTGTCGATCACGCGCATGCCTTTGGAGGAGACACGCAGCTTCACGAAACGCTTCTCGGATTCAACCCAGAAACGGTGGCTGTGCAGGTTGGGCACAAAGCGACGCTTGGTGCGGTTTTTAGCGTGGGATACGTTGTTACCGGTGACCGGGCGCTTACCGGTTACCTGACATACCTTGGACATCTGTTGGCCTCTTCAAAACTCTCGTGCCCGCATGACAGGAGGTGCGGGGACTGTAATTCGGGATTCTAATCCGGTTCCTGGGCGGCGGCGGAAACTGTTCAGAATCTGGCCCGGCCGCAAAGAGCGGCGTTTTATACCAGAACAGCTGGGGGGAGACAAGTTTTAACCAGTTTTGACTGCGACCGGGCGGTTTTCTCCCGTCACTCTTTGCATCCCTTGCGCCAGGGCCGCCGCCCCCCTAATCCCGCGGGTCACTGCCCCGGGCTGCCGGCAGGGCTACAGCAGGCCACGCTCGGCGAAGGACAGTGCGTCGCCATCCCCCACGATCATATGGTCCAGCACCTTGATATCCACCAGCCCCAGCGCCTGCACCAGGCGCTCGGTGATCCAGATATCCGCCTGGCTGGGCTCAGTGATGCCCGAGGGGTGATTGTGTGCCAGGATCACCGCGGCGGCCCCGCGGTGCAGCGCCGCCTGCACCACCTCGCGCGGATAGACACTGGCCGCATTGAGGGTGCCGTGAAACAGCTCCTCGAAGCCGATCACCCGGTGCTGGGTGTCCAGGAACAGGCAGCAGAAGACCTCCCGGCGGCGGTGGCGCAGCTGCGCCGCGAGGTACTGGCGCACGGCCCCGGGACTGTCCATGACGTCGCGGCGCTGGAGGTCCTCCGCCAGGTGGCGGCGGGCCATCTCCAGCACCGCCTGCAGCTGGGTGTACTTGGCATCGCCCAGGCCGCGGCCGCGGCAGAACTCGGACTGCGGCGCCTCCAGCAGCGGGCGCAGGCCGCCGAAATCCACCAGCAGCTGCCGCGCCAGGTCCACCGCGGAAACGCCGGCGGCACCGGTGCGCAGGAATATTGCCAGCAGCTCCGCATCCGAGAGCGCCGCAGCCCCGCGCTGCAGCAGTTTTTCCCGCGGGCGCTCCGCCGCGGGCCAGTCACTGATCGCCATGTTGTCCCTCCCTGAGACCCGTTCATTGTCCCCGGCCGCCGCCGGGGAGCCCGCCACGCTTATCCCGCGCGGCGCATAAATGCTAATCTTACCCGCTCCTGCAATTTCGGGAACCGAACTATGTCCTCCCTGGCCCACAAACGCATCCTCCTGGGTGTAGGCGGCGGTATCGCCGCCTACAAGAGCGCCGACCTGGTACGCCGCCTGCTAGAACGGGGGGCCGACGTGCGCGTCGTGATGACCGCCGGGGCCCGTGAATTCGTGCAGCCACTGACCTTCCAGGCCCTGTCGGGTAACCCGGTCCATACCGACCTGCTCGACCCCGCGGCCGAGGCGGCCATGGGACATATCGAGCTGGCCAAGTGGGCCCAGCTGGTGCTGGTTGCCCCGGCCAGCGCCAATATCATGGCGCGCCTGGCCGCCGGCATGGCGGATGACCTGCTCACCACCCTGTGCCTGGCTACCGAGGCACCACTGGCGCTGGCGCCGGCCATGAACCAGGCCATGTGGCGCCACCCGGCCACCGCCGCCAATGCGGCCACCCTGAGCCAGCGCGGCGCAACGCTGCTGGGACCGGATGCCGGCAGCCAGGCCTGTGGTGATGTAGGCCCGGGACGCATGCTGGAGCCCCTCGCCCTGGCGGAGGAAGTGGAAAAACTGTTTGCCCCGGCCCAGTCCCTCTCCGGCAAGCGCGTGGCGATTACCGCCGGGCCCACCCGCGAGGCACTCGACCCGGTGCGCTTCCTCAGCAACCACAGCTCCGGCAAGATGGGCTTTGCCCTGGCCGCCGCGGCACAGCGGGCGGGGGCCCAGGTTACGCTGATTGCCGGCCCGGTATCCCAGCCCACCCCGGCCGGGGTGAAACGCATCGATGTGGTGAGCGCAGAGGAGATGCACGAGGCCGCCGAGCGCGCCGCCGACCTGTGCGACCTCTTTATCGGCGCGGCCGCAGTGGCGGACTTCCGCCCGGCGGAAGTGGCCGGCCAGAAAATCAAGAAAAAGGACAACAGCGACACCGACAGCCTGGCCCTGGTGAAGAATCCCGATATCGTCGCCGCTATTGCCGCACGCACCAGCCAGCGCCCGTTCACCGTCGGGTTTGCGGCAGAGACCGAGAAAGTTGAAGAACACGCGCGGGGCAAGCTACAGCGCAAGAAACTCGACCTGATCATTGCCAATGATGTCAGTGCAGCCGACAGCGGCTTCAACAGCGACCGCAATGCGGTAACCGTCATCGACAGCGACGGTGCCACCCGGCTGCCGTCCGCCCTCAAGACACAGCTGGCCGACCAGTTGATCGGGATTATCGCGGCCCGCGCCTTCCCGGCCTGAACGACACAACAACAGTAACAAGACAGGACGTATAACTACCGTGTCCCCAGAAACAAGCTCCTCCCCGGTATCGCGCATCCCGCGCGAGCTGGTGCTGCCGGCTTTGCTGGCCCTGGTCGCCTGGGCCGGCGGTGCCTACCTGCTGCACCAGCACGTGGTGTCCCCCCACAACCAGCGGGCAGTAGAAAGCGCTGCCACGGCCCATGCGGGCGTACTCGCGGGCCGGGTGGCTGAAGAAGTGGCTGAACGCGACCGCTACCTGGAAAGCGTCGCCCGCGATCCCGCAACCCGCCAGCCCGGCAGGTCGGTACAGGTATTCCGCGACGGGGAGGTCCGCGTCGGCGCCGGCGAGAACCCGCGCCTCAACTTTGCCCTGGTGGACCTACTGGAGCGCGGCGCCCGCAACGAGGCACAGGCGCTTGAGTTCCTGCGCACCGGCAGCGACAACAACTGGCAGCTGCACGGCGCCGCCGCCACCAATGGTGGCGTGGCACTGGTCTCCGAGCCGCTCGCGGCACTGGAGAAGGTCTTCTCCGGATTCGACACTGCGGCCGGCCAGATCCGTGTCATCCAGCAGTTCCCCGGCGGCCCGCCACAGCCTCTCTGGCAGGCGGGGCAGGGCACCGGCCAGACCGTAGCAGCAGGCGTTCCGGGCAGCTTCCTGAAAGTCGAGCTCCGGCCCTCGGCGCACTTTGCCCGGGAAAACAGCATCGCGCCGCTGTGGCTGCTGGTCGTTGCGAGCATCGGGCTGCTGGTCACGCTGTGGCTGCTGTGGCGATTTATCCCCCGCGATACACCCGCACCGTGGCAGAACGCGCAGCCACCGAAACGCCGCAGCGCAGATTATCCGGGTGTGCCGCCAACCCCGACAGCCCCCCGGGCAACCGCCGGCAACGAGGGCTCAGAAAAATCCCGGCAACCGGCGGAGGACCGGGACCAGTCCCCGGGCTCGGCCATGGGCGCCGTCAGGGATTTTCCGGCCCACGTCTTCCGCGCCTACGATATCCGCGGGATTGCCGGCGAGGAGATCGACGAGCCGTTTGCCTACCAGCTGGGCCGCGCACTGGGCACACTCGCCCTGCATGCCGGCGAGGAACTGCTGATGGTGGGACGCGACGGCCGCAACTCCAGCGAGCTGCTCACCGGTTGCCTGATCGAGGGTATCCTCGACAGCGGCTGCGACTGCGTCGACCTGGGCCTGGTGCCGTCACCCATCCTCTACTTTGCCTGTGCCCGGGGCAGGAACGGCAGCAGCGGGGTGATGGTGACCGCCAGCCACAACCCGGCCGAATTCAACGGCTTCAAGATCCTCCTGCGCGGGCGCCCCCTGGCCGAGGAGAAACTGCAGCGACTGCGGCAGCTGATGATGCAGGGTCCCTTCCGCGAGGGCCGCGGCAGCAGCAGCCAGCAGGATGTACAGGACCTCTATGTCGACGAGATTTTCAACGACGTGGCCCTGGCGGGGGAACCGCGGCTGGTAGTGGATGCCGCCAACGGTGCCACCGCGCACCTGGCGCCGCGCCTGTTCGAGCACCTGGGCTGCAACGTAACCCGCCTGTTCTGCGAATTCGACGGCGACTTCCCCAATCATCCGCCGGACCCCTCGCGCCCGGAAAACCTGGCTGCCCTGGTGGAGAAGGTCACGGAGACCGGAGCCGACCTGGGCATTGCGCTCGACGGCGACGGCGACCGGGTGACGCTGGTTTCCCGCAGCGGCCGCATCGCCTGGGCCGACCAGCTGGTGATGTTGCTGGCCCGGGATATCCTGGCCCGCAACCCCGGCGCCAGCGTGGTGTTTGACGTCAAGAGCTCCCGCGCCCTGGGCGAGCTGGTCAGCCAGTACGGCGGGCTGCCCATTATGGGCAAGACCGGTCATGCACCGATGAAGGCCAAGATGCTGGAGAATGGTGCCATTCTCGGCGGGGAGCTGTCCGGGCACATTTTCATCAAGGACCGCTGGTTCGGTTTCGACGACGGCATCTATGCCGCAGCGCGTATCCTGGAAATCATGGCCCTGCGCGAACAGGGGCTGGACGAGCTGCTGGATTCATTGCCGCAGCTGGTCAGCACCCCGGAAATCCTGGTGCCGGTGGCGGAGCAGGATAAATTCGCCCTGGTGGAGCGCTTCCGTGCGCAGGTGGATTTCGGCGAGGCCACCCTGGACACCACCGACGGCCTGCGCATCGAGTATGCCGAGGGCTGGGGGCTGGTGCGCGCGTCGAATACCGGTGCGGCGCTGACCCTGCGCTTCGAGGCGGAGTCGGAAGAGGCCCTGGAGGCAATCCGCGCGCGCGTGACGGCCCAGTTGAAGCAAGTGGAACCCTCGCTGGCGCTCTGAGACCGGCGATGGCTTAATCGATAGACGACAAGGAATTACCGCTTTATGTCCCTGGACAGTAAATCTGCCCTGCGTGTGGCGCAGGTGCTCAACGAAGCACTGCCCTATATCCAGCGCTTTACCGGCAAGACCATTGTGGTCAAGTTCGGCGGCAATGCCATGGTGGACGAGGCCCTGCAAAACAGCTTCGCCCGTGACGTCATCCTGATGAAGCTGGTGGGCATGAACCCGGTGGTGGTCCATGGCGGCGGGCCGCAGATCGGTGAGCTACTGAAGAAACTCAATATCGAGTCGCGCTTCGTCGATGGCATGCGGGTCACCGACAGCGAAACCATGGATGTGGTGGAAATGGTGCTGGGCGGCACCGTGAACAAGCAGATCGTCAACCTGATCAACAAAAACGGCGGTCGCGCCGTGGGCGTCACCGGCAAGGACGGGCTGCTGATTCGCGCCAAGAAACTGCTGATGGAAAGCGAGACCGCCGGGCTGCACGCCTCGGAGATCATCGATATCGGCCACGTGGGGGAAGTGGAAAGCGTCGATACCGATGTTATCGATATGCTGATCGGCGGCGACTTTATCCCGGTGATCGCGCCCATCGGGGTGGGTGAGGACGGAGCCTCGTACAATATCAATGCCGACCTGGTTGCCGGTAAGATTGCCGAGTACCTGCACGCCGAGAAACTGATGCTGCTGACCAATGTGGCGGGGCTGCAGGACAAAAACGGCGAGGTCCTGACCGGACTGTCCACCCTGCAGGTGGACGGCCTGATTGCCGACGGCACCATCCACGGCGGCATGTTGCCGAAAATCGCCTGCGCCCTGGACGCGGTCAAGGCCGGCGTCACCTCGGCCCATATCATCGACGGCCGCGTACCACACGCGGTGCTACTGGAAATTTTCACCGATACCGGTGTGGGCACCCTGATCACCGACGGCGAGGCCGCGGACTGAAATCCCGACGGCACCCCGCCCGACGGAGCGCCGATTGAAGCGCGTCCGCTGAATCGTTAGGATTCCACCGCCCGCCGCTCCGGTGCGGTGGGCAATAACAAGAATGGATAACCCCGGGCCGTCCCCGGGTCAAAGGCACTGAATGAGCAGCGAAAAAATCAACCGGCGACAACAGATCCTGCAGGCACTGGCACATATGCTCGAGGCCAGCCCCGGCGCCCGCATTACCACCGCGGCCCTGGCCAAGGAAGTGGGCTTCTCGGAAGCAGCGCTCTACCGGCACTTCCCCAGCAAGTCCAAGATGTTCGAGGGCCTGATCGAGTTTATCGAGGAGACGATTTTCAGCCGCGTCTCCATGATCCTGCAGGAAGAACCATCGGCACCCCTGCGCTGCCAGAAGATCCTCCACCTGCTGCTGGCCTTCTGCGAGCGCAACCCGGGCATTACCCGCCTGCTCACCGGCGATGCGCTGACCGGGGAGACCGAGCGCCTGCACGGACGCATCCTGCAGTTTTTCGACCGACTCGAGACCCAGCTCAAGCAGATTCTCCGCGACGCCGAGCTGCGCGAGCAGTTGCGCCCGGCGATCCCGCTGGGCGGTGCCGCCAACCTGTTGATGGCCAGCGCCGAAGGTCGCATCGTCCAGTATGTGCGCAGCGGTTTCCGCCGCCGGCCCACCGAGTACTGGGCCGAGCAGTGGCCCGTGCTCATTGCGGGATTCTTCCGCGAACCGGTACCTGTCGCGCACGCCTGAGCGCGGGCTCCTCATCCTGATAGACAGCCAGAACCGGCTGAAAGTTCGGGCCCGGCCGGGCCCGATGGGAAAACAGGGGGGGACAGGCCACAGTGCGGACTGCGGCCGGGCCGGCTACTTGCCGGCAATCTCGGTATAGCGCCCCGCCGCGCGGTCGAACTCGGCGTTGATGCGCTTTTCCTCTTTGCGTCGCAGGGCCATCCGCTCCTCAAGCACCTCGATCTCGGTACGCAGGTCCTCAATGCGCTGCAGGCGCTCGGGACGCACTTCACCGCCATTGCGCTGGATCCGCGCCGCCTCGTCTTCCTCGCGCTCGATCTGCGAACCGAGACTGGCAATATTGGAGCGCATGATTGCCATATCCTGTTGCACGATTGCCAGCTTGCGATCGCGGGCGCTCTCGATATCCGCCACACTGCTGTAGCGCTTGAGCAATTCGCGATCGGTCTTTTCCCGCTCCAGGCGGCGCTTCTTCTCTGCCAGGGCGGCACCGGTCAGTTCCGGGGGCACCTCCTTCAGGACCCGGCCGGAGGGTGTAATTATCTCGTAGCCCCCCGCCACATAGCGCGGTGGCACCAGGTCGTCGATCACCTGTACCCCATTTTCATCGGTGTAGCGGTAAAGTACCTGGCCATCCTGCTTGGCGATGGCAAGTGCCGGCAGGGCCAACACCACCAGGAGTGGCCATACTGTGGAGATTTTCATCGAATCACTCTTTCCGTCCCGGCCTGCGGCGGCAACCGCAGTTATCCCGCCACGCCGTAGCGCTGCCGGTATTCGATTATTTTTTGTACGGTTTCGCTGTCCTGCGATTCCTCACTAAGGTAGCTGATTATATCGTCCAGTTGCACGATGCTGATCACAGGTACACTGTAATCACGCTCTACTTGCTGAATCGCCGACAGCTCCGTATCCTCCCCGGCCCGCTCCTGGCGGTTGAGGCCGATGACCACGCCGGCCGCCTCGGCGTTGTGCCCGTCGATGATATCCATCACTTCGCGCACGGCGGTGCCGGCGGTAATAACGTCATCGATAATGAGGACCTTGCCTTCCAGGGGCGCACCCACTAAGGTTCCGCCCTCGCCGTGGGCCTTGGCTTCCTTGCGGTTGTAACAGAAGGGCTTGTCCACGCCTTTCTGCGCCAGGGCGACAGCGGTTACCGCCCCCAGTGGTATACCCTTGTATGCCGGCCCGAAGATGACATCGAACTCCACTCCCGACGCCAGAATGGCCTCGGCATAGGCATGTCCCAGTGCGGCCAGGGCGGCACCGGAGTGGAATCGGCCGGCGTTGAAAAAGTAGGGACTGCGACGCCCGGACTTGAGGGTGAAGTCGCCAAAGCACAGCACCTGGTGGTCCAGGGCCAGTTGGATAAAGTCGCGCTGATACTGCTGCATGAAAAATTGCTAACTATTGGCTAAGGTGAAGGGAGATCTACCCGCAGCCCTGCGGGAGACATGTCAAATAATGCTAGTTAATACAGTGTACTGCCTCATACTGAAAGGCGCTATCCGGGCCGTGGCTGCCGCGCGCGGGGAGTGCTCGTATAATCATACGCCGCGATGCCTCTGTATGAATCCGAACACTAGTCCGCTGGTAAGGGGCTAAAACAATGCGAATAGTAAGTCTGTCGGTAGACGGCGTGCATCAGGCGGCACAGCGCGGCCTGTACGATTGGTTGGCGGACCAGGACGCAGACATCATCTGCCTGCAGGACCTCCGCTCCCTGGAACCGGAGTTGGATCACCCGATCTTCCATCCGGATGGCTATTACAGCTACTTCTTCGACTCCGGCACCCCGCATGAGAATGGCGTGGCGATTTACACCCGCAGCCAGCCCAAGGCGATCATCTTCGGCATGGGATTCGCCAATGGCGAGGATATGTACGGCCGCTACCTGCAGGCCGATTTCGAGCGACTCAGCGTCGGTTCACTGCTGGCGCCACAGGCGGCCGCCGGGGACGAGGCCTCGCTGGAAAAGAAGGTGCAGTTCTTCGACGACATGCAGGCCCACCTGACCAAGATCAGCCGCAAGCGCCGCGATTTCATCTTCTGCGGCAACTGGGGCATTGCCCACCGCCGCGCCGATGTACAGAACTGGCAGGACCACCAGGATACACCGGGGTTCATGCGCCACGAACAGCGCTGGCTGGACCAGCTGTTCAACGATATCGGCTATATCGACGCCTTCCGCAAGGTGGTGAAGGATGCCGATGAGTTCACCTGGTGGCCCAGCGGCACAGTGGGCGAGGGTGATGGCTGGCGCACCGATATGCAGGTGACTTCACATGGCCTGCGCAATCGCATCGAGTACGGTGCCATCAACAAGAACGTGGAATTTTCCAGTCACCTGCCGGTGATCATGGATTACGAGCTGGAAGTATGACGCAGCGGCGGCGGGCCGCGCCCGCCGCCATGATTGTCACTCGGCCAGGGCCTTCTTCTGCAGGCTCACCAGCTCGTCGATACCCGCCTTGCCCAGCGCCAGCATCTTCGCGAACTGTGCCTCGGTGAAGGGCGCACCCTCGGCAGTGCCCTGAACCTCGATCATGCCGCCGTCCTCGGCCATTACCAGGTTCATGTCGGTATCCGCCTGGCTGTCCTCCGGGTAGTCCAGGTCCAGCACCGGCTCACCCTCGTAGATGCCCACGGACACCGCCGCCACCATATTCTTCAGCGGGTCGACACTAATGATTTTCTCCCGCTGCATATAACGCAGCGCGTCCACCAGTGCCACGCAGGCACCGGTAATGGAGGCCGTGCGGGTGCCCCCATCGGCCTGGATTACGTCGCAGTCGACAGTGATCTGGTGTTCACCCAACAGGCCCAGGTCCACGGCTGCCCGCAGGGAGCGACCGATCAACCGCTGGATTTCCACGGTGCGGCCACTCTGCTTCCCGCGCGCGGCCTCGCGACCCATGCGGGAACCGGTGGAGCGGGGCAACATGCCGTATTCAGCAGTGATCCACCCACTGCCCTGGCCGCGCAGGAAGCGCGGCACATCGCTCTCCACGGAGGCATTGCACAGCACCTTGGTATCGCCGAACTCCACCATCACCGAGCCCTCGGCGTGGCGGGTGTAGTTGCGCGTTATCTTCACTGCGCGCATATGTTCCGGCTGGCGGCCGCTGGGACGTTGCATAAATTCACCTCGCGTTTGCATCCAAAGCTTTTCATTATACGCGCATTCAGCGGTGCCGCGGGGCCATCCGGTAGCGCCTGTCGCTATGCTATGATGCCGGACCATTTTTCTGTTTGCGGGAGAGACCATGGCCCAGAAACCAGTTCGCAGTATGACCGCCTTCGGACGCGCAGAGGCACCCTATGCCACCGGAACGGCCGTCTGGGAGCTGCGCTCGGTCAATCACCGCTATCTGGAGCCACACTTTCGCCTGCCCGAGGCCGGCAGGCCACTGGAACCCAAGCTGCGCGAGGCCCTGCGCAAGCAGCTGAGCCGCGGCAAGGTGGAGCTTTCCCTGACCCTCAAGCCCAGCGATCTCGCCAGCACCGGCCTGGAGATCAACCAGCCGTTGGTGGAAGCGCTGAAACAGGCTGCGCGCCAGGTGGCTCCCGGACTCGACACCATGCCCCTGGACCCCCTGCGCATCCTGCAGTGGCCCGGCGTGATTGCCGAGCAGGATATCGACCGGGAAGAGCAGGCAACGGCCGTGATGGCGGCATTCCGCGAGGCCATCGACCAGCTGATCGCCAATCGCGAGCGCGAGGGGACAGAACTGCGCAGTTTTATCGAAGCCCGGCTCGAGGGCATTGAACAGCAGGTGGAGTCGGTGCGCCAGCTGCTGCCACAGATTCTCGAATCCCAGCGGGAAAAACTGCGCACCCGCCTGGAAGAGCTGCTCAACGAACTGGACCAGGATCGCATCGAGCAGGAAATCGCGCTGCTGGCACAGAAAGCGGACGTGGATGAGGAGCTGGACCGGCTCGAGGCCCACGTCAAGGAAACCCGCCGGGTGCTCGCCGGCGGTGGCGCGATCGGCCGGCGACTGGACTTCCTGATGCAGGAGTTCAACCGCGAGGCCAACACACTCTCTTCAAAGTCTGTCGTCACCGATACTACCCAGGCTGCGGTGGAGCTCAAGGTGCTGATCGAACAGATGCGCGAGCAGGTGCAGAATATCGAATAACCCGCAGTTTTCGCCTGCCGGCCCTCACTGCGCCAGGCCAAGCGTGTCTTGGCTGTTATCCCCCTGAGGCGGCAGGACGCCGCCACAGACCTTCCGATTTAAACGATATTTTTTTGGTAGCGAGAACAAAACAGAAAAATATTGCGCACTGTTTCCCAAAAAGAAAAATTAACCTGCTTATAACTGTATCCAGAAAAAAAACCTGTCAGCATTGCTCCTCCCATTAAAGGAATAAATTGATTAAGGAGGATCGATGTTTCGATTAATGTTGCTGTCTGTCATGGCGCTGGTCGCCGTCTCCAGCCGGGCTGACATGCCCGATTACCCCGATGACGGCGCCGGCGGCAGTAGCCCCACCTATCTCGGCTGCGGAGTATACGGCAGCAGTTCTTCCGGATTTCCCAAAATGATGTACGCCCAGCGTGTACGCTACTGTCGCTACGATGGGCCATTGTTTTGTAACGGCAAGACCCAGGGGGAGTTTGCCGAGTGGGAACACAATGGCGTCTCCACCGGCAAGCAAAAGCGCACCATCATCGCCACTTACAATGCGCCGCAGAAGTCATCGGTGGATACACTGATGTATTTTATTGGGGGACAGTATTTTGATGCTGAAACCCCGAAGGCGAGCGGCATTGGGCTCTGCGAGGACTGGGACAACCTGTTCGACCACAGCGACTTCAACCTGGCCAACAAGAACATCCCCATGCTGCCGGATTCGGTTCCCTACGAAATTGCCACCGATGGTTTTTTCGATATGGGACGTACGTTTATGGCAGTTGCCATGGACGCCCGCTTTAACTATGACTTTACCAGAGACAACCAGCACGAAATCCTGAACGCGCACTATCAGTGGCTGCGCAAGAAATTCTATCGTTCTGAAATGAAGTTCATCTACCTGGTCGGACACAGCCGCGGTGGCACCCTGGCGACCATGCTCGCCAGCAAGTTCAAGGACGAGATGCCCGAGGTACCTGTATTTGTACAGCTGTATGATCCGGTCGCGAATCCGGATTCTGCGCACCATGAACTCGGCACTGACAAATACAGTAAGATCACCAATCCAATTCCACGACAGATATCTTTACTGGGGCAGACATATACAGTCCACGATTTCACTTATCGAACCGACCTTTTCAACGGTGTATTCAATACACCCCTGAAGCGTGATCGGTTGCTGATTCACAACCATGTCGCCGGACGACAGTTTATAAATGGGACGCTGGAGGACCTCAGCCACGAAGTGCGCGCGTTTGCCGAGCTGGACACGGGCACTGACAGCTCAGGCACGATCGGCAACTGGTATTACCAGAAATGGTATACGACCTCCCACAGCTGGATGGCCAACCTGCCCGACTACTATGGCAGCCGCTACCTGCAAGCGGCCAAGGATGCCTACGCAGCGATGGTACCGGAAAGGGTGGCCTCAATGGCGCCCGAGGCGCGCTGTAATATGTCACCGCGCTGGGCCGAGGGAACACAGGTCACTGTTTCCTTTGACGGCAACGGATCAGAGAGCCGTAGCGGCACTGCACTGGATTACCGCTGGCAGCTCCCGAATGGCACCACCCGCTCCGGTATCGGGCCCCACTCGGCAACCTTCTACTCTGGTGGTGAGCAGCTCTCGTCCCATTCGGTTCGCCTTACCGTGACCGACGCTAACGGCAATACGGATACTGCCTCCTGTTCTGTCACACTCGAGGACCGTGACCAGAGCTGTGGCGACCCTTTCTGCAAACCCGCGATACAATAAACCGGCTGGACGGGAGCCCCAGGCTCCCGTCACCAGCGTGGACACTTTCAAAAATATTCGAACAGCGAATATCCATAATACTCCCACCCAATTCTTCTCCGATTTATTGATCAGGCTCGCAAGCCATCCAGGGTGAACCACGACCAATTCTCAACTCTGGAATAAGAATCATCTTTCCAGTTTTCTTTCTCTTTTTCTGGCGCCCCTATCCTCGACTTCCCAGCATTTTTATTGAGGGAAATATTACTGCAACGTCACTGCTTGGTGCTGGCAATAGAAAGGCCGGTGAACCCGGCAAGCCGTGACCGGTTAAGGTCTCCTGAGAGAAGGTTCAGCACAGGTTTAAGCAAATTTATTCAGTCAAGGAAGTCTCTAGAAGCGGCTTTGCCGCTGAAATTGTGACCTGCCCCCCACAAGGGGAAAGGTCGATAATAATTATGGAGAACCGAGAAACAATGAAGCATCCGATAAAAAAACTGATCGGGACTGTGGCAGCCAGCAGTGTTATTGCGCTGGGTGCCTCCTTCTCCCTGCAGGCACTCGCGGTGGAAACGAACCAGCCCTCCGCCGCCCTGGCCAGTACCCCCATGGTCAGCGACCGCATCATCATCAAGTACAAGGACAATGCGCAGATAGGGGCCGCCAATGTCATGTCACAAACCGCCATTGAGCGTGCGTCCCAGGTGGCCGGTGCAAAAATGTCGCATATGCGGCGTCTTGCTACCGGCGCCCAGCTGATGCGACTGGAGAACCGCCGTGGCGGTGCTGACATGGCGGCCATCATCAGCCGCCTGCAGCAGGACCCGACCGTGGAATACGCCGAACCGGACCTGCTGTTGCAACCCATGGCCACCCCCAATGATCCCAGCTACAACCAGCAGTGGCACTATTTCGAAGCCACCGGCGGCCTGAACCTGCCCACTGCCTGGGACACCACCCAGGGTGAGGGCGTCAATGTCGCGGTACTGGATACCGGCTACCGCCCCCACGCCGACCTGGTGGATAACCTGCTGCCGGGTTACGATATGATTTCCGACGCTACCGTAGGGCAGGACGGAAATGGCCGGGACAGCGATGCCAGCGACCCGGGTGACTGGGCCCCGGCAGGTGCCTGCTACTCCGGTTCTCCGGCCAGCAACAGTAGCTGGCATGGCACCCATGTGGCCGGCACCATTGCCGCTGCCACCAACAATGGCACCGGTGTTGCCGGTGTTGCCTACAAAGCTAAAGTGGTACCGGTCCGGGTTCTGGGTCGCTGCGGTGGCTACACCTCGGATATTGCCGACGGCATGATCTGGGCCGCCGGCGGCAATGTCAGTGGCGTCCCCGCCAATGCCAACCCGGCCCAGGTACTGAACCTGTCCCTGGGTGGCAGCGGCTCCTGTGGCAGCACCACCCAGAATGCCATCAACACTGCCCGCAGCCTGGGTGCAACAGTGGTGGTTGCTGCCGGTAACTCCAATACCAATGCCAGCAATGCCACGCCGGCTAACTGTTCGGGCGTGGTGACGGTAGCCTCCGTCGACCGCTCCGGTGGCCGCGCCTGGTATTCCAACTACGGCAGCGTCGTGGACGTGGCCGCACCTGGTGGTGATACCTCGGTGTCCAGCAACGGCGTCCTGTCCACACTGAACAGTGGCAGCCAGGGCCCGGGCAGTGACAACTATGCCTTTTACCAGGGCACCAGCATGGCCACCCCGCACGTGGCGGGTGCCGCGGCACTGCTGTACGCGCTCGACGGTTCACTGACACCCACCGAGGTGGAATCCATCCTCAGCGATACCGCCCGCAGCTTCCCCTCCTCCTGTAGCCAGTGCGGTTCCGGGATTGTAGATGCGGCCGCTGCGGTGGCGGCAGTTTCCGGTGGTGGCGGCCCCGATCCTGATCCCGGTACCGGCGTGCTGGAAAATGGCGTGGCAGAGACCGGTTTGTCCGGCAACAGCGGCGACGAGCTCTTCTTCACCCTGGAAGTGCCGGCGGGAGCCTCGAACCTGCAGTTCGAGATTTCCGGTGGCAGCGGCGATGCTGACCTTTACGTCCGCTTTGGCTCGGCACCAACCACCTCGACCTATGATTGCCGTCCCTACCTGAACGGCAATAACGAGACCTGCTCCATCTCCAATGCCCAGGCCGGTACCTATCACGTGATGCTGCGGGGCTATACCAGCTTCTCCGGTGTGGACCTGGTGGGTAGTTTTGACGAGAGCGGCGGCGGCAGTGGTGGACCGACCGGGTGGACCGAGAGCAATCTCTCCGGCGCCACTGGCTCGTGGCAGCACTTCACCCTGCAGGTGAATGCCGGCATGACCTCACTGGATGTGAATATGTCTGGTGGCAGCGGTGACGCCGACCTGTATGTTCGGTTTGGTTCGCAGCCCACCACGAGCAGCTACGACTGCCGGCCCTATCGCTGGGGCAACAGTGAGACCTGCTCCATCAGCAACCCACAGGCCGGTACCTGGTATATCAGCCTGCGGGCCTATGACGCCTACTCTGGCGTCACTGTAGAGGCCCAGGCGAGCGAGTAATCCACCCAGGTCATACTGACTGTAAAAGCCGGCATCCCTGATGCCGGCTTTTTTTCAGGTGGCGAGCACGAGTCCGAAGCCTGTCCGGGTGAAAACCTGAAGGGCTTTTCCAGTTGCCCATTCATTACCGGTAAACGTTACCCGTCAGTGGTATTTCCGGCCTCTTTTGCCTCAACGCAGCACATTACCAGCCAATGAAAAGTGAGCACCAATATTAAAAATACCTTTTCTATTATCTAGTAAATAGAAGAAAACGTTTTAATTCTCGCTGCTCGAATAGCTCTTATATCTGGCAAAACCCATCTGTGAGGAAAGTTTTCATATGTTAATTTTTACCACTAAAAATCGAGCAATTTGAATTAGAAACATTCTGGCGCGCAAAGCAACGTCAGCCTTCCAAACATGATGAGGAAGTAACGGCCTTTTCCGTTTACAGCCTTTATCTTCACCATTATCAGGACACGCAGAGATCCCCGGCCGCTGATTGCGGCTTTTTTATTGCGTGGGCCGCAGTATCGGATAGCAAATTTAAAAAATTTCACTACTCAATTCAGCAACAGAGGAGGGCCTGCAAGAAAAGATTCAATCGTCGCGATTTGCCAAAAGCAATTTGCAATGGAACGTATCATTCTGGAGAACCTGGAAGTAATGAGAACCAAAACAAAACAACGAAAACAGATAACAACCCTATCGAGAAATACCCGTGGTAATTTACCCGGCACCCTGTCGCGGGCCCTGGCCGGCTTGCTGACCATGGTGGCCGCCGGTAACAGCCTCGCTGTAGAAACCCGCTCACCGTCAGAGGTGCCGGCAACCAGTATGGCAACTGCGACAGCGGACACAGCCGCTGTTACCGACCGGCTGATTGTGAAATACAAGAATGTCCCCGGGGCTTCCGCATCGGCGATGGCTGCACAGCGCATGTCGGATACCGCGGTCAGCCGCCTGTCCCGCAACGCCGGGGCAAAACTCAAGCACATGCGTCGCCTGGCCACTGGTGCGCAGCTGCTTCGTCTGGAGAAGGGCGCAAACGCCCGTGACCTCGGCGCTATCATGCAGCGCCTGCGCCAGGACCCGGAGATCGAGTATGTAGAGCCGGACCTGCTGCTCAAGCCACAGGCCGTGCCAACCGATCCCCGCTACAACGAGCAGTGGCACTATTTTGAGCCCACCGCAGGCCTCAACCTGCCAGATGCCTGGGACACCACCCAGGGCGAGGGCGTCGTGGTTGCGGTTATCGATACCGGCTATCGCCCACACCCGGACCTGCTGGATAACCTGCTGCCGGGCTATGACATGATTTCCGACAGCACCATTGCCCAGGATGGCGACGGGCGCGACGGCGACGCACTGGATCCCGGCGACTGGGCTCCTGCCGGGGCCTGTGGTGAAGGCGAGCCCGAGAGCGGCAGCAGCTGGCACGGCACCCACGTCGCCGGCACCGTGGCGGCGGCGACCAACAATGGCGCCGGTATTGCCGGTGTAGCCTACAAGGCGAAAGTGGTGCCGATCCGCGTGCTGGGTCGCTGTGGCGGTTACACATCTGACATTGCCGACGCAATGATCTGGGGCGCCGGCGGTGCAGTGGCAGGCGTACCGGCCAATGCCAACCCGGCCCAGGTACTCAACCTCAGCCTTGGCGGTGGCGGCAGTTGCGGCAACACCACCCAGAACGCCATTAATACGGCGCGTAGCCTGGGGGCAACCGTGGTAGTGGCCGCAGGCAACTCCAACACCAATGCCAGTAATGCCAACCCGGCCAACTGTGACGGTGTGGTAACGGTTGCCTCGGTGGACCGCTCCGGCGGACGCGCCTGGTACTCCAACTATGGCGATGTTGTCGACGTCGCGGCGCCGGGTGGTGATACCTCGGTTTCCTCGAACGGCGTGCTGTCGACCCTGAACAGCGGCAGCCAGGGACCGGAAAGCGACAACTACGCCTTTTACCAGGGGACCAGCATGGCAACCCCGCATGTAGCCGGTGCCGCGGCTCTGCTTTACTCGCTGGACCCGGCGATTACGCCAGACGAGGTGGAATCGGTACTGGCCAGCACCGCGCGCAGCTTCCCGGCCACCTGTAACCAGTGTGGAACCGGCATTGTCGACGCCTCTGCGGCAGTGGCCGCCGTAAACGGGGGGGGAACTGACCCATTACCCGGCGATGACGCGCTCTATAACGGGGTAGCGGTGGACAATCTGCAGGCAGTCCAGGGCACCGAATTGCAGTTCACCATGGAAGTGCCCGCCGGCGCCTCCGACCTGCAGTTTGAAACCTATGGCGGCAGCGGCGATGCGGACCTGTATGTAAGATTTGGTTCGGCGCCCACCACCCAGGCTTACGACTGTCGTCCCTACCGCACCGGCAACAGTGAAACCTGTACTTTTGCCACGCCCCAGGCAGGCACCTACCACGTCATGCTGCGGGCCTATAACAGCTTTTCCGGTGTAAGCCTGGTGGGCAGCTTCCAGGAGAACAGCGGCAGCGGTGCCAGCAGCGTTGTGGAAAGCGACCTTTCCGGCGCGGCCGGTTCCTGGCAGCACTTTCCGCTGGAAGTAGCGGCTGGCAGCAGCACCCTGGACGTGCAGATGTCCGGTGGCAGCGGCGATGCGGACCTGTACGTCAATTTCGGCTCCCAGCCCACGACCCAGGACTACGTCTGCCGTCCATACCGCAACGGTAACAGCGAGACTTGCAGCATCGACAACCCGCAGGCGGGCACCTGGTATATCAGCGTGCAGGGATACTCGGATTATTCCGGTGTCTCACTTGACGCCCAGGCGACTCCCTGAGTAAAACCCGGGCACAAAAAAAGGCCGGCACCATGCCGGCCTTTCCCGTTTCAGGGACAGCTCCCGGCGATCCTATTTCCCCGCCTCGAGCACGATACGATAGCGGGCATCACCACTCTTGAGCCGCTCCAGCGCCTCGTTCACCTTGCTCATCGGAAACATTTCCACTTTGGGTTCGATCTTGTGGCGTGCGGCAAATTCCAGCATCTGCGCGATGGTTTCGGGACTACCCACCGGTGAACCGGATACCTGCCGCTGGCTGAGGATCAGCTGGAATACGTTGAGGTCCAGCGGGTCGGTGGTTGCGCCGACAAAGTGCAGGCGACCGCGGGCTTTCAGCGTGGACAGGTAGAGGTTCCAGTCGAGCTTGGCGTTGACCGTCGACAGGACGGCATCAAAGCGACCGGCAGCGCCCTCAACCGCACCCTCATCGCGCGAATCCAGCGTATGGTGCGCACCCAGCTCCAGGGCTTCGTCGCGCTTGGATGCGCTGGAAGTAAATGCCGTCACCTCACAGCCCCAGGCATTGAGGAACTGCAGGGCCAGGTGACCGAGGCCGCCAATGCCGATCACCCCGACGCGACTGTTGGGCTTGATATCGAACTGCACCAGCGGGTTGAAGACAGTAATGCCCGCACAGAAGAGGGGACCCGCCTTGGCCGGGTCGATATTGTCCGGGATGGGGACCACGCTGTTGGCATCGGCCCGCACCCTGTCGGCAAAGCCACCGTGGTGGCCGATGATGGTGTGCTGGGCCTCGGCACACAGGTTCTGGTCGCCAGAGTTGCAGGAGTGGCAGTGATTGCAATATCCGGAATGCCAGCCGAGCCCCACAAGCTGGCCCTGCTGCAGGTGTGTAACCTGTCCTCCCAGCTGGCCAACGCGGCCAACCACTTCATGGCCCGGCACCACCGGGTACTGGGACATTCCCCACTCGTCGTCGATGATGCTCAGGTCGCTGTGGCACAGGCCACAGTACATCACTTCGATCTCCACCTGCCCGGGCTGCAACTCACCCGGATCGTACTGGAACGGGGACAGCTCGCCACCGGCTTCGCGCGCCGCATAAGCGTTGATCATACGTTACTCCATTGTGTTATCTGGCAGGGTAGGGTGTGTGCGCAATCAAAACCCTGAAGCGTAGAACATGGCAAGGACCGCCCGCGCCGGGATCACCGGCACGGGCAGGTGTGCGCCGGTTCAGCGCACAAATGCCTGGAACTGCTTGTCTACGGGCGTATCGGCAAAGTGGTTGATGTAGTTGCTCATCACTTTCTGCGCCACGCCCACGATGATTTCCAGCAGATTCTGCTGAGTGTAGCCGGCGTCGTAGAAACGCTGCAGCACCTCGTCGGCGACTACGCCACGATCGCGCACCACCGCCAGGGTGGTATCCCGCAGGACTTCCAGTTTCTCGTCGGGCAACGGAGTCCTGTTGCGCAGGGCCTCGCTGATTTCATCGTCCACTTTCATGGATTTGGCAATGGCGCTGTGGGCCGGTACGCAGTAATGGCAGCCGTGCTCCACATTGATGGTCTGCCAGACTACCGTCTTTTCCTCGGCGGAAAACGAGGTGTTGAGGAACTGCTCGTGCAGCACCTGGTAAGACTCAAGCGCCGTGGGCGCGGCGGCCATCACACCATGCAGGTTGGGGATCGAGCCGAAGGCCTGGATGGATTTATCCAGCAGGGGCTTGCTGGCTTGCGGGGCGGTGTCCTTGTCATGGATCTGGAATGCTGTCATCGCTGTACCTCCAGCTTGCAACGGATTTCTACTTGAGCGATCGCTCAAGAGGGAAGAAGCGTAACCCATATTTGAGCGACCGCTCAACCCCTTTGGATGTTTGCCGACCCACGCAGCCCCCGGTAGACTTTGAGCAGGTGTTCAAGCGGAGGGGTTATGGCCAATACCGCAAAATTCAACCGTCGTCAGGTGCTGGAGAAGGCCACCCGGCTGTTCTGGCAGAAGGGCTTCCATGCCACTTCGACACGGGATATCCAGCAGGCGATCGATATGCGTCCGGGCAGCATTTATGCAGCTTTTGGCAGCAAGTCGGGACTTTTCCGCGAAGTTTTACAGTTTTACGCCGCCAATATGACGGAGCAACTGGCCCGGAGCCTGGCGGCGGCGGACACCGTCGTAGGCGGCCTGCAGGTGTTTTTCCGGCGGGTCCTGCTGGAAGGGGGTGACGATGCCCCCAGCGAGCTCTGCCTGCTGGCAAAGTCCCTGTCGGAACTGGATGAAGAGGAAGGCGAACTGCTGCGGGAAACCCGCCAGCTACTGGCGGCGACGGAAGCGGAATTCCGCTCCCAGGTGGAACGCGCCGTGTCCCGTGGCGAACTGCCCACCCACACAGATGCCGCACTCCTGGCGCGCCAACTACAGGTCCAGCTGATCGGCCTGCGCAGCTACCTGCGCGCCACCGGCAACCGGGCAGCTGTCAATGAAATCGTCGGGCACCTGTTCGACACTCCGGAGATCAGTCAATGAGCCAGCGCGAGCTAACGGATTCCGAAATCCGCCTCCCGTAGCCGTTTGCGGCCCCCGGCGACTGTGGCAAAGTCGTGGGTCCGATACGGGATAAGAACTACAAGAGGTCGCCGTGAGTCTCGTCACCCTAGCCATTCCCTTTTTCCTGCTCGCCGTGCTGGTGGAGCTGGCCTTCGACCGCTGGAAAGGCTGGGGCCTGTACCGGCTCAATGACGCCATTGGCAGCCTGGGCGCGGGGGTGCTGAGCCGCCTCTCGGGCCTGGTGCGGGCTGGCCTGTTGCTGGTCATCTATATCCCCCTGCACGAGATGCTGCAGCCCTGGTACCAGCTGGCGGGGTTCAACTGGTCGATGGACAATCCCTGGCACCTGTTCCTGGCGGTAGTGGCATACGATTTCTGTTACTACTGGAAGCACCGGTTCGGCCACGAGATCAATATTTTCTGGGCGGATCACCTGGTGCACCACCAGAGCGAGGACTACAACCTCACCACCGCCCTGCGCCAGCCCTGCGGTGGCCTGCCCATCGGCTGGATCTTCTACATGCCGCTGCTACTGATCGGGTTGCCAGCGGAGATGCTGGTGACTGCCGGTGCCATCGACCTGATCTACCAGTTCTGGGTCCACACGCAGAAATTCCCCAAGGTACGCTGGATGGAGTGGATCCTGGTTACGCCGTCCAACCACCGGGTGCACCATGCGCAGAACCGGGTCTACGTCGACCGGAATTACGGCGGTGTGTTTATCTTCTGGGACCGCCTCTTCGGCACCTACCAGGAGGAGCTGGAAGACGAGCCGTGCATTTACGGCGTGCGCAAGCCGCTGAACAGTTTTGACCCGCTGGCGGCCAACCTGCAGCACTACAAGCGCATGGCCCTGGACGCCTGGCATACCCGCAGTTGGTGGGACAAGCTGACACTCTGGTTCCGTCGCACCGGCTACCGCCCGGCGGATGCCGAAGCGGCGATGCCCGTGCCCTCGTCTGACCTGGAGCAGTTCCAGCGCTTTGACCCCCGTATCGACCCCGGGCGGCGTATCTATGCCCTGGTCCAGCACCTGGCCTACTCGGCTGCCACCCTGCTGCTACTCTGGCAGGCTGCCGACATGAGCTACGCCGAGCTGTTGACCGCCGTACTGCTGGTGGCTGCCGGCCTGGTAGTCAATGGACGGATCCTCGATGGCCACCCCCGGAGCCACTACTGGGAGATCTCGCGACTGGCGTTACTGTTACTGGCGGCCCCCCTTGCGGGGCCGGCCGCCGGCCCCTGGGTGTTCGGCTATGCGCTGGCGAGCCTGGTGGCCTGGTGGTGGTTGGCTTTTGCCGGCAAAGAGGATACAGTCGCCCACGTTAGCGATTAGCAACAGGAAGCTGACGCCTACCACAGGGGGTTTGAGGTGGTTGGCAGGTTTCCGCTGGGCGATCCCGGCCGGGCTCAGCGACGCAGGTACCACGAAGTTTGTCAGTATGGTTTTCCGGCGTCGCTGAAAATCCCAACACTTCCCCCCCCCAACCCGGCCGGGGTGCAGCCTGGTTCACGTGCTCCTTCGAGTACCGTTCCGGCACCTATCCCGTCTCTCCCCAGGCCGGCCACAGTAAGGCCCTGCTGCCCGGGTCATTCGGTTATAATCTCCGCGCATTTGCCCCGAGACAGGAACAGTTGTGCAAGCAGGAACCCTATTTACCGTATCCGCACCTTCCGGCGCCGGTAAGACCAGCCTGGTGAAGGCCCTGGTCGACGGCGACCCCCAGGTGACCGTGTCCGTATCCCATACCACGCGCCCCATGCGACCGGGCGAGCAGAATGGGGTCAACTACCACTTCGTCGGGCGCGAGACGTTCCTGGAAATGCTGGATCGCGATGCCTTCCTGGAGCACGCGCAGGTGTTCGATAACTTTTACGGCACGTCGCAGGAATGGGTACAGGAGACCCTCGACAGCGGCCGCGACGTCATCCTGGAAATCGACTGGCAGGGGGCCGCCCAGGTCCGCCGGCTGCTGCCGGAAACAGTCGGCATCTTTATCCTGCCGCCTTCCCAGCAAGCACTGCGCGAGCGCCTGACCGGGCGCGGCCAGGATGACGAAAGCGTGATCGAGCGGCGAATGTCGCAGGCCATCGATGAGATGTCCCACTACGTCGAGGCCGATTACCTGGTGATCAATGATGACTTCCAGCAAGCACTGGAAGAGCTGCGGGCGGTGGTGACTTCCCAGCGCCAGCGCCTCGGCCGCCAGCAGGAGCGCCATGGCGACCTGCTGCAGGCGCTGCTCAATCGCAACTGACGCCACCGACAACACGTCACTGCTCGATTTACGTACACTGTACAGTACGGTAAACTCCCCGGTCCCGCGGATACCGGCGCCCGGCAAGGCAACAGGAAACCGCGAGCCCTGTACCGAATTCGCTCCCGGCCGCTGGGCCGGCAGCACTGCAATGGAATACTAGATCTATGGCACGTATTACCGTTGAAGACTGCCTCGAGCACGTCGACAACCGCTTCGAACTCGTCATCGTGGGCAGCAAGCGCGCCCGCCAGATTGCCACCGGTGGCCGCGATCCGCTGGTGGAGGAAGAGAACGACAAGCCCACCGTGATCGCCCTGCGTGAAATCGAGGAAGGGCTGGTGGACGCCAGCATCCTTGACGAGCCGGAAGAGGAAGAGGCCCCGGTGGCACGGGCGCCGGCGCCCGCGTACCTGCCGGAACAGGACCTGTAAGCGATCCTCAGATCTGTAGCAACGGGAGGCGAGCGCGGCTTTGCATACCATCGATAGTCTGGCCCATCGCCTCTCTTCTTACCTGCCCCCCGACCAGATCCAGATTGTCCGCCGCGCCTACTTTTACGCGGAGCAGGCCCACGAGGGCCAGCAGCGCCGTTCCGGCGAGCCCTATGTCACCCATCCGCTGGCGGTAGCGACCATCCTGGCCGGCATGCACATGGATCACGAGAGCCTGGCCGCGGCCATGCTGCACGACGTGATCGAGGATACCGGCATTCCCAAGGCCGCACTGCAGGAGCAGTTCGGTGACGAGGTGGCCGACCTGGTGGACGGGGTCTCCAAGCTGACCCAGTTCGAGACCGACAGCCCGGCGGAAAAACAGGCGGAGAACTTCCAGAAAATGGCCCTGGCCATGGCACGGGATATCCGCGTGATCCTGGTAAAGCTGGCTGACCGGCTGCACAACATGCGCACCCTTGGCGCGCTCAAGCCGCAGAAGCGGGTACGAATCGCCCGCGAGACCCTCGAGATCTATGCCCCCATCGCCCACCGCCTGGGCATGAACGATGTGCGTATCGAGTTTGAGGACCGCGCCTTCTTTGCCATCTACCCGCTGCGGGCCAGCCGGCTGCGCGCGGCACTGGTGGCGGCACGCGGCAACCGCAAGGAACTGCTGGAGAAGATCCAGAATGCCATCGAGGTGCGCCTGCAGCGGGAGAATATCGACGCGCTGGTAATCGGACGCGAGAAGCACCTGTTCAGCATCTACCAGAAGATGCGCGCGAAGAAGAAGTCGTTCAAGGAAATCATGGATGTCTACGCCTTCCGTATCATTGTCGACAGCGTGGACACCAGCTACCGGGTGCTCGGGGTTATCCACAACCTCTACAAGCCGGTGATCAGCGAATTCAAGGACTATATCGCCATCCCCAAATCGAATGGCTACCAGTCCCTGCACACGGTTCTGCTGGGCATGCACGGCGTGCCGATCGAAGTACAGATCCGCACCAAGGAAATGGACGAGATGGCCAACAGCGGTATCGCCGCGCACTGGCTGTACAAGGCCTCCGGCGACGAGGTGATCAATACCGGCGGCACCAGCCAGGTGCGCGCGCGCCGCTGGGTACAGGGACTGCTGGAAATGCAGCAGCGTGCCGGTGACTCGCTGGAATTTATCGAGAACGTGAAGATCGACCTGTTCCCGGACGAGGTCTACGTGTTCACCCCCAAGGGCGAGATCATCGACCTGCCAGCGGGCGCCACCGCAGTGGATTTTGCCTACTCGGTGCATACCGATGTCGGCAATTCCTGTGTGGCAGTACGCATCAACCAGCGGCTGGCACCGCTGTCGCAACCGCTGGAAAGCGGGCAGAAGGTGGAAATCCTCACCCGCAAGAATGCCCAGCCGAACCCCAACTGGCTCAACTTCGTGGTTACCGCCAAGGCGCGCAGTGCCATCCGCCACTATCTCAAGCACCAGCGCCACCACGACTCCATCGCCCTGGGCCGGCGACTGCTGGAAAAGGCCCTGCTCAAGTTCAACACCAGCCTCGACCAGCTGGGCGAAGAACAGCTCCAGCGCGGCCTGAAGGAAGCCAAGTGCGCGACCCTCGACAAGCTGCTGGAGGAAATCGGGCTGGGCAACAAGGTCGCCTTTTCGGCGGCCAAGCTACTGGTACCGGCCGGCAGCGCCGAGACCGAGGCCAGCAATATCTCCTCGCCGCTGAACATCGACGCCCAGGAGGGCATGCTGATCAGCTTTGCGCGCTGTTGCCGGCCGATCCCGGGCGACACCATCATCGGCCATATCAGCTCCGGCAAGGGCGTGGTGGTGCACCGCGATACCTGCCGCAACACCAATGACTTCCGCGATCACCCGGAAAACATCATGCTGGTGAACTGGTCACCGGATGTGAAGGGTGAGTTCCTGGCCGACGTGCGGGTGGAAGTGGAATCGGAGCGGGGCATCATCGCGCGCCTTGCCACGCGTATCACGGAAGAGGGCGCCAGTATCGAGCAGATCCATGTGGACGAGAAAGACGCCCATAACAGTGTCATCGCGATGACCCTGGAGGTCGGCAACCGGGTCCACCTGGCGCGCGTCATGCGGCGCCTGCGCAACCTGCCCTCGGTGATCCGCATCGCGCGCCCGGGATGATTTTGGGATAAGTGGCGGATTTTTCACCGTCCGACGCAAAACTTCTGCTTTATCCGGGGGCCAATGGCCGACGCCCTCCCCAAAACCCACCAGTCGCGCTATATTGCCCCGCTTCGTTTTTCAGCAAACACTGGAGTTACCCATGCCTAATCGCGCGGTAATAAAAACCGATAAGGCACCGGCCGCTATTGGCAGTTATTCCCAGGCCGTCAAGGTGGACAACACGGTCTACATCTCGGGCCAGATCCCGCTGGACCCGGAAACCATGGAAATCGTACCGGGCGGCTTTGAGGCCCAGGCACGGCAGGTGTTCGCCAACCTGAGCGCGGTCTGCGAGGCAGCCAATGGTTCGCTGGGACATATCGTCAAGCTGAATCTCTACCTGACCGACCTGAGTGACTTTGCCACCGTAAACGCCGTCATGGCCGACTGCTTTGACGAGCCCTTCCCGGCGCGGGCGGCCGTTGGGGTTAAGGAATTGCCCAAAGGCGCGCTGTTTGAGGCGGAAGCGGTAATGGTGATCTGAGCCGATCGCCAGGGGATCCGGCGCGGCGGCATCACCGCCCGCGCGCGCCGGGCTTCAGTCTATGTCCAGCAGGGCGCTGTAGCCCTTCCGGTAATCCGGGTACTTCAGTTCATACCCGCTTTCCAGCATGCGCCGGTTGCTGAGCTTCTTCGAGCGGCGCTGGCTGGTCTGCACTTCCTCGCGCAAATGCGCTCCCGTATAGCCCATCACCCTTGCCAGCCAGTGCTGCAGCTCATGCATCGGTACCGGATGCGAGTCCGCACCGATGTAGAGGCGCTCGGGAGTCCATCCCTGGCGCTGCTTCTCCATCAGGTGAATCAGGAAACCGATACAATCGTCCACGTGGATACGATTACTGAACTGCGGCGGGTGCGGCGGTGCACACCGGCCGGCGCGCACCTGGGAGAGCAGCCGATCGCGCCCGGGACCGTATATACCGGCGAAACGCACCACGCAGGTATCCGGGACCGCCTTGCGGATGATTTCCTCCGCTGCCAGCAGCATGTCGCCCTGGAACCCTGTGGGTATCGGGGGCGTACGCTCGTCGATCCACTCGTCACCGCCCTGGCCATAGACCCGGGTGGACGATACCCAGATCAGCAGGCGCGGCGGGTTTGGCAGATTGCCGAGGGCCTCGGCCATGGCGGTCGCGGTATCGACGTAAGCCCGCTGGTAGCCCCCGGTGGTGTATTCATCGGGAGTGAAAGTGGCCATTACCACATCGGCGCCACCGGCCAACAACCGTTCGATGTCTTCCGGCTTGGTGGCATCACCGCGCCGCCAGCGCACCGCGTCGGCCCGGCGCTTGCGCGCCAGGGCCACCAACGGATTGCGGCGGACGCCGTACACCTCGTAGGCATTGCGATCGAGCTGCAGCGCCAGGCGGGCACCCAGGTCACCGCAGCCAAAAATCCAGAGCTTTTGTTTGTTCATCAGCAACTCCGCAGGCAACCGGCCATCCTGCCGTCACCATGCGGTACCCCCCAAGAAATACAGTCCGAGCCATTGTTATGCAGCGGAACCCGCGGCCCGATAAGTGTGTCACTGTTTACACCGGGGTTCCTCGACCTCCAGCACAGTTCGGGCGCCGCGTACGACACAAGCCGGGGCACTACCGGGGGCAGGCCCGCCTGCGTTGCCCCCGGGGCGCCACGGCGGGTCAGCCGCCGCGGGTCTTCAGCTTGCGATAGATAAACAGGAAAATCAGTGCACCGATGGTGGCCGTCACAATATCGCCCAGGCCAAACCCGCTAACCGGACCGCCGATGCCCACCAGCGAACCAAGCCAGCCGCCGATAAACGCACCGATGATCCCGATGACCAAAGTGACGATCCAGCCGCCCGGGTCGGGGCCGGGCATAATCCACTTGGCCAGCGCGCCGGCGATCAGGCCAAGAATAATCCACGAAAAAATACCCATGGTGGCTCTCCACTCAGTGTGTCCTTACACGTATAGCAAATTTGCGCGCCTTTTTCCTCTTAAAGGGGTTTTTTATAGCAATTTTTTCTAAGAGATCAAAAAAGTATCCTCGGTCACGCCAGGGGCTGGCAGAGGGCGGTTTTATATGAATAATCCCTATTAAAGCAGACCAACTGATTGCCTTAACCATGACACTGAATGAACTCCGCTATATCGTGACCCTGGCCCAGGAGCAGCATTTCGGCCGTGCCGCCGAGCGTTGCTTTGTCAGCCAGCCGACCCTGTCCATCGCGGTGAAAAAACTGGAGACCGAGCTGGGCGTCTCGCTGTTCGAGCGCTCCAAGACACGGGTGCAGGCCACGCCACTTGGAGAGCGTATCGTGGCACAGGCGCAGCTGGTACTCGAGCAGGCAGCGGCCATCCGCGATATCGCCAGCGCCGGTAAGGACCAGCTGTCGAGCCCACTCTCGGTGGGCGCCATTTTCACCATAGGGCCCTACCTGTTCCCGCATTTCATCCCACAGCTGCAGCAGCTGGCACCGGACATGCCCCTGATCGTGGAGGAGGGCTATACCGCCACCCTGCGCCAGCGCCTGCGCAAGGGCGAACTGGATGCCATCATCATCGCGTTGCCATTCAATGAACCGGATGTGGTGACCCAGCCCCTCTACGATGAGCCCTTCGTGGTGCTGATGCCGTCGGATCACCCGCTGGCAGAGCAGGAGCAGATCTCCGCCAACCAGCTGTCCCAGGACAACGTCCTGCTGCTGGGGGAAGGACACTGCTTCCGCGACCAGGTGCTGGAAGCCTGTCCGCAGCTGCAGCAGAGTATTGAGAAAGAGTCGGGCAACGGCCGTATCCGCACTGCGGCGGACGGCAGCTCCCTGGAAACCCTGCGCCACATGGTGGCGTCCGGCCTGGGTATCACGGTGCTGCCGATGTCGGCGGTGACCGCCTCGCAGTACGCCAGCGGCCTGCTCACCACACGCCCGTTCGAGGCCCCGGCACCGCAGCGCACCGTGGCCCTGGCCTGGCGCGCCAGCTTCCCGCGCCATCGCGCGATCGATATACTGCGCGACGCCATCAACCAGTGCCAGCTATCCACCAGTGACTAACCCAGCCGACCAGCCCGTCACGACTTTGCGGGGCGTGGGCGACAAGTTCGCCCAGGTGCTGGCCCGCCTGCATATCTCCTCGGTCCAGGACCTGCTGTTCCACCTGCCGCACCGCTACCAGGACCGCACCCGGGTAACGCCGATTGCGGCATTGATGCCCGGCGTGGATGCGGTGATCGAGGGCGAGGTGCGCGCCGCCGATATCGTCTTCGGCCGCCGGCGCAGCCTCGTGGTGCGACTGCAGGACGGCAGCGGCACCATGTCGCTGCGTTTTTTTCACTTCAGTGCAGCGCAGAAACAGCGCTTCAGCCCCGGCGTGCGCCTGCGTTGTTTCGGCGAGGCGCGCCGCGGCAGTGCCGGCATTGAGCTCTATCACCCTGAAACCGAAATCATTGGCGACTCCACCCCGGACCGGCCCGACACCCTCACCCCCGTATACCCGCTGACCGAGGGCGTCACCCAGGCGCGCCTGCGCGGCCTGGTGCAGCAGGCGCTCGAGCGCCTGGAGCAGTCCGGTGTTACCGAGCTGCTGCCACCGGCGATCCTGCCCCGGGAGATGCGCTACCCGCTCGCCGACGCGTTGCGCTTCCTGCACACCCCCCCGGCAGGCGCCGATCTGGAACAACTGTTGCAAGGGATGCACCCAGCGCAGCAACGCCTGGCCCTGGAGGAATTGCTGGCCCATCACCTGAGCCTGCTGGAACTGCGACGCAAGGGAAACATCGATGCGGCACAGCCGCTGCCGGCGGACAGTGCCCTGGAGCGGGACTTCCTCGCCCGCCTGCCGTTTCGCCTGACTGGCGCACAGGAGCGTGTCTGCGGGGAAATTGCCGCAGACCTGGCACGGCCCACGCCGATGATGCGGCTGCTGCAGGGGGATGTGGGTGCCGGCAAGACACTGGTGGCCGCCCTCGCAGCCCTGAAGGCGATCGGCAACGGGGCGCAGGTGGCGGTGATGGCACCCACCGAGATTCTCGCCGAGCAGCACCGGCGCAACTTCAGCGCCTGGCTGGAGCCGCTCGGCGTCGCGGTTGCCTGCCTGACCGGCAGCCTCAAGGCCGGCGAACGCCGGTTGCAGGCTGCGGCCATTGCGTCCGGTGAAGCGCGCGTGGTGGTGGGTACCCACGCGCTATTCCAGGCGGATGTGGAGTTCCACAACCTGGCGCTGGTGATTATTGATGAACAACACCGGTTCGGGGTGCGCCAGCGGCTGGAATTAAGGCAGAAGGGGAGTGTTGCCGGGGGCGGCAAGCCAGTGCACCCGCACCAGCTGATCATGACCGCCACACCGATTCCACGCACACTGGCGATGTCGGTGTTTGCCGACCTCGACTGCTCGGTAATCGACGAGCTGCCGCCGGGCCGGCAGCCCATCAATACCGTGGCGATCTCGGGCGAGCGGCGCGATGAAGTGATGGAGCGCGTACACAAGGCCGTCGCTGAGGGCCGCCAGGCCTACTGGGTCTGCACACTGATCGAGGAATCAGAGAGCCTGCAGGCCCAGGCTGCGGAGTCAACAGCATCGGAGCTGGCGGAAGCGCTCGACGGTGTCCGCATTGCGCTGGTGCACGGGCGCCTCAAGGCCGCACAGAAAGAGCACGTGATGAACGCGTTCAAGGCCGGGGAGGTGGACCTGCTGGTGGCCACGACGGTAATTGAGGTTGGTGTGGATGTGCCCAACGCCAGCCTGATGATTATCGAGAACCCGGAGCGGCTGGGCCTGGCGCAGTTACACCAGCTGCGCGGGCGCGTGGGCCGAGGCTCGGTGGCCAGCCACTGCGTACTGCTATACGGCAGCCCCCTGTCGAAAAATGGCCGGGCCCGCCTGCAGGCACTGCGCCAGCACAGTGATGGTTTTGCCATCGCCGAGGAGGACCTGCGGCTGCGCGGCCCCGGGGAAATCCTGGGCACGCGCCAGACTGGTGAAATCGGCCACCGTATCGCCGACTTGCAACGGGATGCCCCGCTGCTGCCACTGGTGCAGAAAATTGCCGCCTCTGCCGAGTTGCCCGAGGCGGCGCGCCGCATGCTGGTACAGCGCTGGCTGCAAACCAAGCCACGCTTTGCCGAGGCCTGAGCATCGGGCCCAAGGCGCGTTACAATGGCGCCACACAAATGAATTGCAGGGTTTTGCCCGCGTCGCCGCCCGGTTGTCCTTACCAGGGAAGTCCGGGCGGGGCGGGGCCGGTTATCAACCAACGCTCTATCCCGGGACCGCACACGAGCCCTCTGCCTCACCCGATCCGAGGATCGACAGAACGAAAACAGCATCAAGAGCACTCTGGGAGAGTCCCATGCAAATGAGTCGCATAAGTCGCATTCAAAGTCCCATCAACAGGAGCCCCGTAAAGGCCAGCCCAATCAGTACCTGCAAATCACTACTGCTGTCCGCACTGCTTGCCTGCCTCGCAGTACCGGCACAGGCCCAGTGGTTTGGCGGTGGCGAAGACACACCCAACCCGAGCCTGCTGCTCCGGCCCAGTGAAATCTCGCTGGATGGCCCAACCCCGATGGATGGCCAGAGCCTGCAACTATTGCTTTCACTGCCCAACGGCCTCGGCAAACTGAAACAGGACGCCGTGGAACGGTTCAGTGCCCACCTGCAAACTGAGCTCCAGGGCAGGATCTCCGAACTGCTCGCAGACGAAGACATTCCCGTGGTAGGGCAGAACGGTGACCTGGTCCTGGACAGCTCGGTAGATGTCGCCATCCGGCAGAAAATTCGCGACGTGATGAGGTCCAGCCGCCACGACACGGAGAAAGGCTCTCTCAGGGTCTATGGCAAATTCCGCTACACGCTGAAGAACCGGCAGGGACGCCTGTTGGACGAGCAGCTGATTGATCTTGGGCAACTGGAAGTGGAACGCCGCTACATCACGCGTACCCCCAAAGATGGCGGTGCCGTCGAGGACAGCACCGGTCCGGCAGTGGAGCGGGCCCTCACCGACCTGGCCGATGAAATCGTCGAACAACTGGAGGACCGATTCGAGTCCGACAGGCTGCAGCAGCTGGCTTTGAAGAGCCAGTCTCGCTGATACAGCACTACAATCTGACCCCTCCGGCGCGGCGCGCAACCCAGCGTGCCGCGCTTTATTTTTTCCCGGACCTACCTATCCGACTGGCGCGTAACATGCCAGGGAAATTCCCCGTCTCCCGAGATAACACACTCTCTTTCACTTAGTGACTAATTTTAGAAATTTAGTCCCACAAATCACTCCAGTTGCGGACTGGCGTACTATAAAAATTTCTGTTATCTATTCCCCACATAACAACGGCGAATACAGCAGTCTCTCCCGGTAATCGCCCCTGTGGTTGCACTGCGTTGCGACCCATAAGAACGACGGTACACCGTCGCACAAATAAAAATAAATATGTCGGAGACAACAGTGATGATATTCCCCGCCCGCCGGTTTGCCATGACCGGCCTGCTGCTCGTGCTGTCTGTACCCACTTGGGCCCAGGGCAACTTCCTGGGTTTCAAGGATGATGCGGTCAATCCGCGGGTGCGGGTCGCACCGGCCGAGATTGCGCTGGATATTCCCATGCCGGTCAGCGGCGCAGGCCTTGCCGAACTCTTGGAAAAAGCCAATGCCGGCCTCAGCCTGACCGCCATCAAGGACGAAGCACTGCGTACCTACCACACCCATGTACACAATGAACTGTCGCGCCAACTGACCGAACGATTCACTGACAGCGAGGTGCCGCTGGTGGAGCGGGCAGCACACCTCACGCTGAAAAACACCCTGGACGTAAAGGTCATCAAGCGTTTCAGCGACCTGCGCACCGGCAGTGAATACAAGCTTGAGCGTGGCAAGGTGGAACTGGAGGGCGTCTATCGCTACCAGTGGCTCACCTCTGAAGGGCGCGTCATCCGCGCGGGGGAAATCGACATCGCCGGCCTGCGCATCAGCGAGTCCTACAAAACGAAAACGCCGCTCGGTGGCGGCGGCAACGGCGAGGATACCACCGAGGAATCAATCAAGCGGGCGCTCGCCGAAATGGTGGATGAGATGCTCGATGAGAGCGAAGACGACTTCGAGGCGGAGCAACTGCGCACGCTGGCCTCACTCTGAACCCCGGGCCAGCAACTTCTGTAAAGAGGGGGCGCCGGCAACAACTGGCTACCGGGCACCCCACTTCAGGCAAGATCCCGTATCCCGCTAGGTAGCCACGGCTTCCCGGTTGTTATCCGACACACTGTTGTAGTTACCATCGTAAAACACCTCCCGTGAGAGGGCGCCCTCGCTGTTGGCAACCACCGTGCTGACCACCGAATCACCGGTGATGTTAACCGCCGTGCGCACCATATCCAGCAGCCGGTCAACACCCATCACAATGGCGATGCCCTCCAGCGGCAGGCCCACCTGCTGCAGTACCATGGCCAGCATGATCAGGCCCACGCCGGGCACGCCCGCTGTGCCGATTGAGGCCAGGGTCGCGGTCAGGATCACCGTGAGGTAACCGGCGAGACCGATATCCACGCCGTACATCTGGGCAATAAAGACCGTGGCCACGCCCTGCATGATGGCAGTGCCGTCCATATTGATGGTGGCTCCCAGGGGTACGGTAAAGGCAGCCACCTTGTTATCCACACCCAGGCGCTTCTCAACCGTGGCCAGTGTGACGGGGATAGTGGCGGCCGAGGAAGCGGTACTGAAGGCAAAGGCCATCGCCGGGCGCATTTTCTTCAGCAGTTCCAGCGGGTTGAGCCCGGACAGCAGCTTGAGCACCAGGGAATAGACCCCCAGCCCGTGAAGCAGCAGCACACCCAGGACCACCAGGAAGTATTTGCCCAGGTCGAGCATGAAGCCCCAACCCAGCTCGGCGAAGGTCTTGGCGAGCAGGGCGAAGACACCGTAGGGCGCAAACACCATCAGCACGCCCACCATGCGCAGGATCACGTCGTTGAGGTCGCGGAAGAACGCCGACACGCGCCGGCCGGGCTCGCCGCAGTGCGCGATCGCGTAGCCCATCAGCAGGGCAAACACGATGATCTGCAGCATGTTCCCCTCGGCCATGGCCTGCACCGGGTTGGTGGGGAAGATATTCACCAGTACCTCGGACAGGGGCGGGGACTCCTTGGCCTCGAATGTCGCGGAGGCACTGGCCTCAACGCCGACACCGGGCTGCACCACCAGGGCCGCCAGCAGCGCCAGTGAAATGGCCACTGCGGTGGTGAGCAGGTACAGCAACAGGGTCTTGCCTGCCAGGGGGCCGATGCGGTGCCCCTCGGACAGGGCACAGGCACCACAGATCAGCGATACCAGCACCAGCGGCACCACCATCAGTTTGAGCGAGGCGATAAATACCCGGCCGATGATATCGAACAGGCCACCGGCGAGGTATGTGTCGAGGAAGTGGGCCAGGCTGCTGCCCGGCATCAGGGTGTGGCCGACGGCATAGATGACGACCCCGACCACGATGCCGGCCAGCATCCCCAGGAGTATTCTTGTAGTGAGACCCATGTCTGTTGCAGTTCTCCACGATTGTTTGGCCCCGTGCCGCAGGCCCGCACGATACTTTCCGTGCAGGAACCGGTGCGCTGGTGCGGGTCGGGGGACCGGATAGGTTCCGCTTTGCGCAAACGGCCACTATATCGGCAGCCGCGGCCTTCGGCAAAAGTCGGGTGGCGGAATTGGTTACCGGGCCGCAGGCCGGGGTACAATAGCGCCTTTGGTTTTGCTCCGGGGTTTGTGTTGTACCAGTCTCCTTACGCACCTGTGGGCCAGTGGTTCAGGCAGCCGCTGGAGTCCCTGCACTGCCGGCCGCCGGCTCCGCTGCTGGCGTGGCTGCTGCATCCCGGCTCATTGACGGCGGCGCTGCGGCAGCTGAGCGCCAACCGGTTCCGGGTACAGGTGCTGGACCAGCGCTGGGCGCAACCCAACCTCGAGGAGCGACGCGAACTCGGACTGCGCAACCGGCAACTGGCGCTGGTGCGCGAAGTGCTGCTGTACGGCAACGACACCCCCTGGGTCTATGCCCGCAGCGTTTTGCCGGAACAGACCCTGCGCGGGCCCGCGCGGCAATTGCGCCACCTGGACAGCCGCCCGCTGGGCGAGCTGTTGTTCAGTGAACCGGGCATCCGGCGAGACCCGATTGTGCTGAACCGCCAGCGGCGCAACCCGCAATGCGCCCTGCCGGAACTGGCGGGCGAGTCGGAACTGGCCTGGGGACGGCGCTCGACTTTCTGGCTGCATCACCGGCCGCTGCTGGTGGCGGAGACATTCCTGCAGGCTTTTGATCCCGACTGCCCGCCCATGGCGGGACGGCAGCCGGGAAGGGGACAGAACACGTGATCAGTCAACAACTCTCCCAGCGCTGGCCCGCAGCGCTCCCTTACTGGCAGCTGGCGCGACTGGACCGCCCGATCGGCTCACTGTTGCTGCTGTGGCCCACCTGGTGGGCACTGTGGCTGGCGGCCGGCGGCTGGCCCGGCCTGCACCTGTTTGCGGTATTCACCCTGGGCGTGATCCTGATGCGTGCCGCCGGCTGCGCAATCAATGACTTCGCCGACCGGGGTATCGACGGCCATGTAAAGCGCACTGCGGGCCGCCCGCTGGCCACCGGTAAAATCACTCCGGCCTCCGCGGTGTGGCTGTTTGTCGGCCTGAGCCTGGTGGCCCTGCTGCTGGTGCTGACCACCAACAGGCTGACGATCCTGCTGTCACTGCCGGCGGTGGCCCTGGCATTCTGCTATCCCTTCGCCAAGCGCTATACCCACCTGCCGCAGGTGGTGCTGGGCGCGGCCTTCAGCATGGGCATTCCCATGTCATTCGCAGCGGTGCGGGGCGAGGTGCCAGCCGAGGCCTGGTTGCTGTATACCGCCAACCTGCTGTGGACAGTGGCCTACGACACCTTCTATGCCATGGTGGACCGGGATGACGACCTGAAGATCGGGGTCAAGTCCACCGCGGTACTGTTCGGCGAGCTGGACCGGCCCATGACCGCCGTCCTGCAGCTGCTGGTGGTAACGTCGCTGCTGCTGGTGGGCCCGCGCTTCGGGCTGGGAGCTGTCTATTATGCCGGCGTGCTGGTCGCCGCCGGGCTGTTCGCGTACCAGCAGTGGCTGGTGCGCGACCGGGAAAGAACACCCTGCTTTCAGGCCTTCCTGAACAACAACTGGGTAGGCGGTGTCGTTTTTGCGGGTATATTTTTCTCTTTCCTGTTCGGCTGAACAAACCTGTCACGGCACAGGGTGACTGTCATATGGTTGTCACTAAAATGCCGTTAAATGACCCCACCGACAGTAGGGTGTGACAGTTACATGGACAGCAAAACGATTCTCATCGTCGACGATGAAGCTCCCGTGCGCGATATGCTACGGGTGGCACTGGAAATGGCGGATTACCGCTGTATCGAGGCTGAAAACGCGCAGGAAGCGCACGCACTGGTAATCGACGAGCGGCCGGACCTGATCCTGCTCGACTGGATGCTGCCCGATGTATCCGGGATCGAGCTGGCCCGGCGCCTGAAGCGGGACGAGCTCACCTCGACCCTGCCCATCATCATGCTGACCGCCAAGGGCGAAGAGGACCACAAGATCAAGGGCCTCGAAACCGGCGCCGACGATTACATCACCAAGCCGTTTTCCCCGCGCGAACTGGTTGCCCGCCTGAAAGCGGTGCTCCGTCGTGCCGGCCCCTCCACCCCGGAGGAACCGCTCACCGCCGGCGACCTGGTGCTGGACCCCATCAGTCACCGGGTAAGCATCAAGGGCCAGGCAGTGGATATGGGCCCCACCGAGTTCCGCCTGCTGACATTTTTCCTCTCCCACCAGGAGCGCGCCTACACCCGTACCCAGTTGCTGGACCATGTCTGGGGCGGCAATGTCTACGTCGAAGAGCGCACCGTCGATGTTCATATCCGGCGCCTGCGCAAGGCCCTCGCCGTCGACGGTCACGACCGCTTTATCCAGACGGTGCGCGGCACCGGGTATCGCTTTTCTGTGCAAACCGCCGAGAAAGTGTAAGAATTCGCCCTGCGCGACCTGCGGCACGGCCCGTCGCTGGAAGCCGTACCACCAGACAACGAGCAACCTGACCCGAGCCGGACCAGAGGCGGCGGCCACTCGCCGTACGCCCATCCGCAGACCGGAGACAGCCCACCACTATGCTGGAACGGAGTATCGGCGAGTTTTCCCGCTTCGCGGTGATCGCCCTCGGCACGGCAATATTCGGCTTTGCCACCACTGAATGGCGCTGGGCGCTTGTGTTGGGCCTGGGGGTCTACCTCTTCTGGATCCTCGCCCAGCAGCACCGCTTCAATCGCTGGCTGGCCAACGGCCGTCGCGGCCCTGCCCCCACCGTATTCGGCATCTGGGGCGAGATCTCGGACGATTTCTACCGCCTGCAGCGCCGCCACCGGCGCGAAAAGCAGAAACTCCACGCCATGCTGCGCCGGGTGCAGGAGAGCACCAGTGCCCTGCGCGAGGGTATCGTGGCGCTGGAAGACGACGGCAACCTGGCCTGGTGGAACCCCGCCGCCGGTGAGCTGTTGAAGCTGCGCCCGGAAGACGCCGGCCAGCCACTGGTCAACTTTGTCCGCGACCCCGGCTTCGTGCGCTATATCCACAATAACGAACCCGGCGCCCGCGGCCCGCTGACCATGCCCGCGCCGGGCAATGACGCCCGCATCCTGCAGCTGGAACTCACCCGCTACGGCCGCGACGAGGCGCTGGTGATCGTGCGGGACATCACCCGGCTGCACAACCTGGAGCAGATGCGCCGGGACTTTGTCGCCAATGTTTCCCATGAATTGCGCACACCGCTGACCGTGATTGCCGGCTACCTGGAGACCCTCGAGGGCAGCGGGATGGCGCCACAACCCTGGCAGCGGCCCATGGCGCAGATGCGTGAGCAGACCGCTCGCATGACGGCGCTGGTCAATGACCTGTTGCTGCTGGCGCGACTGGAAACCTCGGAGCGGGAAAGCGGGCGGGAAAAGATTACTGTCAGCGAGCTGATGGAACGGGTTGCTCAGGAGGCGCGAAGTTTCAGTGGCGGCCGCCACGAAATCACGGTGGACTGCCAGCAGGATTCAATCATCACCGGCGATGCCACCGAGCTGCACAGCGCTTTTGCCAACCTGGTGCTGAATGCGGTCAAGTACAGCCCGGAGGGCGGGCCGATCCAGCTGCGCTGGTGGGTCGATGGCCGGGGCGGCCACTTCGCCGTGCGCGACAGTGGCATCGGTATCGATCCCATCCATATCCCGCGGTTGACCGAGCGCTTTTACCGGGTGGACGCCGGGCGCTCCCGGGAGAGCGGCGGCACCGGCCTGGGGCTGGCCATCGTCAAGCATGTATTGCTGCGCCACGGGGCCGAGATGACCGTACACAGCAGTCCCGGGCGGGGCAGTACTTTCACCCTGCATTTCCCGGAACAGCGCCTGGCAACCAGCAGCGCCGCCTGATCCCGGGAACGGGCGGGGGCGTTACTGGTTCAGCTCCTCGAGCTCGACCTCTTTGCCATCCTTCGTATAGGTCACTTTCTCGCCTTCACCCACGGCATTGCACTGGCGCCGCAGGGTCAGGTGGTAGAGCTGCATATCTCCGTCGCGGACCAGCAGGTGTTCGCGGCCCTCATCGTCTATTGGCAGGCCGTTACTGCCCACCAGCGCATCGCGCAGGGCGCGCAGGGTGGTGGCATCCCGGTAGCGGGTCAGCTCGCTGGAGAGCCGCTTTTTCATCCGCTCACTCTCGTGCAGGGTGGCCGCGGTCTCGCGGTATTTCGCCAGGAAAAACACGGCGGCAATGGCAAACGCCATCACCACGGCAATCTCGAGCCACTGGGGCATATCAGCTCACCTCGTTATTGATAACTGCTTGTTGTCGACTGCCTGTAACCAGCCGGCGCCGCGCGATTGCGCCAGGCTACCAGCTGGTTATTGGCCGGCAGGAAATTCAGCTCGCGGCGCTCCAGGCCCGCGGCCGCCGCCAGGCCATCCAGCCACTCCAGGTCGCGAATCCCGCTGGCCGGATCCCGCTGGTGCAGCCACTGGTCGAAGTCGGCATTGCCCGGCCCAATATAATCGCCGGCAATTTTCATGGGACCGTACACTAGCAGCTGGCCACCGGGGCGCAATACCCGCGGCAGCTGCCGGAAAAGCGCCGCCACCGAGGATTCTGCCATGATATGCAGGCTGTTGGCGGTAAACACCGCATCTACCTGCAACTCCGGCCAGGCCCGGTCCACATCCAGCTCCAGGGGTGGTGGCAGGTTGGGTGAGGGACAGTGAGCCAGCCAGGCCCGGATACCGGGCAGGTTATCGGCCCGGTCCGACGACTGCCAGCACAGGTGCGGCAGCCGCGGGGCAAAATAGACCGCGTGCTGGCCGGTGCCGCTGCCGATTTCCAGCACCGAGCGGCTGTCGGCCAGCAGGCGGCGCAATTCACCGAGAATGGGCGCGCGGTTGCGCCCGCAGGCCGGCGCGTCGGGCAGTCCGGTTTCGCTCACTGGGCCTCGTCGCGGGTAAAGACCCAGTCGTTGCCGTTCGACAGTCCGGCGTTGTACGCGTAACCGGCCACATCGAAGTCTTTCAGCTCCGCCGCCTTCTTTACACGCTTGTCGATGGCCCAGCGGCTCATCATGCCGCGGGCCTTCTTGGCGAAGAAGCTGATCATCTTGTACTCGCCGTTTTTCAGGTCGCGGAAGTGCGGGGTAATGACCTCGGCTTCCAGTTGCTTTGGCTTCACCGCCTTGAAGTACTCGTTGGAAGCCAGGTTGACCAGTTCCCGGCTCTTGAGTCCCTGCAATTGTTCGTTCAGCGCTGCGGTAATCTTGCCATCCCAGAACTCGTACAGGTTCTTGCCCCGGGAGTTGGCAAACCTGGTGCCCATCTCCAGCCGGTAGGGCTGCATCAGGTCCAGCGGGCGCAGCAGGCCATAGAGGCCCGAGAGCATGCGCAGGTGCTTCTGCGCGTAGTTGAAATCCCGCTTGCCCATCGTCTCTGCCTCGAGGCCGGTATAGACATCGCCCTTGAAGGCGAGCAGGGCGGGGCGGGCGTTCCTGTCGGTGAAAGGCCGCTTCCACTGCTGGAAGCGGTCATAGTTGAGCACGCCCAGCTTGTCCGAGATTTTCATCAGGCTGGAGATATCCTGCGGGCCCAGCGCGCGCAGCTCCTTGACCAGTGTGGCGGAATCCCTGAGGAACTCGGGCTGGGTGGTGTCCAGCTCCGGTATTTCACTGTCGTAATCCAGGGTCTTGGCTGGGGAGATAACGATTAACATCGGTTTCCTTGGTTGGCTGGATTGTTGGTCGGTGCAAGTGGGCGGACGGTCCAAAAGCCGGGGTTACTCCGGCTTGAGAATTTCCGTCCACCAGTTGAGCGGTGTCTGGCCGTCCTGCGGGTCGTAGACGTTGCCATAGTTCCAGACACTGTTGGCACCGTCGCAGACGCTGTTGAGTATATGCTCGATATTGGCGAAGCCGCAGCTGACATGGATGCTGTAAACCAGCAGGCGCGGGGTCTCCATGTCCAGCTCGCCGCCGAGCTTTTCCAGCTGCGGGGTGAGCTCGTCGGACAGCTTCGCGCTGTCGCCGCGGCACAACACCCTGATCGCCAGGTTGCCCGAGCGCTTGACCAGCTCAAACTCCTGGGTGTCCTTCTTCACCTTGATGGTATCGCCGCTGGCGATCCCCTTGATAAACGCCGGGGAGCGCACCAGCTGGCAGCTGTCGTCCTCATTGACCCGCACCTGCAGCCGCTCCACCACCGGCTGGCCTTCGGGGTCCACGCCCGCGAACAGTTCAATAATCTGCAGTGCCGTCATAACCTCTCTCCCGGGACTGTGTAAAATAGGTCGCAACTAATCCAGGCATTATACAGGGAGGAGACAATGATCTCGCGTGCACTCACCGCGGCCGGCCTGGCCGTCACCCTGCTGTCCGGCTGCGCGGTCAATCCCGTCACCGGCAAACAGGAACTATCACTGATTTCCCAGGGGCAGGAAGTGGCCCTGGGGGAGAAGCAGTACCCCATCACCCAGCAGCAACAGGGCGGTGAATATGTGGTCGACAAGTCCCTGCAGGACTATGTCAGCCGGGTGGGCCAGAAGCTGGCGCGGGTTTCCGACCAGCCGCAGCTGCCCTACGAATTCGTGGTGCTGAACAACGGTACCCCCAATGCCTGGGCGCTGCCCGGCGGCAAGATCGCGGTCAATCGCGGGCTGCTGACACTGCTGGAGGACGAGGCGGAGCTGGCGGCGGTACTCGGCCATGAGATCGTCCACGCCGCGGCGCGCCATTCAGCCGCTGCCATGTCCCAGCAGCAGGTCCTCGGCGCGGGCCTGGCGGTACTGGGCGCCGCCACCCAGAGCACCGGTTACGGCGACCTGGTCTCGCTCGGTGGCCAGCTGGGCGGCTCCGCCTATATTGCCCGCCACGGCCGTGGCGACGAACTGGAGGCGGACAAGTACGGCATGCGGTATATGGCCGCCGCCGGCTACAACCCCCAGGGCGCAGTGGAACTGCAGCGCAAGTTTGTGAAATTGTCCGAGGGCAGCCAGTCCGGTGGCCTGGCAGCCCTGTTTGCCAGCCACCCACCGTCCCAGGCGCGGGTGGATGCCAATATCGCGCACGCCAAGAAGCTGTCCAGCGATGGCGCCACCAACCGCGCCGCCTACCAGCAGGCCATTGCCCAGCTGAAGCGCGACGCGGATGCCTACGCGACCTATGACAAGGCCCTGGCCGCAGTGAAGGAGAAGCAGTATGACCGGGCCCTCAACCTGACCCGCCAGGCCCAGCGCCAGCAGCCGCGCGAGGCCGCCTTCTTCCAGCTCGAGGGCGACCTGCTGGCGCAGAAGGAACAGTACCAGGCCGCCCACGGGGCCTATGACAAGGCGGTGCAGAAAAACCCGGGGCTCTTCTCCCACTGGCTCAAGCGTGGCCTGATGAGCGCGCAGCTGAACAACTACACCGATGCCGAGCGCGACCTGACCCGCTCCATGCGCTACCTGGAAACGCCCCATGCACATTATTTCCTGGGCCAGGTGTACGAAAAGCAGGGCAATGTACAGACCGCCTACGGCCACTACCAGACGGCAGCCAAGGCCGGTGGCGAGATAGGCACCAAGGCGCAGGCGCGGATGCAGGCGTTGGGGAATAAAGGCTGAATAGCCCCTACCGGCAGAAGCACAAAGGCCGCTTACAGCGGCCTTTTTTATTCCTGGTGCAGCAGCGGGTCGCTGCCACAACCAGCCCCCGAACTTGACGGGTCACCGGCCCTTCGGGGTTACCACCCATTCGGGCTCTTCAAATTCGCCGATGGGCGTGATTTCAACATATGGCGCGGCGCTGCGGATAATTGCATCGATCTCCGGGCTGTGGTTTCTCTCCATGGCGTCTCGCTGTTCCTTGCTGTCCCAGCTGGCAATGGCAATCAGCCGGGTCGGGTCGCCGATCTTGCGATGCAGTTCGGTGCCGCGGGCACCGGGGGCCTGCTGGATCAGCTCCGAGGCGCGCACCCAGGCATCGGCATATTCCTCGGCCGTGTGGCCCTCCCGGATTTTCACTTCGAATAAGTACTTCATCGGTTAGTCTCCGCACTAAATCCACTGGTTTCGCCAAGGTTAGCTGTTTAACCGGCGGGCATAAAAAAAGGCCGCGGGAAGCGGCCTTTTCTATGGCTGGTCTGCCGGGCAACCTGGATAGTGATGCTGCCCGCAGGGCCGGCTTACACCTTCTTCAGGTTATCCTCGTGGCCGTGGCGGATATCCGCGCCCTCCACCAGGTAAACCACCTGCTCGCAGATATTCTTGGCGTGGTCACCGATGCGTTCCAGTGAACGCAGGCTCCAGAGTACATTCATTACCCGGGAGATACTGCGCGGGTCTTCCATCATGAAAGTGATCATCTCGCGCAGGGCGGTGCGGTAATCCATGTCCACCTGCTCGTCTTCCGCCAGGGTGTCCAGTGCCGCTTTTACATCGAAACGGGTGAAGGCATCCAGGGAGTCGTTGAGCATCTTGCGCACCGCGTTGGCGATATGGCGAATCTCGGTATAACCGCGGGGGGCTGTGCCTTCCTCGGTAAGGGCGATGGCCATCTTGGCAATCTTGGCCGCCTCGTCGCCGACCCGCTCCAGGTCGCGGGCAATACGGATCACCGACATCACCATGCGCAGGTCCGATGCAGCCGGCTGGCGCTTGGCAATAATCAGGGTCGCGTGTTCGTCGAGATCCATCTCCCGCCGGTCGATTTCCTTTTCCACCCGCAGGACTTTCTCGGCCAGTTCGCTGTCGGCGTTGGCCAGGGACTCCACCGCTTCAGCCACCTGGCGGGTGACCATGCCACCCATTTCCAGCATCTCGCTCTTGAGGCTTTCCAGGTCTTCGTTGAATTGACGGGAGATATGTTGGTCGAAATGCATTTCCATAGTTTTGTCGCTTCTTTACAGCGCCATTGTAGACCAGCTTCTTAACCGAAGCGGCCGGTGATGTAGGCTTCAGTCAGTTCGTGCTGCGGATTGGTGAACACCGTCTCGGTATCGTTGACTTCCACCAGGTGACCCAGGTGGAAGTAAGCGGTGCGCTGGCTTACCCGCGCCGCCTGCTGCATGGAGTGGGTGACGATGGCGATGGTGTAGTTCTCGCGCAGCTCGTCGATCAGCTCCTCGATCCGGGCGGTGGCGATCGGGTCCAGGGCGGAGCAGGGCTCGTCCATCAGGATCACTTCCGGGCTCACGGCAATGGCGCGGGCGATACACAGGCGCTGCTGCTGGCCGCCGGACAGGCCGGTACCGGGCTTGTCCAGGCGGTCTTTCACCTCGTTCCACAGGCCGGCGCGACGCAGGCTGTTCTCGACAATCTCGTCCAGCTCGGCGCGACGGCTGGCAATGCCGTGGATCTTGGGACCGTAGGCCACATTCTCGTAAATGGTCTTGGGAAAGGGATTCGGCTTCTGGAACACCATGCCCACCCGCGCGCGCAGGGGCACCACATCCACCTTGGGGCCGTAGATCGGCTCGCCATCCAGGGTCAGGTCGCCATCGACCCGGCAGCCCTCGATGGTGTCGTTCATGCGGTTGATGCAGCGCAGGAAGGTGGACTTACCGCAACCGGACGGACCGATCATGGCCACCACCTCGTTGCGGCCGATATCCAGGCTGACATCGTGGATGGCCTGGGTTTCGCCGTAGAAGACATTGACGTTGCGCATGCTCAGCTTGGCATCGTCACACAACGGCTGGCCGACGGTCTCGCTTACCTTGGTATTGGTGTCCACAGTGTCCTGTTCCAGTTGTCCGGTTGCTGCCGGCGCAGCATTGCCGGCATCGAGGGTCATGGTATTCATGCAATCAGTCCCAGTTTATCAGCCGCTACCAGCGGCGCTCGAGTTTCTTGCGCAGCCAGACGGCACTGGCGTTCATCACGATCAGGAAGCTCAGCAGAACCATGATCGCAGCGGAGGTTTTCTCCACGAAGGCGCGCTCGGGGCTGTCCGCCCACAGGAAAATCTGTACCGGCAGCACAGTGGCCGGGTCGGTGACACCACCGGGTACGTCGACGATAAAAGCCACCATACCGATCATCAGCAGCGGCGCCGTCTCACCCAGTGCCTGCGCCATGCCGATAATGGCGCCGGTGAGCATGCCGGGCATGGCCAGTGGCAGCACATGGTGCAATACCACCTGCATCCGGGAAGCGCCCATGCCCATTGCCGCCTCGCGGATCGACGGCGGTACCGCCTTGAGTGCCGCACGACTGGAAATAATGATGGTGGGCAGGGTCATCAGGGTCAGTACCAGGCCGCCCACCAGTGGCGCCGAACGCGGCAGCTCGAAGAAATTGATAAAGATCGCCAGGCCCAGCAGGCCGAACACGATGGACGGTACCGCCGCGAGGTTGTTGATATTCACCTCGATCAGGTCGGTCCAGCGATTCTTGGGCGCGAATTCCTCCAGGTAGATGGCCGCTGCCACACCGATGGGGAATGACAGCGCCAGGGTCACCATCAGGGTAAGCAGTGAGCCCACCAGCGCCGCGCGGATACCGGCCTGTTCCGGCTCGCGTGAATCGCCGTTGGTGAAGAAGGTGGTGTTGAAACGCTTCTTCAGCTCGCCACTGTCCGCCAGCTGCGCCACCCACGCGGCCATCTGGTCGGAGGTGCGGCCACGGAAACCCTCGGCCGAGTCGTCGAGGCTCTTGTAATAGGTGTCCACATCGTCGTCGGCGGCAAACCAGACCTTCTCGGTCTTCCCCAGCAGTTCCGGGTTGGCCTGCAGGCGGTTTCGCAGGGTAAAGGGCGCACCGGTGGAGACCAGCGTGTAGAGCTGGCGCTTCTCGCCGCGGCTGCTGACATCCGGGAAACGCGCGCGCAGTGCCTCGCGCACCACACCGGTGAAGTTGGCCCAGGTGAGGCTCTCGTCATCGACCGTGTCGATGCCCAGCACCGCGGGGTCGTAGGTCACTTCCAGCTGCACCGCGGTCTGTACAAAGGCGCCGCTGCCCTTGCTGATGATATCGGTGAACAGCACCAGCACCGCCAGTATACCGAAGGCAATACTGGCAATACCGAGGCCACGAAACAGCTTTTCCTTGCGGTGGCGGCCGGCGAGGCTCTGCTCGATACGCTCGCGCACCTGGTCTTGGGTTAAATCAGTCATACTGTTCCCGGTATTTTTTCACGACGTGCAGGGCGATAAAGTTCAGCACCAGCGTGGACAAAAACAGCATCAGGCCCAGTGCAAACGCGGCCAGGGTCTTGGGGCTGTCAAATTCCTGGTCGCCCACCAGCAGGGTGACGATCTGCACCGTCACAGTGGTAACCGACTCCAGCGGGTTGGCGGTGAGGTTGGCGGCCAGGCCGGCGGCCATCACCACGATCATGGTCTCGCCAATGGCGCGCGAGACTGCCAGCAGCACACCACCGACGATGCCCGGCAACGCCGCCGGGATCACCACCTTGCGCACGGTCTCCGAGTGGGTGGAACCCAGCCCCAGGGCACCGTCGCGCAGGGACTGGGGCACTGCGTTGATCACGTCGTCGGACAGCGACGACACAAACGGGATAATCATCACCCCCATTACCAGTCCCGCCGCCAGCGCACTCTCGCTGGACGCCTCGAGGCCAATGGAGGTGGCCATCTCGCGCACGAACGGCGCCACGGTCAGCGCTGCGAAAAAGCCATAAACCACGGTGGGCACGCCGGCGAGGATCTCCAGTACCGGCTTGGCCAGGGAACGCACGCGCTTGCTGGCGTACTCAGCCAGGTAGATGGCGGACATCAGGCCCACCGGGACCGCAACGAACATGGCGATGGCGGAGACCATCAGGGTGCCGGTAAACAGCGGCACCGCACCGAAGGCACCACTGGAGCCCACCTGGTCGGCGCGCAGGGCCATCTGCGGGCTCCAGTGCAGGCCAAACAGGAACTCGGTCACCGGCACCGACTGGAAGAAGCGCAGGGACTCGAACAGCACCGACAGCAGGATGCCGACGGTGGTCAGGATCGCGGCGCTGGCACAGGTCACCAGCACCCCACGCAGGACTTTTTCCACCTTTTCCCGCGCGCGCAGTTCCGGCGAGAACCGCAGCAGGGTGAACGCACCCAGCCCCGCCGACAGGATCAGCACGATCACCGTCTGCAGTACCGCCGCGGTTCCCTGCAGGCCCTGCAGCCGCTCCGCCGCAGCCTTGACCTGGGCGCTGGGCTCACCGAACAGGTTGCCCGCCGCCACATTCTGGATCTGCGCGTACAGCAGGTCGCGGCCGGCGATGGTATCCGGCTTGTCCTCGATGGTACCCATCACCAGCGAGCGGATGATCGGGTCGTCAAAGGCCAGCCACGCCCCCAGCAGCAACAGCGCCGGCAGGCCGCACCAGAGCGCGGTGTGGGTACCGTAATAGCTGGGCAGGGCTGCCAGGTTGCGCATGCCACCGCGACTGCGGGCCGCCGCCAGGGCGCGGCTGAAGCCGGTGCCGTAGGCCACCAGCACCAGCAGCAACAGCAGGGCGAATAAAGTTGGTGTCTGCATCGAATTTCCGTGCGTTCAGGTATTTGCGCCGGGCATTATCCGGACTTTTTACTGTGAATTCATTGCCCAGCAGGGCCTTTCCAATACGAGAAAGGCCAAGCCCTTGCGGGCTTGGCCGGTAAATCCGTTTACCTGCTTCTCTGATTGAGAAGTTATCCTGTTATCAAACTGTTATTGCTTCTTCGCCAGGTTGGTCAGGGCATTCAGCTTGCGTACGTTCTGGGCCACCTGCTGGCGCTTGGCCATCGGCAGCGGGATCATGCCCTTGTCGGCCAGGTAGCCGTCCTCGCCCCAGGCGCGCTCGCTGGTGAACTCGGCCAGGAACTGCTTCATGCCCGGGATCACATTGGCGTGCGCCTTCTTCACGTAAATGAACAGCGGGCGGGATACCGGATAGCTCTGCTCGGCGATACTGTCAAACGTGGGCTTTTCACCCTCGATGATGGAACCGTGCACCTTATCGGCGTTCTGGTCCAGGAAGCTGAAGCCGAAGATACCAAGGGCGTCCGGGTTGGCCACCAGCTTGTTGACGATCAGGTTGTCGTTCTCGCCGGCCTCGATATAGGCACCGTCTTCACGGATGTTATGGCAGATTGCCTTGTAGGCATTCTTGTCCTCTTTTTTCTTGGCGGCAATCCAGTCGAACTTCTTGCAGCCGCCCTCCATCGCCAGCTCGGCGAAGGCGTCGCGGGTACCGGAAGTGGGGGGCGGTCCCAGCACCTCGATATCGGTATCGGGCAGCGCCGGGTTCACTTCTTTCCAGGTCTTGTAGGGGTTGGCGACCAGGGTCTCGGAACCGTCCGGGTTGGGGACTTCCTTGGCCAGGGCCAGGAAGATGTCCTTGCGTGACAGCTCGAACTGCTCGGCACCCTTGGCGTTGGCCAGGACGATGCCGTCGTAGCCCACCTGCACTTCCACCACGTCCACGCCGTTGCTGTTACACATCTCCAGCTCGGACTGCTTGATACGGCGCGAGGCGCCGGTGATGTCGGCAGTGCCCTCACCCACGCCCTGGCAGAACAGCTTCATGCCGCCGCCGGTACCGGTGGATTCAACCACCGGGGTCTTGAACTGGGTCGCGCGGCTGAAACGCTCGGCCACAGTGGTGGTAAACGGGTATACGGTTGAGGAACCGACGATGCTGATATGATCGCGGGCCGCCAGGGCCGCCTGGGAAGCTGCAATCGTCAGGACCGCCAGTGAGGAGGCCACGATCTTGCTGACAGGGCGCTTGTTCATGTTTAACTCCGGTGTGTTCTGAATTTGTTTCACGCGGCGATGCTAGGTAGAACGGGTGACGATTCTATGAACGGAATGTGACAAACAGGTTACATGCCGCCATATTTGCCCAATCCGCCACCCGCGCGCACCACCAGTACCTGCCCGGAGCCGGCGTGGCGCGACCTCTGGCGTGAAACTGGCGCCGGGGTTACTCTCTGCAACAGAACAATAAGATGAAGAGAGAGGCTTCCCCATGTCCCCCTTATTGGGTTGCGCACGCGGACTCGACCGGCTGGCCACAGCAACCGGCCGCCTGCTGGGCTGGTTTACCCTGGCAATGGTGCTGCTGCAGAGTGCCGTGGTGATACTGCGCTACGGTTTCAATGGCGGCTCGCTGGCGCTGCAGGACACCGTTGTCTACCTGCACGGTGCGGTATTCATGCTGGGCCTGGCCTATGCGCTGCAGACCGATTCCCACGTGCGGGTCGACGTCTTCTACCGCCGCATGGGCCCGCGGGGGAAAGCCTGGGTCAATGCGGTGGGTACCCTGGTGTTCCTGCTGCCCCTGTGCGCGTTCATCCTCGCTGGCAGCTGGCATTTCGTCACCAGCAGCTGGGCGGTACGCGAGGCCGGCGCCAGCGCCGACAGCCTGGGCGGTATCTTCCTGCTCAAGAGCCTGGTCCCGCTGGCCGCCTTCACCCTGGCACTGCAGGGCGTGGCGCAGCTGGCCCGTGCCCTGGCAACCCTGGTCCAGGTGGAGTCCGCGCCCCCAAAGCCGCAAGCGGTCAGCAAGTCCTCACCCCGCGTGGCTGAGGAGATGAGCGCATGATGGAACTGGTTCCCCTGTTGATGTTCCTCGCGGTCTGCGCCGCGCTGATGTTCGGCTACCCGGTGGCTTTCACCCTGGGCGGCACCGCGCTGCTGGCAGCGGGGCTGGGTATCGTTGCCGGCGCCTTCGACCCGGAGCTGCTACGCGCTTTCCCCGACCGCCTGTTTGGCATCATGCAGAATGGCACCCTGATGGCGGTGCCGCTGTTCGTATTGATGGGCGTGATGCTGGAGCGGGCACGGATTGCCGAGGAACTGCTGGTCAACCTGGCCCGGGTCTTCTCCCGCGTGCCGGCGGGCATGGCGGTATCCGTGGTAGTGGTAGGCGCGCTGCTGGCCGCCAGCACCGGCATCGTGGGCGCCACGGTTGTGACCATGGGCCTGATGTCCCTGCCCACCATGCTGAAGCGCGGCTATTCCCCCCGCCTGGCCACCGGCACCATCTGCGCAACCGGCACCCTGGGACAGATCATCCCGCCCTCGATTGCCCTGGTGCTGCTGGGGGATACCCTCTCCAACGCCTACCAGCAGGCACAGCTGTCGGCGGGCATCTTCAATCCCAAGCCGGTGAGCGTGGGTGACCTGTTCGTGGGCGCCATTGTGCCGGGCCTGCTGTTGGTGGGCGCTTACATCGTCTACCTGCTTTTTGTGGCGCGGCGGGAGCCGGACGTCGCGGCTGGCGACAGCCGCGAAGAGCGGGTGGAGCCGGTGGAAATCCTGAAGAGCCTGCTGCCACCCATCGCGCTGATGGTGCTGGTGCTGGGTTCCATTATCAGCGGCGCCGCCACCCCCACCGAGGCAGCGGCCGTGGGTGCACTGGGGGCGGGCCTGCTGGCCTTCGGCCGCGGCGCGCTCAACTGGGATCGTGCAGGGGAAGTGGGCCGCAGCACGCTGCAGGTGACGGCCATGGTGTTTGCGATCCTGATCGGCGCGTCGCTGTTCTCGCTGGTATTCCGCGGCTACGACGGCGAGGAGCTGGTAACCGGCTTCTTCAACAGCCTGCCGGGCGGGGTGGTGGGGGCCACCCTGCTGGTAATGGTGGTGATCTTCCTGCTGGGCTTTATCCTCGACTTTATCGAGATCACCTTCGTGGTGGTGCCGATTGTGGGGCCGGTTCTGCTGGCCATGGGCGTGGACCCGGTGTGGCTGGGCATCATGATTGCCATCAACCTGCAGACCTCCTTCCTCACCCCACCATTCGGCTTTGCGCTCTTCTACCTGCGCGGGGTCGCACCGGAGGCAGTGGCAACCGGGGCCATCTATCGCGGGGTGATGCCGTTTATCGCCATCCAGCTGCTGGTGCTGTGCCTGCTGGCCCTGTGGCCGTCACTGGCCACCTGGCTGCCGACCCAGCTCAGCAACTAGCCGGGGCTGCGGGGCGGCGAACAACAGTCAGTCCCGCAAGCGACGCCCCTTCCACAGGCGAAAAATCGCCGGGATCACCAGCAGCGTCAGCAGCATGGCGCTGACCATACCACCCACCATCGGCGCCGCGATTCGCTGCATCACTTCCGACCCCACGCCGCTGCCAACCATCACCGGGACCAGGCCGATAAATACCGTCGCAGTGGTCATCAGCACCGGCCGCATACGCTGGCCAGCCCCCTCGCGGATCGCCTGCTCCAGGTCGGCGCGGCGCAATGCGGTACCATCGACCGTGCGTGCCTCGCGCACCCGCTGCCAGGCCTGGTTGAGGTACACCAGCATGATCACGCCGATCTCCACGGCGACGCCAGCGAGGGCGATAAAGCCCACGCCCACCGCCACCGACAGGTTGTAGCCCAGCCAGTAGAGCAGCCACAGGCCGCCGATCAGGGCCAGCGGCAGGCTGCCCATGATCACCAGCACCTCGCCCACATGGCGGAAGCTCAGGTACAGCAGCAGCACGATGATCCCCAGGGTCAGCGGCAGCAACACCGCCAGCCGCTCCCGCGCCCGCTCCATATACTCGTACTGGCCGGACCAGATCAGCGAATAACCCGGCGGCAGCTCCAGCTGCTCCGCTACCGTCTGCTGCGCCCGGTCGACCCAGGAGCCCAGGTCCACGTCGGTGATGTCCACGTAGATCCAGCCGTTGGGTCGCGCATTTTCGGTCTTGATCATCGGAGGGCCGTCGCGTACCTCGATGCGCGCCACATCCCCCAGGGCCAGGTGGCTGCCGTTGGGTGCCACCAGCGGCAGCTGGCGCATTTCCTCCGGGGAATCGCGCCACGCCTGTGGATAACGGAGGTTCACCGGGTAGCGCTCCAGGCCCTCTACGGTCTCACTGACATTGCGGCCGCCGATGGCGGTGTCCACCACTGACTGGACGTCGGCAATATTCAACCCGTAGCGGGCCGCGGCCCGGCGATCGATATCCACATCGATATAGCGGCCTCCGGCCACCCGTTCGGCATAAACCGACGCCGTACCAGGCAGGCCGCCGAGGATCTTCTCCAGCCGAGTGCCGATGCGCTCGATCTCGCCCAGGTCTGGCCCGGCCACCTTGATCCCCACCGGGGTCTTGATGCCGGTAGCGAGCATGTCGATACGGGTCTTGATCGGCATCACCCAGGCATTGGTGACCCCGGGCAGCTGCACGGCGGCGTCGAGCTCCGCGCGGATCTTGTCCGGTGTCATCCCCGGGCGCCACTGGTCCCGTGGCTTGAAGCGGATGATGGTCTCGATCATGGTCAGCGGCGCCGGGTCGGTGGCGGTATCCGCGCGGCCGATCTTGCCCCACACCTGCGCCACTTCCGGTACCGACTTGATCAGCTTGTCGGTCTGCTGCAGCAGTTCGCGCGCCTTGCCGATGGAAATGCCCGGGTAGGTGCTGGGCATATACATCAGGTCGCCCTCATCCAGCGGTGGCATAAACTCACTGCCGGTGCGCGACAGTGGGTACAGGGCACTGGCAAGCAACAGCAACGCCACTGCCAGCACAGTACGCGGATACCGGATCGCCAGCGCCAGTGCCGGCCGGTAGGCGGCCGCCAGCCCCCGGTTGATGGGGTTGTCCTGCTCTGGCCGGATGCGGCCGCGGACAAAATAGCCCATCAGCACCGGTACCAGGGTAATGGCGAGTCCGGCAGCCACCGCCATGGCGTAGGTCTTGGTGTAGGCCAGCGGCGCGAACAACCGGCCCTCCTGGCCCTCCAGGGCAAACACCGGCAGGAAGCTCAGGGTGATGATCAGCAGGCTGAAGAACAGCGGCGGCCCCACCTCACTGGCCGACTCGGCCACGACCTGCCAGCGCTTGCGCTCAGACCAGTGCTCGCGTTCTGCGAGAGGTGTGCGCTCCAGGTGCTTGTGCAGGTTCTCGATCATCACAATGGCGCCGTCCACCATGGCGCCGATGGCGATGGCGATACCCCCCAGGCTCATGATGTTGGCGTTGATGCCCTGCAGGTGCATCACCACGAACGCACCCAGGATGCCCAGGGGCAGGCTGATGGCAATCACCAGCGACGAGCGCAGGTGGAACAGGAACAGGGCGCATACCAGTGCCACCACGATAAATTCCTGCACCAGCTTGTGGGCCAGGTTGTCCACCGCATCGTCGATCAGCTTGCTGCGATCGTAGGTGGGCACGATTTCCACGCCCTCCGGCAGGCCCTGCTGCAACTCGTCCAGGCGGGTGGTAACCCGCTCGATCACGGCGCGGGCATTGTCGCCGAAGCGCATCACCACCACACCGCCGACCACTTCGCCCTCACCATCGAGCTCGGAAATGCCGCGGCGCATCTGCGGCCCGGTGCGGATTTCGGCCACATCGCCGAGCAGCAGCGGCGTGCCGCTGTCATCCACTTTCAGGGGAATCTGGCGCAGGTCGTCGACGCCCTCGATATAGCCGCTGGCCCGCACCATGTATTCGGCCTCGGCCATCTCCACCACCGAGGCGCCGGTCTCGCGGTTGCCGCGCTCGATGGCGCTGCGCACCTGTGCCAGGGTCAGGTCATAGGCACGCAGGCGCAGGGGGTCCACCACCACCTGGTATTGCCGCACCATACCCCCGACGGTGGCCACCTCTGACACCCCGGCAATGGTCTGCAGCTCGTACTTCAGGAACCAGTCCTGCAGCGAGCGCAGCTGTGCCAGGTCGTGATTGCCACTGCGATCCACCAGCGCGTAACTGAAGATCCAGCCCACGCCGGTCGCATCCGGGCCCAACTCCGGCTGGGCCCCGGCGGGCAGCCGCGGCGCCACCTGGCTCAGGTACTCCAACACCCGCGAGCGGGCCCAGTAGAGGTCGACGTCGTCCTCGAACAGGACGTACACGTAGGAATCGCCGAAAAACGAGTAACCGCGCACGGTGACCGCACCGGGCACCGACAGCATCGCCGTGGTGAGCGGGTAGGTGACCTGGTCTTCCACTACCTGCGGGGCCTGCCCGGGGAAGGACGTCTTGACGATCACCTGCACGTCGGAAAGGTCGGGCAGCGCGTCCACCGGGGTGTTGCGCATGCTGTAGAGCCCGCCCAGGCACAGCGCCGCGGCGGCCAGCAATACGGCGACCCGATTGTGCAGGGACCAGTGGATAATCCGTGCGATCATTTCGGCTCGCCCCCGTGATCGTCGTGATCCATCTCACCGTGATCCATGTCTCCATGGTCCATTTCCCCGTGCTCCATCTGGCCGTGGTCCACGCCCGCCGGTTGCCGCACCGCCAGCACCTCGTACTTGCCGTCGGCGCGCTCGCGGATCTGCACCTCGATACGCTCGTCGCTCTCCATCGCCCGGCGCAGGTCGTCGCCCGCCTCCTCGGCCACGTAGAAACCCATCACCATTGCCGGCCAGTCCCAGGCCGGCACCGGCTCGTGGTCCAGCCGCGCATAGTGGTTGTCATCGGGCATGCTCAGGACCCGGGCACCGACCCAGGGCCGGTCCGAGGTATCCATGCGACCCAGGTCGGCGCTGACGCTGGATTCAGAGTCGATCAGGAACTGGGCCGAGGTAACGACCCGGTCTCCCGCCTGCAGTCCCTCGAGTATCTGCACCCGGTCGCCGAACTCGTGGCCGGAACGGACCCGCACCGAGCGGAAGCGGCCGTCGCCTTCCGCCAGCACCACCCGCTCCATGCGACCGGTGCGGATCAATGCCTCGCGGGGAATAGTGAGGGCAGTGGCGGTGCGGCCGTCCAGTTCCAGGCGTACAAACATTCCCGGCCTCAGGGTCTGGTCCGGGTTTTTCACCTGCACCCGGAGCGTCAGGGTGCGCATGGGCTCGTCCACCTGCGGCAGTATCTTGCTGACCTGGCCCAGCCAGATGCGCCCCGGGGCAAAGTCCCCGCGCACGGTGACCTTGTCCCCGCGTTCGACGGCGTAGCCCTGGCGCGGGAAGACCTCGCCCTCGACCCAGACCGTATCCAGCGGACCGACACTCACCAGTGCCTTCTCCGGCGTGATATACATGCCGCTGCGCACGCCCAGTGTCTCCACATAACCACTGGCATCGGCATAGAGCGTGACCTTCTCGCTGGCGCGGCGGTCGCGTTCGACCCGTTGCACTTCCCGTGCGGGGATACCCAGGCTGTGCATCCGCTCGCGGGCCGCCTCGATCAGCGCCCGGTTGCCACTGCCCAGGGCGGCGAGGAACTCCCGCTGGACCTTGACCAGTTCCGGCGAATAGATCTCCACCAGCGGCTGGCCCTTTTCCACCCGGTCGCCCTCGGCCGTCACCCAGCTCTTCTGCACCCAGCCACTCAGCCGCGTGTGCTGGTGGCGGATGCGGTCCTGGTCCAGCCGCACGATCCCCACGGTGCGAAGGGGCGCGGATACCGGCCCGCGCTCGACAGTGGCGGTGCGCACACCCAGGTTGTTTTCCACGGCGGGGGAGATGGTTACGGTCCCCGGCGCATCACCGGGTTCCTCGCCCTCGTAGACCGGGATCAGGTCCATCCCCATGGGGGACTTGCCGGGTCCGTCGCGGCGGTAGTTGGGGTCCATGGGTGCGACCCAGTAGAGGATCTTGCGCTCACCGCTGGCCCCGTCATCCATACCGCTCCCATCGCCGTTGCCACTGAGCCACCAGCCCAGCATTACGCCGACGATTGCTGCGGTAGCGACCAATATCGATGCTTTTATCGGTGCTTTCTGCATTATTCAGTTTCCCATCGGGCCCACCACCGGGGTGGGCGTCATCTGCTGCCTGTATCCGCGGTGTTGCACACCGCTCACTTGCTGTCCCGTGCCGGCGTCTCCACGCCGGGCGCCGCCGCGCGGTAGTAGCGAACGCGTGCCAGGGCGCGGTAATAGTCGTAATCCAGTTGCACGGCGTCGATCTGCGCCTCGATGGCCTCCACCCGGGCATCGATCACCGCATCCAGGTCTGCGGTGTTGCTGGCGTAGCCACTCAGCAGCGCCCCGGCGGTATCTTCCGCGGTAGGCAGCAGTTCGGTGTGGTAGAGGTGGCGCCGCGCCGCGAGGCTGTCGGCGGTGGCGGCGGCGCCATTGAGGCCGCTGTGCAGGGTTTGCAGGATGTCCTGGCGCTGCAGGATACCGGCGCTCTCCCGGGCGCGGGCGGCAGCCAGGCGCCGGTCCTGCCGCTTGCCGGTAAACAGCGGCAGGTCGAAGGACACCATCGCGCTGGCGAAGTCGGCACCGTCGCTGGTGGGCGTGGGTTCACGCTGGCCGTAGCTCAGTTCGAACTGCCACTGCGGCTTGTAGGCCTCGAGGGCGATATCCACATTGCGGCCCTCGGCCTCCACGCGGGCCGCGGCCGCCGCCAGGGCCGGGTGCCCGGCAACGGTTTCCGGCGCCACCGGCACCGGCCGGGACGCCAGCCAGGCACTGGTCTCCGCCCAGCCGGGCAGGCTGGTATCGATCGGTTCCCAGGCCGCAGTGCCTATCCACTGGCTGAGCTGGCCGCGACTGCGGTTGGCCTCGCCCTCCAGCGCCTGGATGCGGTCATCGAGACGCGCCAGGGCCAGCTGGGATTGCAGCAGCTGCTGGGACTGGGCCTCGCCGGTGGCCACCCGGGCACGGTCGTACTCCACCAGTTGCACCAGCCAGTGGCGGTTTTCCCGCATCAGTTCCAGGGACTCCAGTTGCGCGGACAGCCGCAGGAAAGCCTCGCTGACCTGCAGCGCCAGGCGCAGCTCCCGGTCGGCGGCATCGGCGTAGCCGGCCTGTGCCTGCAGCGACCCCCTCTCACCCGTGAGGCGGGCGCTGTCGCCGCGCGGCAGCTTCTGGCTCACGCCCACGAGTTTCTGCGTCATGGGCTGCTCGTCGAATGCGAAGCTGTCGGTGGGCAGGTTCACCGCGCCGAGCTTGATCATCGGATCAGCCCACTGGCTGTCGGCTACCGCATCCTGCTGTACCGCATCGGCCCGCTGGCGCACTGCGGCGACCTGTGGATCCAGCTCCTGGGCAAGCTGCAGGGCGCGCTGGTAATCGACCGCTGCCGGCGCCGGCACAGATGCCAGGGCAAACGCCAGCGCAAGCAGGCCGCACATCCGGCGGGCCCGTATTGGGGAAAACATGTGTCAATCCTGTCTGGTTGATGGCTCGCTGGTGCCGGGGCACCGGTTAACGGGTCATCAGCCGGCGATGGGGGGCCGGAACAGGCTTGCAGAGGGCGTCAGCGGGCGGTCCACACATTCGGTGCGGGCCGGCGGACGGTCGGGGGAGAAGTCCAGGGGATGGTCCGAGGACACGAGTGCCAGCGGCGCGGCGCAGGCACCGGCCTCGCAGCTCAGCTGGCATTGCCAGGCATCGGCGGCGGCTTCGGAGGCATCGTCTTCACAACAGGGCATATCGTGGTGCATATCCATCGCCATGTCGGCCCCACCGGCGGGGTTGCCCATACCGTGCATCTCGCCACAGTCATGCCCCCCCGCGACGGCGAGGCTCTGGGCGCTGAACAACAGCAGCAGGAAAATCACGGCTAGACGATGCATGGGAACGGATTCTAGGTGCCCGCGGGGCGCCGGGCAAGCAGCGGCCACTGCGGCCACCGGTCAGGCAGGGCCGGCGAGGCGGGTTTTCCCGCCAGCGCGACTGGCTAAAATCTATGCACTGTGTGCTATAATGCGCCGCCGCGCCCATGCGCGGGGCCCAATAAATCTAACAATTCGCGAGTACCCGATGTCCGCACTTGATGAAGAGCCGCAACCCACCGGCACCCTGACCCTGCAGACCCTGGCCATGCCGCGGGACACCAACCCGCAGGGAGACGTTTTTGCCGGCTGGCTGATGTCACAGATGGACCTGGCCGGTGCCATCCTCGCCCAGAGTATCGCCCGCGGCCGCGTGACCACGGTGGCTACCGGCAATATGGTGTTCCTGCGCCCGGTGCCTGTCGGCTCCACCGTCAGCTGTTACGCCGAACCACTGGAAGTGGGTCGCTCCTCTATCCGCTGCATGGTGGAAGTCTGGCTGACGCGGGTGGATTCCGGGGAACAAGTGAAAGTCACCGAGGGCGAGTTCGTGTTCGTGGCGATCGATGACCGCGGTAATACCCGTCCGCTGCCCCTCTGACCTGTTTCCGGCGCGACCGCCGTCAGTGGCGGCCCTCCGCTTCGGGCAGCACGACTCCCAGCCGGCCCAGTTCCCTGGCCAGCCGCGGGTCGCCGCTGCGCCGCCAGCGCTGATATAGCTCAAGCACATCGTGGGCGTCGTAGGGATGCTCCTTGGCGCATGCCCGCGCCACCAGTTCCAGCAAGCGGCCGAACATAGCGGCGAGTTCAGAGAACACGTGCCGGTTGTCGCGCGCATTGTCTGCCAGGTAGTCGTAAGCGCCACCGCCCATGCCGATGAAGTAGTCCTGCCGGATGCCGCGCCGGGCGTAGTTATCCGGGAAGAGCCCGCCGAGGAACAGCGCCAGGTCCCCCAACTGTCGCAGTATCTGGCAGCGCTCCCAGTCACTCGCCGCCTCGTGGGCGTCCTTGTAGAGAAGTGCCAGCGGGCGGATGCCCAGCTCCCCCCGGTCGTAGGTGAACAGCTCATCGCTGTCACCGAAACGGGCTAGCATGCTGCCCATATACCAGAGTGTGTCCTCCTGGGGCAGGGGCTCCAGTTCGCGGCCGCACTCTTCCAACCGGTTGCGGAAATAGTCCGCCAGCGTTCTCTCAAAGTCGGGCTGGTTCCGCAGCGACATGGTCCCACCTCCCGTGAATCCTATTGCCCTACTGAAAACTATAAGCCAGATTTCTGCGCTTTCAATTGTTAAAAACCGTTTTTATATAATAAAAAATTATACAAAATCCGCCGCGCGTCCCTCTTGAAAATGCCCCTCGCGCTCCTATTTTGCCGCTGTCGGGGGATGGTCAGCGTCCCAGGACTTCGAATCTTCAACCATTGAATTGCACATGCTTATTGGGAGGAAATCCGATGAGTATCAAACCGCTCTACGACCGGGTGGTTGTCAAACGCCTCGCCGCGGAAACCACGACCGCCAGCGGCATCATCATTCCAGACAAAGCCGCAGAAAAGCCCACCCAGGGCGAGGTAATTGCCATCGGCAATGGTGCGCCGCTGGATAACGGTGAATTGCGCGCGCTGGCCGTCAAGGTGGGTGACCGGGTGCTGTTCGGCCAGTACGCCGGCAGTGAAATCAAACACGACGGCGAGACCTACCTTATCGTCAAGGAGTCCGACATCCTCGCCATCGTTGAACCGACCCAACAGCAGGAGAAAGCCGCATGAGTGCGAAGGCCTTAAAGTTTTCCGATGACGCCCGCGAGCGCATGCTGACCGGCGTAAATATCCTGGCAAATGCCGTCAAAGCCACACTCGGCCCAAAAGGCCGCAACGTGGTACTGAGCAAAAGTTTTGGCGCGCCGCGAGTGACCAAAGACGGCGTTTCAGTGGCGAAGGAGATCGAACTCAAGGACAAGTTCCAGAACATGGGCGCACAGATGGTCAAAGAAGTTGCGTCCAAGACCGCAGATGTCGCCGGCGACGGCACCACCACCGCCACGGTACTGGCCCACGCGCTGCTGCGAGAGGGGCACAAGTCCATCGCCGCGGGTATGAATCCGATGGACCTGAAACGCGGCATCGATACGGCCGTGAAGGCTGCGGTAGAGGAACTCGCCAAACTCTCCAAACCCTGCGACGACACCAAGTCCATCGGCCAGGTGGGCACAGTGTCCGCCAACTGGAACGAGGACATCGGCAGGATTATTGCTGAGGCCATGGAGAAAGTGGGCCGCGACGGCGTAATCACCGTTGAGGAAGGCAAGTCGCTGCACAACGAGCTGGAAGTAGTGGAGGGCATGCAGTTTGATCGCGGCTACCTCTCCCCTTACTTCGTGACCAACCAGGAGAAGATGCAGGCGGAACTCGATAACCCCTTCATCCTGCTGTTCGACAAGAAAATCAGCAATATCCGCGACCTGCTACCGCTACTGGAATCCGTTGCCAAGGCCGGTCGACCACTGGTAGTGATCGCCGAGGATATCGAGGGCGAGGCGCTGGCCACACTGGTAGTCAACAGCCTGCGGGGCATCATCAAGGTGGCAGCGGTCAAGGCGCCCGGCTTTGGCGATCGCCGCAAAGCGATGCTGGAAGACATCGCCACCCTCACCGGCGCCAGGGTGATCTCCGAGGAGGTCGGGCTCACCCTGGAAAAAGCGCAGCTGGAACAGCTGGGAAGCGCCAAGCGCATCGTGATCAGCAAGGACAACACCGTGGTTGTGGATGGTGCCGGGGACAAAGCTGCCATCGATGGCCGGGTAAAACAGATCCGTGCTGAGATCGAGGCATCCACTTCCGATTACGACCGGGAAAAGCTGCAGGAGCGCGTAGCAAAGCTGGCCGGCGGCGTTGCCGTGATCAAGGTCGGTGCCGCTACCGAAGTGGAAATGAAAGAGAAGAAGGACCTGGTGGACGACGCCTTCCATGCAACCCGCGCGGCGGTGGAGGAGGGCATTGTACCCGGTGGTGGCCTGACGCTGGTGCGCGTTGCCGACAGCCTGCGTAAAAGCGGGATCAAAGGCGCCAACGACGACCAGCAGGTGGGGATCAATATCGCGCTGCGGGCGATGGAAGAACCTTTCCGTCAGATCGTTGCCAACGCAGGCGTGGACGGCAGCGTGGTGCTGAACAATGTGCGTGCGCACGATAACCCCAATTTCGGTTACAACGCCCAGACCGCAGACTACGGCGACATGCTGGAATTCGGCATCATCGACCCGGCCAAGGTCACCCGCTCAGCGCTGCAGAATGCGGGCTCCATCGCCGGCCTGATGTTGACTACCGAGGTAATGGTGGCCGATAGAGCAGAAGGCATAAAGCCTGAAACATCTGCAGGTGCTTATGATTACTGATTCATTACGGTAATCAAAAAACGGGGCCACAGGGCCCCGTTTTTTTAATCCGCGCTAATGGCTCTGGTCTGGTAATAAGCCTCTTCGCTGATGCGATGATAGGGGATCACATCGTCCCTGAATTCCTTGAAGGCCTCGTAGACCCGCGCGAACTGGGGGTCCTCGGCTGCGGTCTCCTCCAGGATTTGCCGGTTTACCTTCTTCAGGTGCGCCAGCACCTCGTCCGGCAGGCGCCGCAGTTGCACACCGTGCTCCTTCACCAGTTCCTGTAACGCGCGGTTGTTGCGCGCGGTGTACTCATCGAGCATATCCTGGTTGGCGTCGCGGGCGGCCACGCGCACGATTGCCTGCAGGTCTTTCGGCAGCTTCTGGAACGCGGTCTTGTTGACGATGATCTCGAGGATCGAGCCGGGCTCGTGCCAGCCGGGGTAGTAGTAGTACTCGGCGATCTGGTGGAAACCGAAGGCCAGGTCATTGTAGGGGCCGACCCATTCGGTGGCATCGATGACGCCGGTCTGCAGGGCTGTGTAAAGCTCGCCGCCGGGAATGGTGACGGCGGTACCACCGGCCCGGTTCAGTACCTCGCCCCCGAGGCCCGGGATACGCATCTTGAGGCCCTGCAGGTCCTCTACCGAGTTGATCTCCTTGTTGAACCAGCCCGCCATCTGCACGCCGGTGGAACCCCCGGCCATGGGGATCAGGTCAAACGGCGCATAGAGTTCTTCCCACAGTTCGCGGCCGCCGCCGTAGTGCAGCCAGCCGTTCATCTCCTGGGCATTGAGGCCGAAGGGCACGGCGGTAAAGAACTGTGCCGCCGGCACCTTGCCCTTCCAGTAATAGGCCGCGCCGTGGCCCACCTGGGCAGCGCCCTCGGACACCGCACCGAATACCCCCATCGCCGGCACCAGCTCCCCGGCACCGTATACCTTGATCTTCAGACGCCCGTCGGACATCGCCTCCACCGTGCGGGCAAAGCGCTCCGGCGCACTGCCGAGGCCGGGAAAGTTCTTCGGCCAGGTGGTGACAAGCTTCCACTCGAAAGTCTCGCGACTGCCGTCCTCGGTGAACTGCCGGGCCGGGCCCTGTTCCGAGCGGGAGACCACCAGCGCGCCGAAGGTAATGACCAGCAGGGCCAACAGGCCGAGGATGACGGGGGGATACCAGTTAATTTTTTTCATGTTTTTTATTGTCGGGTTTTCGATCTTCGCCAGTGGGGATACTGGCAAAGTTACGTGCAAGAGTCACCCGGTGCTGCTGTCAAATCCCGGCCCGCGCCGGGATGGCGGGCCGGCTCCCGAAACTACAACGGCTGCAGCTTGGCCATCGCTACCACCAGCCACTTGCTGCCGGCATCGTCAAAATTGACCTGCACCCGGGCCCGCGGACCGCTGCCCTCGAACTGCACCACGGTGCCCTCACCGAACTTGGGATGCTCCACCCGGCCACCCAGGGCCAGCGGCGGCAGGTCGTCGTCGAAATCCGGCGCCGGGTCGGAGAAGCGTCCCACCTTGCCATAATCCGGGTTGAACAGGGGGCGCGAGATCTCGGTCTTGAGGCGCACCTCGTGCACCAGTTCCGGCGGTATCTCGCCGATAAAGCGCGACGGGCTGTTGAAGGTCTCGCTGCCGAACAGGCGCCGGTTCTCGGCGTAGGTGATATAGAGCTTCTGCATCGCACGGGTAATGCCCACGTAACAGAGCCGCCGCTCCTCCTCCATGCGCCCCGGCTCCTGCGCCGACATCTTGTGCGGGAACAGGTTTTCCTCCACCCCGGCCATGAACACCAGCGGGAACTCCAGCCCCTTGGCCGAGTGCAGGGTCATCAGCTGCACCGCTTCCTCGAACTCGTCCGCCTGGCCCTCGCCGGCATCCAGCGCGGCGCTGTCGAGGAACTGGTCGAGCAGGGAGGGCTCCTCCACCTCGACCCCGGACTCGTCCGGCGGCACCTCGATGCCGTCGAAGCTCCGGCAGGCGCTGACCAGCTCCTTGAGGTTTTCCACCCGGGTCTGGCCCTTCTCACCCTTTTCCTTGCCATGGAATTCCAGCAGGCCACTGGTCTCGATCACGTCCTCGGCGATGGCATCCAGCTCCCGGTCCACCGCATCGCCTGCCAGCCGGTTGACCAGCTCCAGGAAGCCCTGCAGGGCATTGGACGCGCGCGCCGCCAGCACCCGCTGGGCCACCATCTGCTGCGCCGCCGCCCACAGGGAGCAACCGTGCTCGCGGGCGAAACCGCGCACGGCGTCGACACTGCGCGCGCCGATGCCGCGGGTGGGGGTATTCACCACACGCTCGAAGGCGGTGTCATCGTGGGGGTTGCTGATCATGCGCATGTAAGACAGCGCGTTCTTGATCTCCAGGCGCTCGTAGAAGCGCTGGCCGCCGTAAATGCGGTAGGGCACCCCTTCCCGCAACAGGGCCTCTTCCAGTACCCGCGACTGGGCATTGGAACGGTACAGGATGGCGACGGAGTCGCGCGGGTTGCCATCGCGCACCCACTGCTCGATGCGCTCGACAATAAAGCGCGCCTCGTCCTGCTCGTTGTAGGCAGAGTAGAGGGAGATGGGCTCGCCTTCCTCGCCCCGGGTCCACAGCTCCTTGCCCAGGCGGCCGGCGTTGTGCTCGATCACCGCGTTGGCGGCCTTGAGGATGGTGCTGGTGGAGCGGTAGTTCTGCTCCAGGCGTACGGTCTGCACATCGCGCATGTCACTGGCGAAATGCTGGATATTCTCGATCTTGGCGCCGCGCCAGCCGTAGATCGACTGGTCGTCATCCCCCACCGCGGTAATGTGGCACTGGTCGCCGGCCAGCAGGCGCAGCCAGGCGTACTGGATGGTGTTGGTGTCCTGGAATTCGTCCACCAGGATATGGGGAAAGCGCTGGCGGTAATGGGCCAGTACGCCGTCGTTGTTCAGCCACAGTTCGTGGGCCCGCAACAGCAGTTCACCGAAATCCACCAGGCCGCCGCGCTGGCAGGCTTCCTCGTAGGCGAAGTAGATGCGCACCATGGTCTGCAGCCAGGGGTCGCCGCCGGCCTGGATGTACTGCGGGCGCAATCCCTCGTCCTTCTGGCCGCCTATCCACCACTGGGTCTCCCGCGGCGGCCACTTGGCCTCGTCCAGCCCCAGGTCGTTCTGCACCCGCTTGATCAGGCGCAGCTGGTCATCGGAATCCAGGATCTGGAAGTTCTGCGGCAGGTTGGCCTCTTTGTAGTGGGCCTTGAGCAGCCGGTGGGCCAGGCCGTGGAAGGTGCCCACCCACATGCCGAAGGTGTTGACCCCCAGCAGTTCCTCGATGCGCGCGCGCATTTCGCGGGCCGCCTTGTTGGTGAAGGTCACGGCGAGGATGGAGTAGGGCGAGGCCCCCTCCACCTGCATCAGCCAGGCGATGCGGTGCACCAGCACGCGGGTTTTGCCGGAGCCAGCGCCGGCCAGTACCAGCTGGTTGCAGGGCGGTGCCGCCACCGCCTCGCGCTGGGCGTCGTTCAGGGGGTCTAGAATCTGGGATACGTCCATGGAGCGGGATTGTACCAGAGCTGGCGCCGGAACCCTGTGTAAATAAACAGGTTTTTGGTCAGTCCCGAAGCCGGGACAGGGTGCCGGCGCTGAACGAAACAGCCCGGGCCCTGCAATCGCTCGCCACAGCCGTGGGCAACCGCTAAACTGCGCGTCTGTAATAAGGAAGGAAGTCCCGTGAAGCCGGCGGAAGTCACGCAGAAAATCAGCGAACAGCTGTCCTCCATGCGCAAGTCCGAGCGCAAGGTGGCGGAGTATATCCTCGCCAACCCGGATGAGATCATCCATATGCGCATCGTGGACCTGGCTACCGAGGCCCAGGTGAGCGAGCCTACCGTGGTGCGCTTCTGCCGCGCCGTGGGTTGCTCAGGTTTCCAGGAGTTCAAGCTCAACCTGGCGCAGCAACTGGCCTCCAGCCCCAGTTTCGGCCAGATCGCGGTCACCGAGACCGACACCATCGCCGAGTACAAGCGCAAGGTGTTCGACTCCACCGTGGACACCCTGCTCAACGTGCGCGACAAGATCGACGCACGGGCGCTGGAGGCGGCCGTCTCCGCCATCGCCGCCGCCAAGCGTGTGGAGTTCTTCGGTTTCGGCGCCTCGGGCGCCGTGGCCAGTGACGCCCAGCACAAGTTCTTCCGCCTGCAGCTGGCCACCGCAGCCCACTCCGACCACCACATGCAGAACATGTCGGCCATGTCGATGGAGCCCGGTGACGTGGTGGTGGCCATCTCCCAGAGCGGCCGTACCAAGGCGCTGCTGCACTCCATGGAAATGGTGAAAGAGCAGGGCGGCACCGTCATCGGCCTGGCGCCCAGTGGCTCGCCGGTAGCCCAGCGCTCCACCATCCCGCTGGAAGTGGACGTGGAGGAGGATATCGAGATCTATACCCCGCTGTCCTCGCGCATCGCCCACCTGGTGGTGATCGATGTGCTCGCCATCGGCGTGGCCCAGCGCAAGGGACCCCAGCTGCAGGAGCACCTGCTGAAGCTGAAAAAGGGGCTGTACACCCTGCGCGAGGACCAGCGCTGAGCCGCTGGCGACCACTGCGCTGGCCGTGACGCCCCCGCGCCGCTAACATGCGCCCGGCCCTGACGGCCCGGGGCGCCGCAAACCGCGACTGCCCTTCACCTGAACCGACTTCGACGCCACCGGCGTGCCGAGAACCTTATGCATCCAACTCCCGCCGGGGAGGAGTCCGCGCCGTCCCGTTCGCTCGCCCTGTGGCTGGCGGCGCTGGTGGCGCTGACACCATTTTCCCTGGACACCTACCTGCCGGCAATCCCGGCCATGGCCGACTCCCTGGGCAGCGGGGTGGCACAGGTGCAACACTCCGTCTCCAGCTTCCTGCTGGGGTTCGCGCTGGGGCAGCTGACCGGCGGGCCCCTTTCCGACCGCTGGGGGCGGCGCACGGTCGGCACCATCGGCCTCACCATCTACCTCGGCTGCACCCTGCTGATCCTGTTCGTCACCAACGTACAGCAGCTGATCGGCCTGCGGTTGCTGCAGGCCTTTGGCGGCGGCTTTGCCACGGTGATCTGTGCCGCAATCGTGCGCGACCTGTACAGCGGCCGGGCGGCAGCCAGGGTGATCTCGATGATCAGCACCATGATGCTGGTGGCGCCACTGATGGCACCTGTGATCGGTTCCGCCCTGCTGGAGGCCGGCGGCTGGCGCGGCATCTTCGTGTTCCTGCTGGCCTATGGCGGCGCGATGATGATCCTGGTGCGCCTGCTGCTGCCGGAAACCGTGTCACGCTTTACCCGCGCCCGCCGCAGCCTGGCGCCCAAGCGCATGCTGGCGCGCAACTACCTGGAGGTGTTGCGCAATCGCCGGGCGCTGGGCTTCCTGGGCGCCCAGGCCTTCGTCAGTGGCTCCATGTTTATCTACATCACCACCGCGCCGTTTGTGTTCATGGAGTATTTCGGCGTGCCTTCCAGCCGCTTCCCGCTGTTCTTTGGCAGCTGCGTGGTGGGGTTGATCGTGATGGTGCAGGTGAATATCCGCCTGCTGAATTTCTTCGAGCCACGGCGCATCCTGCTGGCGGGGATTGGCCTGCAGATCCTCGGCTGCGGCCTGCTGTTTCTGGGCACACTGACCGGTATCCGCGAGCTGTCCCTGTGGATGGTACCGCTGGTGCTGACCATGTCCTGTATCGGCATCACCGGGCCCAACGCAGCGGCCTGCTACCTGGAGTTCTTCCCCCGTATCAGCGGCAGTGCCAACGCCTTCTATGGCGCCAGCCTGTTTATCAGTGGCGGGGTGCTGGGCGGCATCGTCAACGGGCTCCACACCGGCACCCTGGTGCCGATTGCCGGCACCATGTTCGGCTGCGCAATCAGTGCAATGCTGCTGGCCCTGTTCGTGGCCCGGGCACGGCAGCCAATCGAGGTCCGGCAACCGCCCCCCAGGCGTTTCGCCGCCGGCTGACCCGGCAACACGGCTCAGTTGCCCAGCAGGCCCTCTTCACGCAGGGCCCGACGGACACCGGGACGGTTGCGCACCCGCTCCTGGTAGGCCTGCAGGCGCGGCCAGGATTCGGTGTCGATATGCTGGCGCTCGAGCCAGCTGGCGATGGTGAACAGGTAGGCGTCGGCGGCAGTAAAGCTTTCGCCCATCAGGTAGTCCGGCCCCAGCTTGTCCTCGATAAAGTCGAAGCGCTGGTGGATTTTCTCCCGCGCCGACTCTTTTTCCGCATCAGTGCCGTTCCAGAACAGCGGCACAAAGCTCTTGTGCACTTCAGTGGAAATAAAGTTGAGCCATTCCTGCATGTGGTAGCGCTCACGGCTGCCGGCGGGGGGCGCCAGCCCGGCGTCCGGCGCCTGGTCGGCCAGGTACTGCACCACGGCCGGGACCTCGGTCAGGACCTCACCATCATCGATGCGCAGGGCGGGCACATAGCCCTTGGGGTTGATATCGCGGAAGTCATCACCGTCCTCAGTCTTCTTCTTGCGCAGGTCCACCCGGCACAGGTCCAGGTCGATACCCGCCTCGCAAGCGACGATATGCGGCGCCAGCGAACAGGCGCCGGGTGAATAGTAAAGCTTCATGATCGCTCCTGGTTTCTCCTGGTCATGGGCTGGAGTATAGGAAGCGGCGCGGCTGGCGAAGGCTACTCGCCGATGATCTTTACCAGCACCCGCTTGCGCCGGCGGCCGTCGAACTCGCCGTAGAAGATCTGTTCCCAGGGACCGAAGTCCAGCTCACCCCCGGTCACCGCCACCACCACTTCGCGGCCAAACAACTGGCGCTTGATATGGGAGTCGGCATTGTCCTCACCGGTGTCGTTGTGGCGGTACTGGTCGATGGGGCCGTAGGGCACCAGCTGATCCAGGAAGCGGGTAAAGTCCCGGTGCAGCCCGGGCTCGTCGTCGTTGATAAACACCGAGGCGCTGATGTGCATGGCATTGACCAGACACAGTCCCTCACGGATACCGCTCTCCTGCAGTGACTGCTCTACCTGCGGCGTGATGTTAATGAATTCCGTGCGTTTTTTTGTATCAAACCACAGTTCGCGGCGGTAACTGTTCAATTTATCTTCCTCCCGTTTGCAATATGCTGGCGTCTGCAGAGTCGCTGTATTTGAACCAATCAACAGTCAAAAGTCATGGAGGATGACATGTTGCCAAAGACCCTGAACCGCTGGCTCCTTGCCGCCGTTATTTCCTGCGCCACGGGAACCGCTGCCAGCCAGGCTACGGAAGAGAAATCACCACAGGAGGGCGGGGTGCCCCAGGCCCGGGTGGATGCCCAGCGGGCCCTGCTGGAAGAGCAGCGGCAACTGGAGGAAAAACTGGTCGCCGTGCTGGAGGATCCCTCGGGCGCTGCACGCGCCTTCGGGCAACTGCTGTCGGCCGGCGACCGACGGCAACTGCAGGCAGGTTGCTCATCCCTGGCCCGAGACCCGGACAACGCCCGCGCCCGCACACTGTTGCAGGACTTTATCGACCGCTACAGCGAACAGCCGCGCCGGGTGATCGCGCGCTACTGCTTCGGCCCCAGCCTCAACCAGCTGCACCAGGAAGTCCGCGCCACCCGGCGCGCCCTGCAACAGCGCCCCGCCGCCAGCCAGGTGGGTGAATTCGATTTTCGCTTCCAGCGACTGGAGGGCGAGGCGCAGGAGGCGCAGCAACGCTTCACAGCGATTCGCAGGATCATGCTCGCCGGGCAATAGGCGCCGGCCCGCCGGGGGTGCGCTGCCTAGCCGCGCCCGTGCGGCGCCGAATAATCCAGTTCCGGCCCCTTGGGCACGATACCCGTGGGGTTGATGGTGTCGTGGCTGGCGTAGTAGTGGGTCTTGATATGGTGAAAGTCCACCGTACCCGCCACCCCGGGCCACTGGTAGAGCTCGCGCACGTAACCCCAGAGATTCGGGTAATCCGCCAGGCGCTGCTTGTTGCACTTGAAATGCCCGTGGTAAACCGGGTCAAACCGCACCAGGGTGGTGAACAGGCGCCAGTCCGCCTCGGTGATGCGCTCGCCACACAGGTAGCGGTTATTGGCGAGCCGCTGCTCCAGCTGGTCGAGGGTACTGAAGAGGGGGTCGTAGGCTTTTTCGTAAGCTTCCTGCGTCGTGGCGAAGCCCGCACGATAGACGCCGTTGTTCACATTTTCGTAGACAATATCGTTGGTGGCGTCTATATCACCGCGCAGTTCCGCAGGGTAGAAATCGTCCCGGTTACCGGTGATTTCGTCGAATGCACTGTTGAACATGCGGATGATTTCCGCCGACTCATTGCTCACCACACACTCGCGCTGTTTGTCCCACAGCAGGGGCACGGTAACCCGGCCGCTGTAGTCGGCGCGGTTGCGCGTGTATAGCTGGTGCAGGTAGTCGGCACCGTAGAGCCTGTCGCCACTGCTGCCCTCGTCTTGCTTGAAGGTCCAGCCGTGCTCATGCATGTAAGGACTCACTACGGATACATCGATCAGGTCCTCGAGCCCCTTGAGTTTGCGGAAGATCAGGGTCCGGTGCGCCCAGGGGCAGGCGAGGGATACGTACAGGTGGTAGCGCCCCGGCTCCGCCTTGAAGCCCCCCTCGCCACTGGGGCCGGCACTGCCATCGACGGTGATCCAGTTGCGTAGCTGGGCCTGCTCGCGCACGAACTCGCCCTCGCTCTTGTCGGTGTCATACCAGCGGTCCTGCCACTGGCCGTTGACCAGCAATCCCATGGTCGCCTCCTGAAACGGGTCTTTATCGGTTAGCGTATGTTAAGGGCAAAGCCCTGCCGGGCCGGGCACAACAGCGCCCGGCCCGGTGGGGAAAGAACCCGGCAGCCGCCGGGCTCAGCTGCGGGTGCGGCTGAATATATGGTCCACGCTGAAGCGCCCGGCACCGGCGCAGGACAGGATGATGAAGCCGCCGGCGATGGTGATGTTCTTCATAAAGGAGATCATCTGTGCCTGGTCGCCCGGGACGTAGTGAAACAGCAGCGCACTGGCGAAACAGAACAGGGCCAGGCCCAGTGCGGCCCAGCGGGTCAGGAAGCCGAACAGGATGGCCAGGCCGCCGCCGAGCTCCGCCAGGATTACCAGGGGCAGGAGTGCTCCGGGCACACCGGCGGACTCCATATACGCCTGGGTCCCTTCATAGCCGCCGATCTTGCTCCAGCCGGCGACAATAAACATCCACGACATCAGCACCCGGCCCACCAGCTTGGCGCTGTCACAGAGAATCGGGTTGGTCATCGGTCTTCCTCTCTTTTCCTGGCAGTTATTACGGGCGTTGCAGGTTGCCCGTTACTGCCTTCAGTCTAGTTCCAAGAATCAAGAAGAAAACCGCAAAAAATCGCGGGAATCGTTCGAAATTTTAAGAAATCAGTCCAGCGGCGCCAGACCGTTACGCAGAGCCTGGATCAGGAACGCCGCCGCCGGGCCGGTTTTGTCACTGTCGGCGTAGACCAGGTAGACGGTGACCTCGCGCTCCCAGGGCTCCTCCATGGTGAGCGGCAGCATCCGGTCCGCCAGCAACGATTCACGCAGGCGGGTTTCCGGCAGCCAGGCAAAACCCAGGCCCCGCTCGATCAGCTCGATCGAGGTCTGCACGTTGCTGACGGTGATGCGCTGGTCGGAACCCAGCCAGCCGGAATCCTGCCGGTTGCGCACGGCGGAGTCGCGCAATACCACCTGGCGGGAGGCTTTCAGGTCCTTGCGCGCCACCGGCCGGCCCAGGTGGTGCAGGGGATGGTCCGGGTGGGCCACGGGAATAAACCGCACCCGTGAAACCGGCTCTCCCACGAAGCCCTGCGGCACCCGGCCCGAGAGAATAAAATCCGCCTCCTGTTGCAGCAGTAGCTCTTCGGCGCCGGACAACACCGTCTCGCGCAACTCCAGGCGGGTATGGGGAAAGCGACTGGCAGCCTGCTCGATGGCGCTGAACAGGCAGTCGTAATCAAAGATCACATCCACTGCGAGGGTCAGCACGGCTTCCTCGCCGCTGGCCAGGCTGCCGGCCACTGCCTCCAGCGCCTCGGCCTCGTTAAGGAGCCCGCCGGCGCGCGCCAGCAGGATGCGCCCGGCATCGGTGAGCTCGGCCTTGCGCCCGCGCACCTGCAGCAGGTCGACCCCGAGGCTCTCCTGCAGTTTGTGCACAGCGTGGTTGATGGATGACTGGCTCTTGTGGACGGCCTGGGCCGCCTGGGAAAAACCGCCGTGCTCCACCACGGCCTGGAACATGCGCCACTGTTCGAGGGTTACCTTGGCCATCTGCCACTTCTTCCTTGCCGGGGCGCGGCAGCCGGCGCCGCGCCCACACTTGATGATCGGGCCCGGGGCCTCGCGACCATCGGGTAGCGGCGCTGTTGGACCCGGGTTTCTGACGAATAATTCGAACACAACGCGCGATTATTTGCCATTTTTATCCGAATTCATCGGCTTATACTGCGACGATCATCACTGGCAACCAGATCCCACAGGAGGTGCCCATGAGCACATTCGAACTTCGCCCCGGAGCCCGGCCACTGGTCCGCGGCGTTGCCAGCCAGGCATCCGCAGATGGCGCGGGCGTGAAAATCCAGCGGGTGGCGGGCTTCGAGAGCCCCGATTTCAGCCCATTCCTGATGCTGGACGAAATACGCTCGGAGAACCAGGACGACTATATCGCCGGTTTCCCGCCCCACCCGCATCGTGGGATCGAGACCCTCACCTATATGCTGCACGGCGAGTTCGAGCACCAGGACCACCTGGGCAATCGCGGCGCGGTGTCCTCCGGCGGCGCCCAGTGGATGCGCGCCGGGCGCGGCATCATCCACTCGGAAATGCCCGCGCAACCGGAGGGTGGCGACACCGGCATGCACGGCTTCCAGCTGTGGATCAACATGGCCGCCGCCGACAAGATGGGTGCGCCCACCTGGCGCGATATCCAGGCGACGGAAATGCCGGAACTGGCACTGGACGACAGTGGCTCCTCCATCCGCCTGGTCGCCGGCCGCTGGACCATCAATGGCGAGGCTATGGAGGCGCCGCTGACCGAGGCCGCCGCCGACGCTGCCGTGGCGGATGCCCGCCTGGCGGCGGATGCGGAGGCCGACCTGCCGCTGCCACAGGACCACAGCGTGCTGGTTTTTGTCTACCGGGGTGCGCTGCTCACCGAGCGGGGCCGGGTCGGTCGCGGCAACTTGTTGTTGTACGGTGCCGGTGAGTCGCTACAATTGCGCGCCGATGGGCAGGGCGCCGGCCTGCTGTGCCTGCATGGCCGCCCGCTCGAGGAGCCCGTGGTGCATTACGGCCCGTTCGTGATGAACAGCCGCGAGGAAATCGAGCAGGCGCTGCGGGACTACAATAACGGCACCCTGGCTGGTTGATTCCCGGCCAGGCAACGCCCGGCCGCCGCGCGCTCTCGCGTGCGGCAATGCCCTTTTCCCGCAACCAGTACCTGCAGGCAGTGGAGAGCCCCGGCGGCATGGAAGTCTATTACACCTTTTGTTTCCTGGCCGCGGTGTCGGTATTCCTGGGGTTCCTCAACCAGTATGTGCTGCGCGCGCAGAGCACCATCGCGATCACTGCCGGTGCGCTGGCCCTGTCGCTGGCGGTGATCGGGCTGGGCAAACTGGGAGTGCTGGACCTGCGGGACTGGGCCGACCAGTTGCTGCCCCTGCTGAACCTGGAAGATCTGCTGCTCAAGGGCGTGCTGGGGTTCCTGCTGTTCGCCGGCAGCCTGCATATCGACCTGCTGGCGCTGCGCAACCAGCGCGTCGAGATCGCCATGCTGGCAATCGTGGGCACACTCATCTCCACTTTTGTGGTTGCGGGCCTCCTGTACTGGCTGTTGCCGATGCTGGGTATGCAGGTGGCCTTCGTCTACTGCCTGCTGTTCGGCGCCCTGATCTCACCCACCGATCCCATCGCGGTACTGGCGATCATCAAGAGCCTGCATGCCCCGGAGCAAGTCTCCATCCAGGTGGAAGGGGAGTCGCTGTTCAATGACGGCTTTGGCATCGTGCTGTTCACGGTGATCTTTGCCGTGGCATTCGAGGGTGGTGAGCCCACTGTTGCCGCCGTATCAGAACTGTTCGTGATGGAGGCGTTTGGCGGGATCGCCATGGGGCTCTTCATTGGCGGGCTGTTCCACTGGCTGATCTGCGCCACCAATGACCACAGCCTGGAACTGCTGCTGACCCTGTGTATCCCCACCGCCGGCTTTGCCTTCGCCAATATCGTCGGCGTCTCCGGTGCCCTGACCATGGTGGTGAGCGGTATCATCATCGGCAACTTCACCCGCGAGCGCGGGTTTTCCCGGGTGAGCCAGCACGAGCTGGACAACTTCTGGAACATCACCGAGGAATTCCTCAACGGTATTCTGTTCCTGCTGGTGGGGCTGTTCCTGATCACCATCGACCTGGGCCCGTTCGAATTCATGCTGATGGGGGCGGCGATTGTCATCGTGCTGCTGGCCCGGGTGGCGGCGGTCACTGTACCGTTCACGGTGCTGAAACGCTTCCGCCGTTACCACCCGTACAGCGAGCGCATTCTGATCTGGGGCGGCCTGCGGGGCGGGCTGGCGCTGGCCCTGGCGATGTCCATCCCCGCCGGCCACCTGCTGGTGCAGGGAGAGGACCTGCGCCACCTGTGGGTGGTGATGACCTACGGCGTGGTAGTCTTTTCCATTGTGGTGCAGGGTTCCACCATTGCGCCGCTGATCCGGCGCAGCCGCGGTATCCGCGAACCCGAGGCGATGGCGGCCGCGGATACCTGACCCGACTCCCGATAACGACAATACAGAATCATTTCCATGGAACACGGCGGATTTCTCGTACAGGCAGTCATCTACCTGGCAGCTGCAGTGGTCGCGGTGCCGCTGGCCACGCGGCTGGGGCTGGGCTCGGTGCTCGGTTACCTGCTGGCCGGTGTCGCCATCGGTCCCCATGCCCTGGGCCTGGTGGGCGATACCACCGAGGAGCTGCATATCGCCGAGTTCGGTGTGGCGCTGATGCTATTCCTGATCGGCCTGGAACTGCAGCCGCGCAAGCTGTGGCAGATGCGCGGGGCCATCTTCGGCACCGGCAGCGCCCAGCTGGCACTGACCGCCGTGGCGGTGGCCCTGATCGCAATGCTGATGTACGAGGAGAGCTGGCGCGCGGCGCTGGCCATCGGCCTGATCCTGGGCCTGTCCTCCACCGCCATCGTGCTGCAGTCGCTGACCGAGAAAAAACTGCTGCGCACCGAGGGTGGGCGCGGCGCCTTCGCGGTACTGCTGCTGCAGGACCTGGCGGTGATCCCGATCCTGGCACTGCTGCCGCTGCTGTCGGGCAGCCCCCCGGAGCCGGACCAGGACGGCCTGTCGGGCTGGCGTTACGGCGCCGCGGTAATCGGCACCATGGTGGCCTTCGGCCTGGTGGGCCGCTATGTGCTGGGGCCGCTGCTGCGACTGGTCGCCGGCAGCCAGCTGCGGGAAATGTTTACCGTTACCTCGCTGCTGATTGTCATGGCCTCGGCGGCGGTGATGAGCTGGCTGGAACTGTCACCGGCACTGGGCACTTTCCTGGCCGGGGTGATCCTGGCGGAGAGTGAGTTCCGCCACGAACTGGAGGCGGATATCGAGCCCTTCAAGGGCCTGTTACTGGGGCTGTTCTTTATCGCCGTGGGCGCCAACCTGAATTTCAACCTGGTGGCGGAGTACCCGCTGCTGCTGCTGGGCCTGCTGGCCCTGCTGGTAGCGGTCAAGTTCGCGGTGCTGTTTCTGCTGGCCAGGGTGACCGGCATGTCCCGCGGCGAGGACTGGCTGTTTGCCCTGTCGCTGGCGCAGGCGGGGGAATTCGGCTTTGTGCTGGTGTCCTTCGCGGCCCAGAACCGTGTGCTCGACAGTGTGACCGGCAACCTGCTGATTGCCCTGATCGCCCTGTCCATGGCTATGACGCCGGTGCTGCTGCTGATTTATGAAAAGTGGATACAGCCACGCTATAGCGGGGGCAGCGACAGTGGGCGCGAGTCGGAAGAGGCGGCCCCACAGGATGAGGGCTCCCCGGTGATCATCGTCGGCTATGGCCGCTTCGGCCAGATCGCCGGGCGACTGCTGAATGCCTGCGGTTTTGAAACCACGCTGCTGGAGCGCAATGCCGCGCAACTGGACATGGTACGCCGCTATGGCATCAAGGCCTATTACGGCGATGCCTCGCGCGAGGACCTGCTGCGTGCGGCCGGCGCCAAAAACGCGCGGGTAGTAATCCTGACGCTCAGCGACCAGGCCGCGTCACTGGAGATCGTCACCCAGCTGCAGAAGCATTTCCCGCACCTGACCATCCTGGCGCGGGCGCGCAACCGCATGCATCACTATGCACTGATGGAAGCCGGGGTTAAGTATATTTTCCGCGAAACCGTGGACTCGGCCCTGTCGATTGGCGAAAAAGCCCTGGAGTTGCTGGGCCTGAGCCCGCTGCAGGCACGGCGCGCGGCACGCAAGTTCAAGCAGCACGACCAGCGTATGCTGGAGTCGCTGTTCCCCTACTGGCGCGACGAATCGCAGCATATTGCGCAGACCAAAATCTACCGCGAACAGCTGCTGCAGGCCCTGCGCGAGGACCGCCGCGACCGCGACCTGCACCTGGACCACCACTGGGACCGCGACGAAACTGCTTCCAAGCCGAAGGCCGGTATGTGATCCCTCCGTTGCCGCCACGCAGGCGGTAGTGCACAAAGATATTGCTGAATCTCTCTCTCGAGCGGCAGGGGGCGCCCCGCGGGACAGTCGCGCCCCCTCTTAGAACAGTATCTCCCCAAGTGCCAGCAGCAGGTGGTACCTGCGGCAATTGGGGTCCTCGATCAGTAGTGGCCACGGCTGGTCCACCTCCTGGTCGACATTGATGATCACACTGGCCACCTGGGTCCTGCCGCGGTCCCGGTGTGGCTTGAGCACCGCACCGGGGTTGTAACGCCGGATCCCGAACACATGGGTCGACGCCAGTCGCAAGTCACAGTTGGGACCCACCGGGCGACATCCTCAGCTGACTTCGCCCGGCTACACATTGCCGGGGTGGCAGGTGTTGTTACTTGCTGATGGTGAGGCTCGCCTCCAGCAGGTCCACTTCCAGTACCAGCTGGCGATGGAGATCATCGTCGATCTTTCCTTCAATACGCAGGCGATACAGCTGTTCCCGTTCCGCCGACAGTGCTGCCAGGTGGTACTCGCGCTTGTGATTGGCCAGTGCACGGTCCCGCCTGTTTCCGGCCCGGCCTCCCGCTTGCAACCGGCGCCGGTAGTGTTCGAGCAACTTGTCCACTGCTTGCAGGGCGGTGCCTTCCCCGTCTGCACCCAGGGATGCGCGCACTGATTCCAGGCTGGCAATGGCCGCCCGGGTCGCTGCCACGCGCGCCATCCGCTCATCGCCAGTCGTCGGCTGCTCGCGCACCCGCGGTAACCGCCGTACCAGTGGGGGCAGGGCGACACTTGCCAGCAGCAGGGAAAGCAGGATCACTCCCATGGCCAGCACAATCGCCAGCTGCCTGCCCGGAAACGGAGCACCGTCCGGCAACAGCAGTGGCAGCGACAACACCCCCGCCAGCGTCACAGCACCACGTACACCCGCAACCGCGGTAATCGCTACCAGTAACAGGCGCTCGCGCGCATTACGGATCTCGCGGTGAATGCGCGACAGGTAGATAGAGGCCCAGACCCAGGTGAAACGCAATAGCAGAAGCATGGTGGCGATGGCCGCGACATAGCCCAGCAGGACCCAGTTATCGACGATGGCACTGTGGCGTGCCCCGTCCAGGTCATCGGTCACCACTCGCACCAGCTGTTCACCCAGCAGGATAAAGATTATCCCGTTGAGTATGGCCTGCAGCGTATCCCACACCGCGCCGCGCGCCATACGCGTGGCGGCCAGCTCCGGGCCGTACAGGCTCACGTAATGGGTCGCGATACCGGCGCTCGCCGCAGCCAGGATCCCTGAACCGCCAAGTTGTTCCGATGCCAGGTAGGCGGCAAAAGGCACGAGCAGGCTCACCAGGATCTGCACGCCGGTATCCTCGCCACCCAGGCGGCCCAGCCAGCGCAGTGCATAGCCACAGGCGAATGCAATTCCGGCACCCGTGGCGACACCGGCCACCACCATGCCAATAAAGCCCACCGCGGTCCCGGTCAACGAAAAACTGCCGGTGACCACCGCCGCCACGGCAAAGCGGAAAACATCCAGTCCGGAGGCGTCATTGAGTAAAGCCTCACCTTCGAGGATATGCCTCAGGCGCGGCGGCAGGGGGGTACTTCCCCGTACCGCGACCAGCGCCACCGCGTCGGTGGGCGCGAGAATGGCGGCTACGGCAAAAGCCACCGCCAGGGGTATTGACGGAATCAACCAGTGGATAAACAGGCCTACGCCCACCACTGTGAACAGCACCAGCCCCACTGCAAGCGTCAGTATCGGCCGTAGTTCACCGAAGAAGGTACCCTTGGGGATGCGCCAGCCGTCCAGGAACAGTAGCGGGGGGATAAACAGGAGGAAGAAGATTTCCGGGTCCAGGGGAATCCGCACGCCGGCGACACCGGCAAGCAGCACACCGATGGCAATCTGTACCAGCGGCAGCGGCACGCGCACGGGGCTCAGGCGGACGATGATTCCGCTCAGCGCCACGGCAGCCAGCAACACCAGGGACAGGACAACGTAATGCATACGGTTGGTCTTGGGACCTGCAGGGGAAGTGGTGATAGCCTGTTTTCGCCGGGCCCGGACGCCGGGCAGAACGCCCCGCACGGGCACATAAGCCGGCGTCAATGCACTGCAGACCGGCGACGGCGCCACAAGTTACCGGAGAGGTGAAAGTATAGAAGGGCGGCGGGAAGGGCGGGGGCTCGACGGGATCGCCACTGCCCCCGGAACCCGCCATGCAGGTCCCGGGGACAATATTATCGGGCGGCCGGTTACTCCACCGTCACAGACTTGGCCAGGTTGCGCGGCTGGTCCACATCGGTGCCCTTGAGCAGGGCCACGTGGTAGGAGAGCAACTGCAATGGCACCGTGTACAGGATCGGCGCCAGGCTGTCCGGGGCATCGGGTACTTCCACCACAGTGACACCCGGTTCGCTGGTAAAGCCCGCATTGGGGCTGGCAAACACAAAAAGCTCGCCGCCGCGGGCGCGCACTTCCTGCAGGTTGGACTTGAGTTTTTCCAGCAGCTCGTCGTTGGGTGCCACCACCACTACCGGCATGTCGCCATCCACCAGCGCCAGCGGCCCGTGCTTCAGCTCACCGGCGGGGTAGGCCTCGGCGTGGATATAGGAAATTTCCTTGAGCTTCAGCGCGCCCTCGAGGGCGATCGGGTATTCGACCCCGCGGCCCAGGAACAGGGTGTGGTGTTTTTCCGCGAAGGCCTCGCTGGTGGCCTGCACCAGCTTGTCGAGGCCGGTGAATTCCTCCATCAGGCCCGGCAGCTGGTGCAGGGCCTGCACCAGTTCGGCCTCGCGCCCGGCAGACAGGCCGTTGACCTTGGCCAGCGCGATACAGAACAGCTGCAGGGCCACCAGCTGGGTGGTGAACGCCTTGGTAGAGGCCACGCCGATCTCCGGCCCTGCCTCGGTCATCAGCGACAGCTCCGATTCCCGTACCAGCGAACTGTTGGGCACATTGCAGATGGTCATCGAGGCCAGGTAACCCAGCTCCTTCGCCTGGCGCAGTGCTGCCAGGGTATCGGCGGTCTCGCCGGACTGGGAGATGGTGACGAACAGGGTGCCCGGGCGCACCGCCGTCTTGCGATAACGGATTTCACTGGCCACCTCTACCGAACAGGGAATACCGGCCCAGTCTTCCAGCCAGTAGCGCGCCACCAGCCCGGCGTGGTAACTGGTGCCGCAGGCGACAATCTGCACCTGCTTTACTTCCGGCAGGATTTCGTTGGCGCGGGTCCCCAGTGCCTCGGCCAGCACCGACTCGCTGCCGATGCGGCCGGCGAGGGTAGCGCGGACCACTTCCGGCTGCTCGAAGATTTCCTTCTGCATAAAGTGGCGATAGCGCCCCTTGTCCGCCACATCGTGGCCACCGTCGAGTTTCTGCACCGGGCGGCTCACTTCCTGGCCGGCGCGATCGAAAATGGCAATACCATCGAGTGTCACCTGGGCCACATCGCCTTCCTCCAGGAATACGAAGCGGTCGGTGACCTGGCGCAGGGCCATGGGATCGGAGGCAATAAAGTTTTCCTCGATGCCCACACCGATCACCAGGGGACTGCCGGCGCGCGCGCAGACCAGGGTCTGTGGTTCCCGGGCACTGATAACCCCCAGGGCATAGGCACCCTCGAGCTCACGGGTGGCGGCGGTCACAGCCTCCAGCAGGCCCAGGCCCTCGCTGGCAAGGGAGTGAACCAGGTGCACCACCACCTCGGTATCGGTATCGGAGGCAAACTCATAGCCCAGGCCCTGCAGGCGGGCCCGCAGGTCGCGGTAGTTCTCGATGATGCCGTTGTGGACCAGGGCGATATCACCGGACACGTGGGGATGGGAATTGAGGTCCGAGGGCACGCCGTGGGTGGCCCAGCGGGTGTGGGCAATGCCCAGCCGACCCGTCGCTGGCTGTGCCGCCAGCCGCGCCTCGAGTTCCGCAACCTTGCCCTCGCTCTTGCGCAGCTGCAGTTGCTGCCCGCCATCCACCAGGCAGACACCGGCGGAGTCGTAGCCCCGGTACTCCAGCCGCCGCAGTCCCTCCAGCAGGATTTCGTTCACATTGCGCTGGGCCAGCGCGCCGACAATGCCACACATAGTAAAACCTCAGTTTCGATTCTTTACCGGCCGGTTTACCCTGGGTAAACCGGCCACAAGTTCTTTTTACCTCAGGCGTGAGTGCCCACTTCGGCACACACCACCCGCACCCCGAGCCGTTCCAGCGCGGCACGCGCCCCATCACCCAGTCCGGCATCAGTCACCAGGGTATTCACCTGGTCCCAGGGCAGTTCCTGGTTGGGAATCCGTCGCCCCACCTTGCTGGACTCGGCCAGGACCACCACCTCGCGGGCCACCTCCGCCATTACCCGGGAGAGGCCGATCTGCTCATTGAATGTGCAGGTACCACGCTCCAGATCAATGCCGTCGGCGCCGATAAAGGCCTGGTCGAAGTCGTAGCCGCGCAGGACCTGTTCCGCCACGCGCCCCTGGAACGCCTCGAAATGCGGGTCCCAGGTCCCCCCGGTCATCAGCAGGGTGGGCTCGTTCTCCAGCTCCCGCAGCGCGTTGGCCACATGCAGGGAGTTGGTCATGACTACCAGGCCGCGCCGGTGGTCGAGCTCGGGAATCATCGCCGCGGTAGTGCGGCCGTAATCGATCACGATGCGGTGGTGATCCGGTATCAATCCGGCCGCGGCGCGGCCGATGGCCCGCTTGACCTCGGAGGGCGCCTCTTCCACCACCAGCTCCCGTGGCACCGGGATGGCGCCGCCATGGCGGCGCAGCAACAGGCCGTGGCCCTCCATGGTGGTGAGGTCCTTGCGAATCGTAACCTCGGAAGTTTCGAATTTCCGTGCAAGCTGTTCCACGCTGGCCTCTCCCGCTTCGTTCAGGAGGGCCATGATCTGGTGCCGGCGTTGCTGGGTGTTGCGCTTTGACATGATGTATCAAGTTTCGTTTCGAAACTTAAAGATAGCAAATCGAAAGGAAAGTTCCCAAGGAAAATTTTCACATCACTGGAAGAAGGCGGAGCAATAGAGCCTGCGAAGCTAGCTGGACAGGGCGTTCACCAGGGCCTGTAAAAAACGCGCCAGCTCGCCGCCGGTCACTGCCCGGTGATCGGCACTGACCGACAGGGGCAGGAGCGGACGGGCCGCGGGCTTTCCATCCACAGCCACTACTCCCTGGTAAGTTCGGCCGGCCCCGACAATCGCCACAGTGGGTGGCATCACTACCGGGGTGGCATAGCGCCCGCCCAGGGCACCGAAGTTCGACAGCAGGATGGTTCCCCCCTGCAGGTCCTCGCGGGCGATACCGGTTTCGCGGGCCTGGTCCTTGTACTCACCTATCTGCTGCTGCAGGTCAGCATCGCTGCAGTTCGCCACGTCCCGCAGCACCGGCACGAACAGGCCGCGGGGAGAGTCCACCGCCAGGCCGATATTGATCGCCGCTGATGGCTGCAGCTGCCCGTCCTCGTAGAGCGCATTGAGGTGCGGCTCTTCCACACACGCCTGCTGTATCGCGCGGACCAGTCGTACCGTGGCGTTCTGTTCGCCCCACCAGGTGGAGATATCCACCTCGTCGCACAGGGTCATCGGTGCCACCTGGTCCCTGGACCGGCTCATGGCCAGTGCCATTGCCCGCCGCGCCGGGGAATCCGCCGGGCCAGCCACGCCCTGTTTGCGCTCGCCTGTTTCCCGCTGTGCCGCCGTGGCGGCAGGTCCTTTCTCGCGATCCCCGGCCAGCCGGCGCACTTCGGCCTCGGTAAACCGTGCATCCCGCGGTTGGTGCCGCTCCAGGTCGACCCCCAGCCGACGCGCCAGGGCACGCACACCCGGGGTCGCCCGGCGTGCCTCCCGCTCTCCCGGCGCCTGTTCACTGCCCAGCATCTCGCTGCCGCCCTGGATACGGCCAACCACGGTGCCGGCATCGGCCGCCGCAGTCTCCTCAGCCTGCGCTGCGGTCTTCTCATCGCTTTCCCGGGTGGCACCAGCCCTGCTGTCGGCAAAGCCCACCAGCGGCTCCCCCACCTCGACCGTGTCACCCTCCGCGGCGTAGAGTTTTTCCACGATACCGCCGCGGGGGGCGGGCACCTCCACCAGGGCCTTGGCCGTCTCGACGGTGACCAGGCTGTCGTGGGCGCCGATGGAATCCCCCTCGGCCACATGCCATTCGCGGATCACCGCATCCGGCAATCCCTCCCCCAGGTCCGGCAGCTTGAACACCTTCATGCCGGGTACTCCAGGGTGCGGCGGACACCGGCCAGGATTCGGTTGACGTCGGGCAGGTAGTGATTCTCCAGCCGATAGTAGGGCATCACCGTGTCATAACCGGTAACCCGGCAAACCGGCGCGTCGAGCAGGTCGAAGGCGTACTCATTGACCTGGGCAATGATCTCCGCTCCCAGGCCTCCAAACCGTGCCGCCTCATGGATAACAACGCAACGGCGGGTCTTCTCCAGTGAGTCGATGATGGTGTGGATATCCAGGGGCTTGAGGGTGGCCGGGTCGATCACCTCTGCCTCCACACCCTCACTGGCGAGCGCCTCGGCCGCCGCGAGGGTCTCCTTCAGTGCGGCACCCCAGGCCACCAGGGTGATATCGGACCCCTCGCGCAGGCGGAAACAATGATCCAGCGGCAACGCCTCGCCATCATCCGGCACTTCCTGGCGGGCGGCGCGATAGATCCGTTTGGGCTCGAGAAATACCACCGGGTCCGGGTCGCGGATGGCGGCCAGCAGCAGGCCGTAGGCGCGTGCAGGTGAAGACGGCACCACCACCCGGAGTCCGGGAATATGGGCGAAGAGTGCCTCGGTACTCTCGGAGTGATGCTCCGGGGCGTGAATCCCGCCGCCGTAGGGGGCGCGATAGACTATGGGGCAGGACAGGCGGCCACGGGTGCGGTTGCGCAACCGGGCGGCATGGTTGAGTACCTGGTCGAACCCGGGATAGATAAAGCCCATAAACTGGAATTCCGCCACCGGCCGCAAGCCCTGGGCCGCCATGCCGATGGCGATGCCGGCAATCATATTCTCTGCCAGCGGTGTATCCAGTACCCGGTCAGTGCCAAATTCGGCCTGCAGCCCGTCGGTGGCGCGGAAGACACCGCCGTTGACGCCCACATCCTGGCCGAACACCACCACCCGCTTGTCCTGGCGCAGTTCGTGGGCCAGGGCGAGTGTCACCGCCTCGACCAGGGTGATGGCGGCCATCAGGTTTCGTCCCCCGCCGGCCGCGCGGTCCCGACCTCGGCGCACTGCTCCAGCAGCGCCTCGGGCAACCCGGCGTATAGATGGTCGAACATGGCGGTAGGAGCATCCGGTTCCCGCTGCCGGTATTCCCGCAGTTCCCGCTCGAGGATTTCCGCCAGTTCACGCTGCAGCTCCTCCTCGCGCCCGTCATCCCAGAGGCCCGCGTGCTCCAGGTAACGCCGCAGCCGCTGCAGTGGTTCGCGAGCACGCGCCTGCTCCAGCTCCTCCGCCGGGCAATAGCGCGAGGCATCATCGGCGGTGGTGTGGTCGCTGAGGCGGTAGCTTACTGCCTCGATCAGCATCGGCCCAGCCCCCTTGCGCGCGCGCTCGATCGCATCGGCCACCGCGGCGCGCACGGCAATCACGTCGTTGCCGTCCACCTGCAGGCAGTTGATGCCGGCGGCCACCGCCTTCTGGGCAATGGTGCAGGCCGCCGTCTGGGCCCGGCGGGAGACCGAGATGGCCCACTGGTTGTTGTTGATCACGAACACCACCGGCAGTTTCCATACCCCGGCCAGGTTGATTGCCTCGTAGAAATCCCCCTTGGAGGTGGCCCCGTCACCGGCGCTGGATACCGCCACCCTGGGTTTTGCCCCCATCTCGCGCTGCTGGTAGGCGAGTGCGAACGCCACCCCGGCGGCGTGCAGTAGCTGCGTGGCGATAGGCACGCACAGGGGGAAATCCTCCCGGGCATGGGCAAAATCCTGGCCGCGCTCATCGCCGCCCCAGATCGCCAGGATCTCGGCAATAGTGACGCCGCGCTCCAGCAGGGCGCCGGTTTCCCGGTAGTAGGGGCAGTAGATGTCGTCCTGGCGCAGGGCGCTGCCGGTGCCGACGCCGATGGCCTCCTGGCCCAGGCTGGAGGGGTAGGTGCCCAGCTGGCCGGTGCGCTGCAGCTTCACGGCACGATCATCCACCAGCCGTGCCAGCGCCATCTGGCGGTAAAGCGCGAGCAGCGTATCCGGGGTAGCGAAGTCGGGCAGTGCCTGGGTCGCGCGTCCCTCCTCGTCGAGATACTGCAGGTGGGCAATATCGAACGAGGCTATCAGGTGCAAGCGGGGTTTGTGCATCGGGTAATTCCCTTTATTCCCGATGCGCAAGTGTAATGGATCAGCCGGTGGATGCCGGCAGGCGGGGAGGGGATAGCCGCCGGTTTTTCAGCCGCTGCGGCCATCCCCCGCTGTTGGAATCAGGATTTCCTGGTGGGGCGCTGCCAGCCGCTGACGTTGCGCTGCTTGCCGCGGGCCACCGCCAGGTCCTCATCCGGCACCTCCCGGGTGATGGTGGAACCGGCGCCCACGGTTGCCCCCGCACCCACCCGGACTGGAGCCACCAGGGCGGTATTGGAGCCGATAAAGGCGCCGTCACCGATTTCAGTCAGTGACTTGTTAACGCCATCGTAATTACAGGTAATGGTGCCGGCGCCGATATTTACCTGCTCACCCACCCGGGCATCGCCCACATAGGACAGGTGATTGACCTTGCTGCCGCGGCCGATGTGGGCCTTCTTGGTCTCGACAAAATTGCCCACCTTGGCCCCGTCCGCCAGCTCGGTACCGGGGCGCAGGCGCGCAAACGGGCCGATGGCGCAGGCTTCGCCGACCTGTGCATCCTCGATTATGGAATTCGCCTCGACCCTTGTGCCTGCAGCCAGCCGGCAGTTTTTCAGCAGGCAGTTGGGGCCCACCTGCACGCCATCGCCCAGGACCACCTCGCCTTCGAAGACACAATTGATATCGATCGAAACATCCGTGCCGCACTCGAGCCTACCCCGCAGGTCAAAGCGGGCCGGGTCCAGTAAAGTAACCCCCGCATTCATCAGCGCCAGCGCGCGACCGTGCTGCAGGGCACGCTCCATCTGTGCCTGCTGGGCGCGGCTGTTGACGCCGGCGACTTCCAACGGGTCGCTGGCGCGCACGCCGGTTACCCCAATATTCTCGCTGACAGAGCGCGCGATAACGTCGGTGAGGTAATACTCACCCTGGGCATTGTCGCTGGAGAGCTCCGGCAGCCACTGCTTCAGCAGGTCCGCCGGTGCCGCCAGGATACCGGTGTTCACCTCGCGGATCGCCAGGGTATCGGCGTCGGCATCCTTTTCCTCGACGATGGCCTGTACCCGGCCGCTGTCGTCCCGCACGATACGGCCATAGCCGGCCGGGTTCGCCATTTCCACCGACAGCAACGCCGGCCCCCGGTCGGAGGAGGAGAGCAGCGATTGCAGGGTGCCCGCCTTGACCAGCGGCACGTCACCGTAGAGGACCAGTACGGTGGCACCGGCACGGAAGTTGGGAATCGCCTGGGCCACTGCGTGGCCGGTGCCCAGTTGTTCCGCCTGCTCGACGAACTTCACTCCGCTGCCGGCATACTGCTCCCGCACCAACTCGGCGCCGTGACCCACCACCACGGTAATTTCCACATCCCCCAGCTGCTGCGCGGTTTCGATCACCCGACCCAGCATGGGTACGCCACCGATCGGGTGCAGGACCTTGGGCAGGTCAGAGCGCATCCGGGTGCCTTTGCCCGCAGCGAGAATAACGATATCAGTGGCCATGGAACCTCTTTCTGACTCAACGGTAAGACTAGGGCGGCAATTGTGGCCAGTTCCACCAGCGATCACAAGCGCAGGGCCATCTTGCGGCACCTAGACTATTGCACACGTGCAAAAGCGCGCGGGCAGGAGAGGGGACGTGGAACGGAAGGGCTTGTGGCTATCCATACTCGGTTGCCTGGCGATGGCGGCACTGGCGTTCCTTTTTACTTCCCTTTCCGGGTCGGCTGCGATTTTCCTGGATGGTGTCTTTTCACTGGTGAACTTTGTCATGTCGCTGGTAATGCTGCGGGTATCACAGCTGCTGCACCGCGCACCGGACCGGCGTTTCCACTTCGGCTATGCCAGTTTCGAACCCGCATTCAATGTCCTGCAAAGCCTGGTGAACCTGGGCGTCATGCTGATGGCCCTGTCATCCGCGGTGTTTGCGCTGTACCGGGGCGGCCGCGCTGTGGAAAGCGGTCCGGCGGTGCTTTATGCGGCGGTGGCAATGCTCGGTTGCCTGGTAATCTACATAGTGCTTCGCCGGATTGGGCGGATCTCCGGCTCCACCCTGATCCAGGTGGACGCCTTCAGCTGGTTGATTGACTGCTTCCTCAGCGGTGTTGTGCTGGTGGCATTTTCGGTGGTATGGATCTGGGGCGCGCGGCTGGGTCCGTGGTTACCCTATGTGGATTCCTGGCTGGTGATCGCAATGGTGGTGGTGATGCTGCCGATTCCGGCCCGCATCCTGTACCGGAACCTGATGGAAGTGCTGTTGGCGGCCCCGTCGGCGGAGCTGCAACTGGATATACACCGCGCCTTTACCCGGGCCATCCGGGATATCCCGGCCCGGGACTGGTCTCTCAGTATCAACAAGGCCGGGCGCAGCATTTACCTCCACGCCCGTATCCTGGTGGAGGAAAACCAGGAGCAGTGCCCGATCTCCCAAGCCGATACCTGGCGGGAGGTTCTGGTGGAGCGAATGGCTGACCTGGTAGATGAACAGGAATTCGACGTGGTGTTTACCTCCGACGCCGATTACCTCTGAGATCGCCGGGGCCAGGGCTTTTCAGACTTTTCTTCTTGTGCTGCCTTGTCGCTGCTGACATAGCCATACTTCAGCATCCCCACGAATACGCTGCCACCGACGGTATTACCAATGGTGGCCCAGGCGATATAACCCAGCATTTCGCTGGTATCGATCGCACCGGCATTGCCCAGCCAACCGCTGAACATGGCGACGGATCCCGCCACACAGTGGGCCAGGCCGCCAACCCCGATCACAAAGGTGATCAGGATAATCAGCACCACACGGCCGATCGTATCCTGCGATGAAGTGGCGACCCAGCCCAAGAGGCCCATCAGCCAGCCTGCCAGCACGGCCCCCAGGAATATCCCGGAGCCGGACTGCTCAAGGCTTTTTACGCCATAGTGTGAAAGTGCCTGCGGATCAATATAGGGGCTCACTTCCTCATACTGGGCCAGCAGCAGGCCGAACATCAGGGCACCAAGCAGGTTTCCGCTGTAGATCACCCCCCAGACACGGCCCAGAGCCCAGACACTTCTGCGACGATCGAGGACCGGAAGTATCGCCAGGGTAGTGTGCTCGGTGAACAGGTCGGTCCGGCCGATAATTACCATTACGAAACCGATGGGATAGCTGGCGGCCAGCAACAGGTGCAGCTGGCTCTTCCCCAGGTCTTCATTGAACAGGGTGTAGAGCACTGCCATAAGGAAGAAACTGAAGCCAATTTCCAGGCCCGCAGCGGTTGCGGACATAAACAGCGAGGAGGAATTGCGACGGTACTCATGCAGGCTGGCGGCCATCTGCTCCTGCAGTATTTCGCGGTCGCTTTTGGGTTTGTCAGAATCACCGTTGGTTGCCATGCACCGGCCCTGGTTTCCAGCAGCTACCACGAAGTGTGGCGCACTTGTGCAGGCTTTTAGCTTAGACCATCCGGGATTATGGGCCTGCGCAAAGCCGCTGGCCGGCACCACCAGGCGGAAGGCACGGGATATTTCGACTCGAGCTGACGCAAGTTTCCGGAACCACCATTTCAGCCTTGGCGACTATGGCAAAATTGAACACTGGTGTGACCATCTGGCCCAATAAGCAGGGAGGGCTTACCGTCGATGCACGGTGGGTGTGTTCTCAGTTTTCCTGGTTTATGATCACTTCATATGCAGGGACGCATATTCAGTTTTCAGGTGAGGACCGTCACCAAAGTGGATGGACCACATCCCAATCCCCTGCCTGTTTCCGGTTAACCGATAAACCCGGGTTCAAACCTGCGTAGCCCTGCAATTGGGTTACCGGCACTGTTTTGCCGCTGACATTCCGACAAGCCATGAAAAGCACTGTGAAAAAGGTTCTCCTGATTACCCCGCAAGCTTCCGAGGCCTTTGGTGGTGAGGCAATACTCCCTGTGCAATATTTCCGCCATTTGCCCGCTGCCGGGATAGAAGTTGCCATGATTGTGCATGAACGGGCCCGGCGTGAACTGGAAGGGCTGTTCCCCGGGCGCCAGGACCAGATCCACTTTGTGAAGGATTCATGGCTACACCGGTTGCTCTATCGCTGCGGGCGCCTGCTACCCCAGCGAATCGCCAGCTTCACCACCGTCTTCGCTGTCGACCTCCTGACCGAAAGGGCACAGAAGCGGATTGCCCTTCAGCTCATCCGCAAGGAGCGTATAGACCTGGTACATGTCCCGATCCGGGTTTCACCCAGACTCCCATCCAGTATCCACAACCTGGGACGGCCTGTGGTATTTGGTCCGCTCAACGGTGGCATGACCTTTCCCGATGGCTTTGTCCACCAGCAGGCCTGGCTGGAAAAGGCATTTATGGATGCGGGACGCACATTGTCATACCTGGCCAACCGATTCATACCGGGCAAGCCTCGGGCCACCACAGTGGTCGTCGCGAATGCCCGGACGAGAAAGGCGCTTCCTGTGACGACAGGAATGAAGATCGTGGAGCTGGTGGAGAATGGGGTAGACCTCTCACTCTTCCAGGCAAGACCGGCGCGAAAGAGGCAAGCCTCCGATTCCTGCCGTTTCGTATTCCTGGGTCGGTTGGTGGACTGGAAATGTGTCGACATGTTGCTCGAGGCCATGGCCCGCCTGAATTCAGCTGGTCTTGCTCCGGAACTGGAGATCATCGGTGACGGTCCAGAAAGGCCTGCACTTGAGCGTCTTTCCAACACTCTCGGCCTCAGCCAGCAGGTACGCTTTCGTGGCTTTGTCCCGCAGCGGGACTGCCCGGCACAGCTGGCCCAATGTGATTGCCTGGTGTTACCCAGCATGTATGAATGCGGCGGTGCTGTGGTACTGGAAGCCATGGCTATGGGTCGGCCGGTGATAGCCACCAATTGGGGGGGGCCGGCGGACTACCTGGACGCCGCATGCGGCATGCTTGTCGATCCCGGTAATGGCCGCCGGGATTTTATCGTGCGGCTGGCAGAGGCGATGCGCGCAATCATTGCCGACCCCGCCGGGGCTGAAGCCATGGGGGCAGCGGGGCGCGCCAAGGTGACGCGCCAGTTTGACTGGTCGAAAAAGGCCGGGAAAATGGTCGAGGTTTACGCCGCCACACTAACGGCAGGCCAGTCCCCGCGTTGCAAGGTGCCGCTGCCGGAAAAAGCCATAACGCGGTGTGGTTAAGCAGTGCCCCTCAGGCGTCGCTGGTTTCCGCCGCCAGGGCTTCATCCAGTTCGGTAGCCCGGCGGAAAGCCTTGCGGTCACTCACCCGGGCAAAATAATCGATAAATTCCTGTCGTTTTTCGATAGTCCCGAACTGTAGTCCCCAGCCAACCTGGGCACCGACATACACATCCGCAGCGGTGAATCGCTTGCCGGCGATATAGGGGTTGTCCGTTACCCCACGGGAGAGGGCATCCAGTGCCAGCCCATAATTGCCGTAGCCAGCCATGCGCTGCTTTTCGGGTGCGGGATCACCACCAAAAATGCTCCGGTTGGTCAGAGCCGCCTCAATGGGCCCCGCGGTAAAGAACAGCCAGCGATAGTAAGCGGCCCGTTCCTCCCGGGTAGGTGCGAGACCTGCTTCCGGGTATGCCTCTGCCAGATATGCACAGATGGCAGCGGTCTCAGTCACCACCTGGCCATTGTGAACAACAACGGGCACCTTGCCCATCGGGTTGATGGCATGGAACGTGGCGGATTTCATCCCTGCGCCGTACTCGACCACCTCCACCTCATACGGCTGGCCGATTTCCTCGAGCATCCAGCGGACAATGCGTCCGCGAGACTGGGGGTTGGTATAGAAAACCAGTTGATCAGTCATTTGGCTAAGTCCTCTGTGGAAAACACTGGAGAGTCTATTCCGGTTGCTGCAGTCCAGACGAGTGATACGCGCGACAGCGCCGGGAAATCACAAATAATTCACAAACGCCCAGCAGGTACAGATGTACCGCTCCGGGATAAAGTCGGTATTCAGGATCCAGCGGTTACTGAAGGGGAGGCGGGGATTCCGCGCTGCTGTGCCCACATTACTGCCGCCTCGATGGCATCACCCCATTCATTCACGAGCTCACGGGCGAACTGTATTTCCCTGTCCAGGGAAAATTCCTGGCCCTGCGGATCCTTGGCGTGTTTGGGGGCGATGCTTTCCCATGCCTGGGCCAGCTCCAGCGTCGATAACCCGAGTTCCAGTTGCCGGTTGGCCCGGGACAGGCTTTCGACGGGATCCGCGCGCAATGATTCCAGCGTTAACGGTGCGGTCTCGGTCGCCCCCGTTCCGCCCGCCACGGACGACATGGCGGTGGCCTGGGCTGCATAGGCACAGGCAAGCAGGCAACAGATGCTGGTCATGGAACCGGGATAAGATTGTGCCTCGCTCACTAGACTGGCGGGAACTGAACCCACCTGGCGAAGCCTTTCAAGTAGTTCGAGGGTTTGCCTGATCCGGGGCTTGCCGCCACGGAATATTGCAACGATATAGGCGCGGAGATCACAGGTCATCGACAGTATCCGGTAATTTCCGTTTTCTGCACCGCCGGTCGCCAGCAGGATATTGTCCCAGTTGGACAGCTTGATCGCAGGCCTGGCATAAGGCGCCATTGAGAAGCACAGTCGCGCCACAGTGCGATCAAATAACTTCTGTGTCTCGCTAAGGTGGGCCGGATCAACCAGTCCCGGCAAGCAGGCGTTGGATAACCGGGTAATTGCCCGCGGCTCCCGCAGTACAAAGGATTTGCCCGGAACTGACAGTACGCGGCTCAACAGGGTGGAACCACAGAAACCAGAATGGATAATCAAGGTGCCGGTCACTTCCCCGGGCGCGGGGTCGCTACGCCATCCGCGCAGCCTCTCTGCCGTTATTGCAACCAGGTCATTGGTGGCAGCCAGCGGGTGCCGGCCATCATGGAAGGGCATTGTCTCGATATGATCTATCGACACCTGTGCGAAATGGAATTCATCTGTCTCTGCATCGTAGTCAACCGGTAACCAGCTGGAATCGTCAAGAATCTCAGTGGTGCTCTCCATGGATAACGCCCGTCCGGGACGGCAAATTCCAGTTGCACTCATGACTACTTACTCTCCCGAGTCCACACCAGCAGTGATGCGATTTTTTGTTCATTTTTCTTGTGCTGGCATCACGTGATCGATATACCGACGGGTATATCTGCAGGTATCCGCCGTACACACAAAGTGACGGATGGTGAGTCATGGGTCAATTCGTCTGGTCGCTGTGGGGACTGGACCCGTCGCAAACGCACTGCGTCCTGTCGCAGCAACGCACGCGGGCAAGTCCTGTGATATGGAAAGGTGCTGCTTACAGTAGCGGAAAAATTCTACTGCCTGCTACTCGAGCAGGCCGGTGAATACGACGGCAGGGGAAAAGAGGCTGGCGAGGCGCGGGAGTTTATCCGCAAACAGCAGCGACTGACGGAGCCTGCAATCTGAACCAGGTGTTGGCTCCGATAGTGATGTCACCAGATTACCGTTACCACGCCCCGATTCCCCGAACGACGGGATTTCCCGGTTTGGGCACTACGGCTCCAGGTTTGCCGGCACCACGTCCTCAATCCAGGTTTTTACCCGTTCGACCTCGGCCCTGCCTGCCGCCACCGCCTCGGCGGCCCGGGAAAATTCCATGCTTCCAATGCCACCGACCTTGGGGATGATCATGATGTCCGGGGGGGAGCCTGCGAGCCGGGAGCGCTTGTGACGTCGCTCAAGAATCTCCATGGAGGTCGACATGGTTTCCAGCATTCCGGGAGCATACGGCGTGGTCCTGGTGAATCGGTCTCCTATCTGCGCCAGCTGTTGCCGGCCCTGCGTCAGTAGCTTCTCCAGGGACACCCCCGCGGAAACTTCCTTATTCACGCGCTGCAGGGGGGCAGGCGTCTCGGGTGCTTCACTGTTGTCGCCATCGCTGGCCAGGGTTTCCACTTCCCCCTGCCGATGTTCCCACATTGAGACCCCGTCCTCGGTAACATCGACCGCAATTACGCAGGTAGCGCCCATCGCGCGACAGACATCAATCGGCACAGGGTTTACGACCGCCCCATCTACAAGCCAACGCCCCGCAACCTGCTTCGGGGACAGCAACCCGGGAATGGAGCAGGAGGCACTCACCGCGTCGCTGAGGTTGCCTTCCTGCAGCCAGATTTCCTGGCCGCTGTTCAGGTCAGTTGCCACCGCGGTAAATGGGACAGGCAACTCCTCGATATTCTCGTAGGCAAAGCCTTCAAAAAAGGCCTGGAACGGTTTCTTGCCGCCAATCAGTCCGCCACTGAATGTCCAGTTGATATCCAGCAGGGAGAACACCCGCCAGTTATCCAGCATGTTCACCCATTCTTCGAGTTTATCCAGGCAGCCGGCAGCATAGGCTGAACCAACGAATGCCCCCATGGAAGAGCCCGCGATCACCTGGGGGCGAATGCCCATTTCATCCAGCGCACTCAGCACGCCGATGTGGGCAAAGCCTTTCGCAGCGCCACTGCCAAGGGCAATACCGATACAAGGCTTCGATGAGGATGCCATGGGAATCTCCTGGAACTTTTAGCTGATCCTATTCACACCTGATGGAACATTCGGTGATTTTCCCGCGATTCATACCCGGGCCGGTATGGATCGCGACACGGCGGGCAAGCGGGCATAAAAAAAGCAGCCGAAGCTGCTTTTTTAATCGCCTGCAAACAGGTTCCTACCGGGAGTAGGAGGGGCTGCTTACTTGCCGGCGGCCTTGCGGATGGCCTGCATGGTGCGCAGGCGCGCCTCGGCCTCGGCCAGCTGGGCGGAAATGCGGGCGTAGTCGACCTCGGAAGGAGCCTGGTGCAGGGCGTGGGCCGCTTCTTCGCGGGCCTTCTGCGCAGCTTCTTCGTCGATCTCGCGCTCGGCGACATCGGCCAGGATGGTGACCATGTTGGGCTGTACCTCGGCGTAACCGCCGCTCACATACAGCACTTCCTCTTCACCACCCTGCTTGATGATACGTACCGGGCCCGGCTTGAGCGCTGTCAGCAGCTGGGCATGGCCATAGGAGATACCCAGTTCACCCTCGACACCGGTGACGATAACCATCTCCACCAGTCCGGAGAACAGGGATTCCTCAGCGCTCACGATATCGCAATGTACAGTCATAGCCATAAGGCTACCTCATTCTCTGCAGTTTGCCTTGCGAATTCCCGCCACCGTGCCCGGACGGGCAGGGCGGCGGGGAGTTCCGCGCTTACTTGGCCTTGTTGGCTTTCTCGACCGCTTCGTCGATGGTGCCGACCATGTAGAAGGCCTGTTCCGGCAGGTTGTCGTACTCGCCGTCGAGGATGCCCTGGAAGCCACGGATGGTTTCCTTCAGGGACACGTATTTGCCCGGTGCACCGGTAAATACCTCGGCCACGTGGAACGGCTGGGACAGGAAGCGCTCGATCTTACGGGCACGGGCCACGATCTGCTTGTCTTCCTCGGACAGCTCGTCCATACCCAGGATGGCGATGATGTCCTTCAGCTCCTTGTAACGCTGCAGTACGGACTGCACGCCGCGGGCCACTTCATAGTGCTCCTGGCCGATTACCAGCGGGTCCAGCTGGCGGGAGGTGGAGTCCAGCGGATCCACGGCCGGGTAGATACCCTTGGCAGCGATGTCGCGGCTCAGTACCACGGTGGAGTCCAGGTGGGCGAAGGTGGTGGCCGGGGACGGGTCGGTAAGGTCGTCCGCCGGTACGTATACCGCCTGGATGGAGGTAATGGAACCGGTCTTGGTGGAGGTAATGCGCTCCTGCAGGACGCCCATCTCTTCCGCCAGGGTCGGCTGGTAACCTACCGCGGACGGCATACGGCCGAGCAGGGCGGATACTTCGGTACCGGCCAGGGTGTAACGGTAGATGTTGTCGACGAACAGCAGTACGTCGCGACCTTCGTCACGGAACTTCTCGGCCATGGTCAGGCCGGTCAGGGCCACACGCAGGCGGTTCCCGGGCGGCTCATTCATCTGGCCGTAAACCATCGCTACCTTGGACTCGGAGAAGTTCTCGACGTTTACAACGCCGGCTTCCTGCATCTCGTAGTAGAAGTCGTTACCTTCACGGGTACGCTCACCCACACCGGCGAATACGGACAGGCCGCTGTGCTCGGTGGCGATGTTGTTGATGAGCTCCATCATGTTTACGGTCTTGCCCACGCCGGCGCCGCCGAACAGGCCAACCTTACCGCCCTTGGCGAAGGGGCATACCAGGTCGATTACCTTGATGCCGGTTTCCAGCAGCTCGGTGGAGCTGGACTGCTCTTCGTAGGTGGGGGCAGCGCGGTGGATGGAAGCGCGCTCTACTTCAGCGCCCTCGCCACCGATGGGGCCACACTCATCGATCGGGTTGCCCAGCACGTCCATGATACGGCCCAGGGTGTCTGTGCCCACCGGCACGGAAACCGGCGCACCGGTGTTCTTCACTGCCAGGCCGCGGGAGATACCCTCGGATGAACCCATGGCAATGGCGCGTACCACGCCGTCACCCAGCTGCTGCTGCACTTCCATGGTGAGGTTCTTGTCCTCAACCAGCAGTGCGTCGTATACCTTCGGCACGGAGTCACGCGGGAATTCCACGTCGATTACCGCCCCGATAACTTGCACAATTTGCCCGTTACTCATTTCCGGATCCTCAAATCAAAATTCGTTCAGCCGCTTAAACCGCTGCGGCGCCGCCCACGATCTCGGACAGCTCCTGGGTAATCGCTGCCTGGCGCGCCTTGTTGTAAACAAGCTGCAGCGCATCGATCAGCTCGCCGGCGTTGTCGGTGGCGCTCTTCATGGCAATCATGCGCGCCGCCTGTTCGCAGGCCTTGTTCTCTACCACGGCCTGGTACACCTGAGACTCGATGTAGCGGGCCAGCAGCCCGTCCAGCAGGTCCACCGGCTCCGGCTCGTACAGGTAGTCCCAGTCGTGCTTGAGCTGGTCGTTGTCTTCTTTCGGCAGCGGCAGCAACTGCTCCACACGCGGCTTCTGCGACATGGTGTTGACGAACTCGTTGGACACGAGGAACAGGCGGTCGATTTCGCCCTCCGCAAAACGGTCCATCATGACCTTCACCGAACCGATCAGCTTGTTCGCCTGCGGGTTGTCACCCACATCGCGCAGGGCCGCCACCACCTTGCCACCAATGGTGTTGAAGAAGCTGGCCGCCTTGTTGCCCACAGCGCAGATCTCGACATCGACGCCGCGCTCGGACCAGGCCTGCATATCGCGAATAGCCGCCTTGAACATATTGATGTTCAGGCCACCACAGAGACCGCGGTCAGTGGATACCAGGATAAAACCGACCCGCTTGGCTTCGCGCTCCTGCAGGTAGATATGCTGGTATTCGGCCGATGCGTTGGCGACGTGGCCGATCACTGCGCGTATGCGCTGGGCGTAGGGACGCCCCAGTGCCATGCGATCCTGAGCCTTGCGCATCTTACTCGCCGCGACCATTTCCATCGCGGAGGTAATTTTCTGCGTGCTCTTGATGCTGGCAATTTTTGTGCGTACTTCTTTTCCGCCTGCCATAGTGATTTACCTTGTTCGCTGGATTTCTCAGAACCGCAGGAGCTCGCCCGAAACCGGACAGGCCCCTGCAGGCCTCCAGGGTGCTTACCAGCTACCGGTAGCGACAAACTTCTCGATGCCGGCCTTGAAGGCGGCGTCGATCTCGTCGTCGTACTTGCCGGTGCTGTTCACTTTCTCCATCAGCTCTGCATGTTCGCTGTTCATGTAAGCGAGCAGGGCGGATTCGAAGTCCAGCACTTTGTTGACTTCAACGTCGTTCAGGTAACCCTTGTCGGCAGCGTAAACAGACACAGCCATTTCCGCGATGGACAGCGGGCTGTACTGCTTCTGCTTCATCAGCTCGGTAACACGCTCACCGTGGTCCAGCTGCGCCTTGGTGGCCTCGTCCAGGTCGGAAGCGAACTGGGAGAAGGCCGCCAGTTCACGGTACTGGGCCAGCGCGGTACGGATACCACCGGAGAGTTTCTTGATCACCTTGGTCTGCGCGGAACCACCAACGCGGGATACGGAGATACCCGGGTTGATGGCAGGGCGGATACCGGCGTTGAACAGATCGGTCTCGAGGAAGATCTGGCCGTCGGTAATGGAGATCACGTTGGTCGGTACGAACGCGGAAACGTCACCGGCCTGGGTCTCGATGATCGGCAGGGCGGTCAGGGAGCCGGTCTTGCCTTTCACTTCGCCGTTGGTGAACTTCTCCACGTAGTCGGCGTTTACACGCGCGGCGCGCTCCAGCAGGCGGGAGTGCAGGTAGAAAACGTCACCGGGGTAAGCTTCACGGCCCGGGGGACGCTTCAGCAGCAGGGAGATCTGGCGGTAGGCCCAGGCCTGCTTGGTGAGGTCATCATAAATGATCAGGGCGTCTTCACCGCGGTCGCGGAAGTACTCGCCCATGGTGCAGCCCACGTAGGGAGCCAGGAACTGCATGGAGGCCGGGTCGGCCGCGCCGGCAGCGACCACGATGGTGTGGTCCATGGCGCCATGCTCTTCCAGCTTGCGCACCACGTTGGCAATAGAGGACTGCTTCTGGCCCACGGCAACGTAGATACACTTAATGCCGGTGCCTTTCTGGTTGATGATCGTATCGATCGCAACGGCAGACTTACCGATCTGGCGGTCACCAATGATCAGCTCCCGCTGGCCGCGGCCGATCGGGATCATGGTGTCGATCGCCTTCAGGCCGGTCTGGACCGGCTGGTCTACGGACTGGCGGTCGATAACGCCGGGCGCTACCTTCTCCACGGCGTCGGTCAGGCTGGTATTCAGCGGACCCTTGCCGTCGATCGGGTTACCCAGGGCGTCAACCACGCGACCCAGGAGCTCCGGACCCACCGGGGTTTCCAGGATGCGGCCGGTGCAACGACACTTCTGGCCTTCGGCCAGGGATTTGTAGTCGCCCAGGATTACGGCACCGACGGAGTCGCGCTCCAGGTTCAGCGCCATACCGAAGATGCCGCCATCGAACTCGATCATCTCACCGAACATTACGTCGGCAAGGCCGTGGATACGGACAATACCGTCGGACACGGAAACGATGGTGCCCTCGGTACGGGCCTGTGTGTCCACATCGAGACTCTCGATGCGGCTCTTGATAATTTCACTGATCTCAGAGGGATTCAGTTGCTGCATGCTCTGTTCCTCAAGTTCCCAAGATGCCAGAGATGACATCCGGGAAAGTTGTTTAGGAGTTCATCGCCTCGGCGAGTTTGGCCAACCGGCCGCGCACTGTGCCATCGATGACCGTATCGCCGGCGCGAATGATCGCGCCGCCCAGGAGACTCTCGTCGACGGAGCCGTGCAGGTGCACCTCGCGCTCGAACTTCTTGCTGAGTGCCTGGGTCAGTTGCTGCGCCTGCGCTTCGCTGAGCGGGCGCGCTGAGACGACTTCCACCTCCAGGGAGGCTTCGGCCTGTGCCTTGAGCTCTTCAAACAGCTCGTAGATTTCCGGCAACAGCGGCAGGCGGTGGTTCTCCGCCAGCAGCCGGATAAAGTTCTTGCCGGATTCACTGAGGTCATCTGAACAGATGGACAGGAATTTGTCTGCGCGTTCATCGCTGGTGAGCTGCGGGTTCTCCAGCATCTCACCAACTTTCTCGCTTTGGCTGACCGCGGCCGCCGTTGCCAGCGCAGTACTCCAGCCGCCGAGATCGGAGGCTTCCTGCGCGTAGGCAAACGCCGCTTTGGCGTAGGGCCGGGCCAGTGTGCTGAGTTCCGCCATGGGGTTCCTCGCTTACAGCTCGGCTGCCAGTTTGTCGATCAGATCATCGTGCGCCTTGGCATCGATATTAACCGAGAGGATCTTCTCAGCGCCGGCCACGGACAGGGCGGCAACGCGGCTGCGCAGCTGCTCCTTGGCACGGTTCACTTCCTGCTCGATCTCGGCCTTGGCCGCGGCTTTCAGGCGATCACCTTCCTCGACTGCGGCCTGCTTGGCCTCGTCGAGAATCTGGTTGGCGCGCTTGTTGGCACCATCGATGATATCCGCAGCCTGCGCTTTGGCTTCCTTCAGCTGATCAGCGGCCTTGCGCTGGGCCAGCTCCAGATCCTTACCAGCACGCTCGGCCTCTTCGAGACCAGTGGCGATCTTCTGCTCACGTTCCTGCATGACACCCAGCAGGGCGGGCCATACATACTTCCAGCAGAACCATACGAAGACCAGGAATGTAATCGACTGGCCTATTAGAGTCAGGTTGATATTCACACCGACACCTCTTGCTCTTTGCTCTTTATAAAAAGAACGGGGGGGTTAAGGGCAATTGGAACGATGGAATTAACCAGCCAGACCAGGAGCGACAGCGAAGATCAGGTACATGGCGATACCAACACCGATCATCGGTACGGCGTCGAGCAGACCTGCCATCAGGAACATTTTGCCCTGCAGAGCCGGAGCCTGTTCCGGCTGACGCGCAGAACCTTCCAGCAGCTTGCCGCCCAGGGTGCCGAAACCGATAGCAGTACCCAGTGCGCCCAGACCAATCAGCAGTGCGCTCGCGATGTAAACCAGACCAAGTGCTTCCATTGTATTCTCCATCAAAGTTGAGAGTTTAAGAGTTGTGGAAATAAGTTCTCTGGGGCCGCGCCCCAATCCAATCAGTGATCAGTTGTGTGCTCATCCTCACGGTCATGGGCCATGGACATGTAAACCGTGGTCAGGACCATGAACACGAAGGCCTGCAGGGTGATCACCAGGATGTGGAAGATCGCCCAGCCCAGCTGCAGGAACGCTGCACCGATAAAGCCCAGTACGCCGACGCCGAAGACGATGGCAATCAGGATAAAGATCATCTCGCCGGCGTACAGGTTACCGAAGAGACGCAGGCCGAGAGAGACCGGCTTCGCAATCAGGGAAACCAGTTCCAGCAGCAGGTTGAACGGAATCAGGAAAATGTCCACGTACCACTTGCCGGAGTGGAACGGGTGCAGGGTCAGCTCCTTGATAAAGCCAAGGGCACCTTTTTCGCGGATGCTGAAGAAGATCATCAGGGCAAATACTGCCAGAGCCATACCCAGGGTGACGTTCAGGTCGGTGGTGGGTACGACCTTGAAGAACAGGTGATCATTGCCCGCGGCCGTCGCCGCAGCCATGGGCAGCCAGTCCACCGGAACCAGGTCCATCAGGTTCATCAGGAAGACCCAGACGAAAATCGTCAGCGCCATCGGCGCCACCATGCTGTTGCGGTGCTGGAAGGTATCTTTCACCAGCTTGTCGACGAAATCGACGGTCAGCTCGACGAAGCTCTGGAAACCACTCGGCACACCGGCGGTAGCCTTCTTGGCGGCGCGGGCAAACAGGAAGCAGAACAGCAGGCCCAGGCCGATGGCCCAGCCGAGGCTGTCCAGGTGAATTGCCCAGAAGCCCATGTCCGCAGCTTCCCGGGAGGAGTGGGCCATGGTCCAGGTGCTCTCACTCAGAACAGTGCCGTCAGCGCGGGTGTAACCCGCCGGCAGCTTGCCGTAGGCCATGTTCTGCAGGTGGTGTTGGATATAATCCGTCGCGGTTTGAGCTTCGCCTGCCATAGTTCCTCAGCACTCGATCAATAGAATTAGTCTTCTGCGCCGGTCAGCGGACCATGCGCGCCACCATCAGCCACTGCAGGACAACGCAGCAGCCGTAGCTGATAAACAGCGCGGCCGCATCGAGCGGCCTTACCACGGCAAACACTGCCGCGAACCCCGTCAGGGTCAGGATGAACTTGCCCGTCTCCGCGCGGTAGAAAGATGCCACCACCCGGTCGGCGGACCGCGCGCCGCGATGGCGGAAAGCGCGGAAGCCAAAATAGGCATTGGGCAGCGCACACAGCGCACCACCGATAAAAACCGACAGCGCCGTCACCGGCCGGCCGTAAAAATGCAATACCGCTCCCGCCAGCGATACCAGCACCAGCTGTACCGCGGCGACCAACAACACCGGGGGTCTGTACATAGGCGGGACTTGGCCGACCAGGTTAGCGCTTTCCGCCCAAAATTTGGGCGAGCGAATTATAGGAGTAACCGCATTCCCGGTTCAACTGCAAAATCTGGCCAAGTTATTTAATTTTCAGTGTTTTTTCGTTGCAAATTGCCAGAGCGGTGAGTATTCACTAACCAGGCTCTCCGAAAGTACCGTGCGCCATTTTGGGGCGCACGATTCTACCGGGTTATTCCTCGCGGTACCCCAGGTGGGCAAGGATACCGTCCAGCTCATCGAGGCTGTTGTACTTCAGCACCAGCTTGCCGACACCGCGGTCGTTGTGATCGATATTGACCGGCACCCCGACTTTCTCCGACAACCTCTCACTGAGGCGGCGGATATTCGGGTCCTGCTTCGGCTTGGCCGGCGCCGGGTTCTGCGCCTGCTGCACAATACGGCGCACCAGCGCCTCGGTCTGGCGGACCGTCAGGCCCTTGTCCACCACCTGGCGCGCAGCGGCGCGCTGGGCTTCGCCGGCCAGGCCCAGCAGGGCCTTGGCATGCCCCAGCTCCAGGTCGCCGCGCTCGAGGAAGGTACGCACATCCTCGGTGAGGCTCAGCAGTCGCAACAGGTTGGTCACCGCGGTACGGGACTTGCCCACCGCCTCGGCCACCTGCTGCTGGGTCAGCTCGAATTCGTCCTGCAGGCGCTTCAGCGCCAGCGCTTCCTCCACCGGGTTGAGGTCTTCCCGCTGGATATTCTCGATCAGCGCCATGGCGATGGCGGCTTCATCCGGCACGTCGCGCACCAGCGCCGGTACCCGGTCCAGCTCGGCCAGCTGGGCAGCACGCCAGCGCCGCTCACCGGCGATGATCTCGAAGGACTGCTCGCCCACGGGCCGCACAACGATGGGTTGCATGATGCCCTGGGCGCGGATGGAATCCGCCAGTTCCTGCATGGACTCCTGCGGGAAATCGCGGCGCGGCTGGTAGCGCCCCCGCTGCAGAAATTCGATCGGCAGCTCGCGCAGCTCGCCGTCGACGGCGTCCTTACTGTCGCTGCCGGTCGCCATGGCGATGGCCTGGCTGGCCTCACCACTGATCAAATGGGACAGGTTCTTGCCCAGCCCCTTGCGCCTGGTGGCCATATGTTTCTTACCTCTGGATTAAACGGCTTCCGCCACCGGGCGGCTCGGGTTCTGGTGGGACGCGTGGCGGCGGGTCATCTCGCCAGCCAGCGCCAGGTAGGCAATGGCGCCCTTGGAATGCTTGTCGTAGTCCAGCGCCGGCTTGCCGTAGCTGGGGGCTTCGGCCAGGCGTACATTGCGCGGGATACAGGTGCGGTAGAGGCGCTCACCGAAGTATTCGGAAAGCTGCTCGGAAACATCGCTGGTGAGGCTGTTGCGCGGGTCGTACATGGTGCGCAGGATGCCCTCGATCTTCAGCTCCGGGTTGGCGGCACGCTGGATCTGGGTAATGGTATCGATCAGTGCCGACAGGCCCTCGAGTGCATAGTACTCGCACTGCATCGGGATCAGCACGCCGTTGGCCGCACAGAGGGCGTTGACCGTGAGCATGTTCAGCGACGGCGGGCAGTCCACCACGATGTAGTCGTAATCTTCCGCGATCGGGCGCAGCGCCCGGCGCAGGCGCGACTCGCGCCCGTCCATATCCAGCAATTCAACTTCCGCTGCCGACAGGTCACCGTTGGCGGGCAGCAGGGCGAACCCGCTCTCGGTGGACACTACCGCGTCACGCGCTGCCGCTTCCCCGGCCAGCACATCGTAGGAGGAGAGAGCCAGCTGGCTCTTGTCCACACCGCTGCCCATGGTGGCATTGCCCTGGGGATCCAGGTCGATCAGCAGGACCCGGCGGCGGCTGGCGACGAGGGAGGCGGCCAGGTTGACGCAGGTGGTGGTCTTGCCCACACCGCCTTTCTGGTTGGCTACGGCGAATATCTTGCTCAAGGTTCTTGTCCTTTGTTCTCCCCGGGGACGCCCTCCCTGAAGTCGCCCGGGTCGCACGGCAGCAGCCGGCGTCAGCAGTCGCGGCCCGTTGTCCGGGCGCGCGCAGGTCTCGGAAATCTGTTATTAAAACTGGTTCTTTTCAGCGCGGGATAGTCGCCAGGCCGCCGCTTTCAAGCGCGGCGGAGGACGATGAGGTGGCGATCCGCATCGCAACCCGGTACCGACAGGGGGTGCACCTGCTCGACCTTAATCCCTTTTGCAAGTGTGCTCAACTCATCTTCCGGCCACTTGCCCTTCATAGCGTAAAACCTGCCGTCATCGGTTAGCAAGTGCTCACACCAGGCCGCCATGTCGGACACGGAGGCAAACGCCCGCGAAACCACTCCGGCAAAGCGCTGGGCGGGGCGATAGGCCTCGACCCGCTCATTGACTACCGTGACATTGGGCAATGGCAACTGGGTGGCGACCTGGAACAGGAAGCGGGTTTTCTTGCCGTTGCTGTCGAGCAGGGTGATCGGCCGGTCGGGGAACATGATCGCCAGCGGGATGCCGGGCAGCCCACCGCCACTACCCACATCGATCAATGGCTCATCCGCCCCGCCACAGAGCTTCACCACGCTCAGGCTGTCGATGACATGGCGCTCGAGCATCTGGGCCGGGTCCCGCACGGCGGACAGGTTGTATGCCGAATTCCAGCGCGCGAACAGCTCCAGGTACTGCAACAGCTTGTCCTGCTGTGCCGATGTGAGCTCGAGCCCCATGGACGCTGCGGCCTCGGTCAGGCGCGGGCGGTACTCTTCCATCTGCAGAGAAATGGTCGGATCTCCCCTGTTAACCCCGAGGGGCACAATCTCATGCGCGGGCGTCGCCCGTCGCGGCACACTGCCGGTCAACCGGCCTTTTTGCGGGTCAGCAGCCCGCGCTTTTTCAACTGGATCAGCAGCAGTGACACCGCCGCCGGCGTTACGCCGGGAATGCGCGACGCACGTGCCAGGGTGTCCGGCCGGGTCTCCTCGAGCTTCTGCTTCACCTCACTGGAGAGGCCGGACACCGAACCGTAATCAAAATCCGCCGGCAGCGGCGTGTCCTCGTAGGCCTGCAGGCGCTCGATCTCCTCCCGCTGGCGGTCGATATAGCCGGCGTACTTGGCTGAGATTTCCACCTGCTCGGCGACACGCTCGTCCCCGACTGGCTCGCCCTTGAGGTGAGCCACCTCGCCATAACCGAGCTCCGGGCGACGCAGCAGCTCGATCAGGCTGTATTCACGGGCCAGCGGCTGCGGCAGGCGCGATTCGACGGCGGCAGCCTGGGGGGTCTTCGGGTGAATCCAGGTCTCGCGCAGCCGCTGGGTTTCCCGCTCGATGGCCTCGCGCTTGTCGCTGAAGGCCTGCCAGCGCACATCGTCCACCAGTCCCAGCTCCCGGCCGGTTTCGGTCAGGCGCAGGTCGGCGTTGTCCTCGCGCAGCATCAGCCGGTACTCGGCGCGGCTGGTGAACATGCGGTAGGGCTCCTTGGTGCCGCTGGTGATCAGGTCATCCACCAGTACGCCCAGGTAGGCCTCGTCCCGGCGCGGGCACCAGGCGTCGCGGTCGCCCGCACGCAGGGCGGCATTGGCCCCGGCCAGAAGCCCCTGGGCGGCGGCTTCCTCGTAGCCGGTGGTGCCGTTGATCTGCCCGGCAAAGAACAGGCCCTGGATAAACTTGGTCTCCAGGGACGGTTTCAGGTCGCGTGGATCGAAGAAATCGTACTCGATGGCATAGCCGGGGCGGGTGATATGGGCCCGCTCGAAGCCGCGGATGGACTGCACCAGCTCCAGCTGTACATCGAATGGCAGGCTGGTGGAGATGCCATTGGGGTAGAGCTCGTTGGTGGTCAGCCCCTCGGGTTCGACAAAGATCTGGTGGCTGTCCTTGTCCGCAAAGCGGTGCACCTTGTCCTCGATCGACGGACAGTAGCGCGGCCCGACGCCCTCAATCACCCCGGAGAACATCGGTGAGCGGTCGAGACCGCCGCGGATGACATCGTGGGTACGGGTGTTGGTGTGGGTAATCCAGCAGCAGGCCTGGCGGGGATGTTGCGCGCGACTGCCCAGGTAGGACATCACTGGCGTGGGGGTATCTCCCCACTGCTCCTCCATCACCGAGAAATCCACCGAGCGTGCATCGATGCGCGGCGGGGTCCCGGTCTTGAGGCGCTCGACCCGGAAAGGGAGCTCGCGCAAACGTTCAGCCAGGGCGATGGAGGGCGGGTCACCGGCACGGCCGCCGGAGAGCGAGTCCATACCGATATGGATGCGGCCGCCCAGGAAGGTGCCGGCGGTGATGACCACATTCTGCGCCCGGAACCGCAGTCCGGCATTGGTTACCACGCCAGCGACCCGGTCCCCCTCGACGATCAGGTCATCGGCGGCCTGCTGGAATATCTCCAGGTGCGGCTGGGATTCCAGCACTTCACGGATTGCACTCCGGTACAGGGCGCGGTCGGCCTGGGCGCGTGTGGCGCGCACTGCGGGTCCCTTGCGGGCATTGAGCACGCGGAACTGGATGCCTGCGTGGTCAGTGGCGTGCGCCATGGCGCCTCCCAGGGCGTCCACTTCCTTGACCAGGTGGCTCTTGCCGATACCGCCGATTGCCGGGTTACAGGACATCTGGCCCAGGGTCTCGATGTTGTGGGTCAGCAGCAGGGTGGAGGCACCCATGCGTGCGGCCGCGAGGGCTGCCTCGGTACCGGCATGTCCACCGCCGATCACAATCACGTCGAAGCGTTTGGGAAATTCCATAACCTCTGCCAGGGGGAGTTAAAAAGGGCGCACATTTTATAGCCAGTACCCGTTGACAGCAAATGCCGATTTCAAGGGAAGCGGCGTCTGCTGAAAGCATTGTAGGGTCGCCACGCCAAAGGTAATCCCCAAGTGGACGACAGGCTCTCCTGATCGGCAGGCAGAGATATTGAATTATTAAACTTATACATATGTATGTAGAAAGATTGTTTTGTATTTGTTGTAACTATTGGGGACGCCTTTTTCCGGTATAAACAAGAAAAATACATATAAATCAATGGGTTGGGAGAAGTGCAACCATGCCAACAACCCCTTGGCCGGGGCAGGGGCAAGCGCGGTACATGGTTGTGGACAGACGGGATAACTTTGGTGTCTATCGCCGGACGCTGAACTTATGCCCGGGTTCCTCCGCAGGTTGCGGCGGTTTTATCCTCCTTTTTATGCACAGGCTTGTGGTGGCGGGAGCTTCCTGTTGATAACTGGCGGCATAAGCTGTCCCGCTCCTGTGTGTGGTCCGCGTCTTCTGGATAACCCTGTGGTCAGATGTGCGCAACTGTTGTGGTCAAGGCGTTGACTTCCGCTGCATAGTCCCGGCGGCCGGGCGACAGGCATTTGTACGGGTAGTTATACAGGCACAGGTGCGGCCAATGCGCCCGGGGCGGTATTGCCCGTTTTTGCGGTGCGGCGACAACCGGGAGGAGCGGGTCAAGAGCGACGGGGGGAGGAAAGGGGCAGGGCGGGTAGCCCTGCGCGGGGGTTATTTGCCGATACAGAAGCTGCCAAAGATCTTGCCCAGCAGCTCATCGGCGGTCATGGTGCCGGTGATTTCCCCCAGTGCCTGCTGGGCCTGCCGCAGGTCCTCGGCCAGCAGCTCGCCGGCACCGCTGTCATGCAGCTGGCTGGCGCCCTGCTCGATAAAGGCCCGCGCCCGGGCGAGGGCATCCAGGTGGCGCCGCCGGGCGCTGAAGTTCCCCTCGGCAGCGCCGCTGAAGCCCATGCATTGCTTGAGGTGCTGTTTCAGGGCGTCGAGCCCGGCCCCCGTCCTGGCGCTGATGGCGATCACCGGCACACCGTCGGTGTGCGCCTGGAGGCCGGCACCATACTCGGTCAGGTCGATCTTGTTCAGTACCAGGGTGAGCCTGTCCGGGTCCGGCAGGCGGGCGGTGAACTCCGGCCACACCTGTTCCGGGTCGAGTGAGTGTGCCTGGTCCGCGTCGACCACCAGCAATACACGATCCGCCTGGTGGATTTCATCCCAGGCCCGCTGGATACCGATCTGCTCCACCTGGTCCGGTGAATCGCGCAGGCCGGCAGTGTCGGCGAACTGCAGGGGCATGCCATCGATGTCCACGTACTCGCGCAGGATGTCCCGCGTGGTGCCGGCGATATCGGTGACGATCGCCGCCTCGTGACCTGCCAGTGCGTTCAGCAGGCTGGACTTGCCTGCGTTGGGGCGGCCGGCAATCGCCACCTGCATGCCCTCGCGCATGATGCTGCCCTGGCGTGCCTGGGTCTCGACCGCCGCCAGTTGCGTCAGGAGCTGTTCCAGGTCGGCTGCCACCTTGCCGTCGGCAAGAAAATCGATTTCCTCTTCCGGAAAATCGATCGAAGCTTCGACATATATACGCAGATGGGTCAGTGAGTCGCTTAATTCTTCGATTTTTTCGGAAAATGCGCCCTGCAGGGAGCGCATGGCATTCCGGGCGGCCTGGGCGCTGCCGGCCTCAATCAGGTCCGCGATGGCCTCAGCCTGCGCCAGGTCGATCTTGTCGTTGAGGAACGCGCGCTCGGAAAACTCCCCGGGGCGGGCCTGGCGGGCGCCCTCGTGGATACAGGCCTGCAACAGCTGGTCGAGAATCACAGGTCCGCCGTGCCCCTGCAGCTCCACCACGTCCTCGCCGGTGAAGGAGTTGGGGCCGGGAAAGAATAGGGCGATGCCCTGGTCGAGTAATTCTCCCCGGTGGCTGAAGTCCCGGTAGTGGGCACGGCGCGGCTGCAGGGGGGATTCCCCGGCGATGGCAGCGGCGATTTGTGCGGCGCGGGGACCGGACAGGCGAATCACGCCGATACCGCCGCGCCCAGGTGCTGTGGCGACGGCGGCGATGGTGTCCCGCTGCCGGTTGGGATTTTGCTCTGACATGGGAAAAGTTTATCCGACTGGGAGATTTCTGCGCTATGACGAAACAGGGCCGCATAAAGCGGCCCTGTTTCGTTGGACGGTAAGCAGTGACCGGCGGTTACTTGCCCTCGGTCTCGATCTGCTTGTTGAGGTACCAGGTCTGGGCGATGGTGATCAGGTTGTTGGCAATCCAGTAGATCACCAGCCCGGCCGGGAACCAAAGGAAGAAGAAGGTCATCATCACCGGCATCAGCTGCATGATCCGCGCCTGGGTGGGGTCCGTGGGCTGCGGCTGGAGTTTCTGCATCAGCCACATGCTGGCGCCCATGATCACCGGCAGGATGAAGTAGGGATCCTTCACTGACAGGTCGTGGATCCACAGGATCCATGGCGCATGGCGCAGTTCCACGGTTTCCATCAGCATCCAGTAGAGTCCGATAAACACCGGCATCTGCAGCAGGATGGGGAAACAGCCCCCCATGGGATTGATCTTCTCCCGCCGGTAGAGCTTCATGGTCTCCTCGGCGAGTTTCTGGCGGTTGTCCTTGTATTGCTCCTGCAGTTTCTTCATTTGCGGGGCAAACTTGCGCATGCGCGCCATGGACTTGATCCCCGCCGCGCTGAGCGGGTAGAGCAGGGCCTTGATAAATACCGTCAGCAGGATAATCGCCCAGCCCCAGTTGTCGACGATATGCTCGTGGATAAAGTTCAGCACCCGGAACAGCGGCTTGGCGATCCACCACAGCCAGCCGTAGTCGACGGTCAGGTCCAGGTAGGGCGAGATCTCTTCCAGGCGGTAGACGTCCTTGGGACCAGCATAGAAGGAAGCGCGCAATTCACCCCCGGTGCCCGGTTCCACCTGCACCGGCGGCGATACGAAGCGCATTACGTAAAGGCCACCCTTGAGCTGGCGCATCTCGAAGGTGTTGCGCACGTCCTGTTCCGGGATCCAGGCACCCAGGAAGTAGTGCTGCACCATGGCGATCCAGCCGCCCTCGATGGTGGCGGTGGTGGGCTTCTCGGCCATCTCCTCGAAGTCCTGCTTGAAATAGTTTTCCTCCGGGGTGCGCATGGCACCGCCGAGGAAGGGCGACATGCCGATGCCGGCGTCGCTCGGCGGTACGTGGGCATCGCGCTTGAGCTGGCCGTAGAGGGCGGCGGACCAGGGCGCGGAGCCGCTGTTCTGCACCTGGTAGGTCACGTCCACCAGGTAGTCGCCGCGGCGGAAAGTAAAGCGCTTGGTGATTTCCGCATCGCCCTGTTTCAGTGTCAGGTCGACGGTAAGGGTGTCCTGCCCCTCGGCCAGGGCGAAGGAGGTATCTCCGGCGCGGAACAGGGGACGGCCCTTGGCGCTGTCGGTACCGTTCGGGCCGATCAACCCGCTCTGGGAAATATAAGTGCTATCCCGTGTCTGCTTGAGCAGCAGCAGGGGCTCATCCGGGGTTTCCCGCTCCTGGGCGTGCTGGCGCAGGGCCACCTTGACGATATCTCCGCCGCGGGGATTGATCAGCAGCTCGAACACGTCAGTGGTCACGCTGATCAGCTTGCCATCGGCGGCGGGAGCCGGCGCTTCAGTGCCCGGTTGTTGTAGCTGGGGAACATCTCCGGTATCGGTATCCGTCTGGGTGGGGACGGTGCCGGCCTGCCCGGTGTTGACGATCTCGCGGTCGATTTCCGGGGCGCGCCGCTCCTGGAATGCGTTCCACTGGAAAATAAGGGCCAGTAAAACTGCGGCGATTCCGCCCAGCAGCGCGTAACGTTGCCAATCCATCTTATATCCTGGGGTGTCTTCTAGAGGTTTGCTAATGGTCTTGTTCGTCGGAAGCGGGTGGAACCGGATCCAGGCCGCCGGGGTGCCAAGGGTGGCATTTTATAAGGCGACGTCCGGTTAAATAACCCCCCTTTAGGAATCCGTGTGCTTTTAATGCCTCCTCCGCATAATGGGAGCAGGTGGGATAGAAGCGGCACTGGTTGCCCACCCAGGGACTGAGCAGGTAGCGATAGACGTGAATCAGCCTGATCGCCAGCCAGGTCATCGTTTCTTCTCTTCGGATTCCTGTACCCGGCGGGCCAGCTTGCGCCACTGTTTGTCGAACAGTTTTGCCAGTGCGGGCCGGTCGAGGTCGCCGATTCCCGGGCGCGCGATTACCACGACGTCCACGGCCGGCAGGCGGTGCTGGCGCAGGCGGAAGCTCTCGCGGGCAATTCGCTTGATTCGATTGCGGTCAGTGGCGTTGCGGACGTGTTTTTTGGCCACCACGAGGCCCAGGCGCGGGTGCCCGAGATCATTGGGGACAGCGAGGATCAGGAGGTTGGGGTGCGCGGCGCGTACCTGGGTGCCGGAAAATACGGCGCGGTACTGTGCCGCGTTAAGCAGGCGCAGCGGCTTGGCAAATCCGAAGTCGCTGCGTTCCTGTTGCATATATAAGGAAGGACGTCCCGCGGGGCGGGGCGAACTTATGCAGACAGGACCTTGCGACCCTTGGCGCGGCGACGGGCCAGTACCTTGCGACCGTTTTTGGTGGCCATACGGGCACGGAAGCCGTGGTTGCGCTTGCGCTTCAAGTTGCTGGGCTGGAATGTACGTTTCATGGTCTTGCTACCTGAGACTTTGTATTCGGATATTCATGGGGCGAACCCCGGCCGCTGGCTCTGCTACCGGCCCCTTGTGGGCGGAACTGTGCGCTGCGAAGGCGGCGGATTGTATAGAAAGGCAGCAGTGAAAGCAACGCAGGGGAGGGTGAATTCATTGGAAATTGCCCTTCGTCCGTTTAATTCTAGACCCACCGCGGGGGTGACCGATCGGACGCTCCTGGCGGGGCCATGTGCCCACCGGTTGATACCAAGATATTCACAGGTTGCTGTGGATAAAATTCCATCTCCTTTTGTTTGGGGTGGTTATATATTGTTCAAACCCTTGAAAGTAGGGCATTTTTTTGCCGATGTTTTTTAATAAAAAGCTTTCCTGTTGTGGATAACCAGCGCCGCGGGGGGGTATAATCTCTGCTCTTTTGCGCGGCCCCACAGGCTCTTTCCCGGGCTACCGGCTCTGCCGCGACATTCATATACAGTTTTTCTGGGGTTTTTGGGGGGTTCCTTGTCTGAGTCCGTTTGGAAGCAGTGCGCGGCCTGTTTGCAGGATGAATTGCCGTCACAGCAGTTCAACACCTGGATCCGGCCGCTGCGGGTAACTTCCGCCCATGCCGCTGAGCTCCGCCTGCAGGCCCCTAACCGGTTCGTCCTTGATTGGGTCAACGGGAAATTCCTCAACCGTATCCGGGAACTGGTGGCCCATTACAGTGGTGGGCAGGCCCCGGAGATTGTCCTGGAGTCCGCCGCCCGTGGGACTGCGCCGCGCTTTACGCGCGGTCGCCGGGGAGCCGCGGCAGCATCAACGGATCGGCCCGAGGCCCGTGCGCCAGCAACCCTGGCCGAGGAGGCTGGGGCTCCCCAGGCGGTAGCGGCTGAAGAGGCCACTGCAGACCAGGTGAGTAGCGGTGAGTTGGCGCTTACTGACCCGCGCCCACCCGTTGCCTCAGCGCCGCCATCACCTCCGCCGACGCCGGTAGGGGGCAACCCCACTGGGCGGGTGTCCAGCGATGGCGGGCGCAACGTCGAGGTGGAGGGCGCCATCAAGCACGGTAGCTCCCTCAACAGGAACTTTACCTTTACCTCCTTTGTAGAGGGTAAGTCCAACCAGCTTGGCCTGGCTGCGGCACAACAGATCGCCGATAACCCTGGTGGGGCCTATAACCCTCTGTTTATTTACGGTGGTGTGGGCCTGGGCAAGACCCACCTGATGCACGCAGTGGGCAACGCGCTTCTGGACCGCAATCCGAATGCCAAGGTGGTCTACCTGCATTCCGAGCGGTTTGTGGCGGATATGGTGAAGGCCCTGCAGCTGAACGCGATCAGCGATTTCAAGCGCTACTATCGCTCGGTGGACGCGCTGTTGATTGACGATATCCAGTTCTTTGCCGGCAAGGAGCGCTCCCAGGAAGAGTTCTTCCACACCTTCAATGCCCTGCTGGAAGGTGGGCAGCAAATCATCCTGACCTGCGATCGTTACCCGAAAGAGATCGATGGGCTGGAGGAGCGCCTCAAGTCCCGTTTTGGCTGGGGCCTGACTGTGGCGGTGGAGCCGCCAGAGCTGGAGACGCGGGTCGCGATCCTGATGAAGAAGGCGGACCAGGTGGGCGTGGACCTGCCCCACGACTCGGCTTTCTTCATCGCCCAGCGGATCCGCAGCAATGTGCGCGAGCTTGAGGGCGCGCTGCGGCGCGTTGTCGCCAACGCGCAGTTTACCGGCAGGCCGATCGATGACGTGCTCGTGCGCGAGGCACTGAAGGACCTGCTGGCACTGCAGGACCGGCTGGTGAGTATCGACAATATCCAGCGGGTGGTCGCGGAATACTACAAGATCAAGGTGGCAGACCTGCTCTCCAAGCGCCGCAGCCGCTCGGTGGCACGGCCCAGGCAGGTGGCGATGTCCCTGGCCAAGGAGCTGACCAACCACAGCCTGCCCGAGATAGGTGACGCATTTGGTGGCAGGGATCACACGACGGTGCTGCACGCCTGCCGTAAAATCCGTGAGTTACAGGAATCCGACGCAGATATTCGCGAGGATGTGAAACTGCTGACTCGCTCCCTGACGACCTGACCCAATAAACGACAACACAAGGCGATAAGACCCATGAAATTCAATGTGAGCCGGGACGCCCTGCTGAAACCGCTGCAACTGGTTGCCGGCGTGGTAGAAAAGCGCCAGACATTGCCGGTACTGGCAAATGTGCTGATGCAGTTGCGCGGGCAGGAGTTGTCCCTCACCGGTACGGACCTGGAGGTGGAGATTGTTGGCCGCCTGCCGGTAGATGCCGTTGAACTGGAGGGTGAGGTGACGGTTCCGGCGCGCAAACTGCTGGATATCTGTCGCTCCCTGCCGGATGGCGCCGAACTGAAGTTCGAGCGCGATGGCGAGCGCCTGATCCTGCGCAGTGGCCGCAGCCGCTTCCAGCTGTCCACGCTGCCGGCTACGGATTTCCCCAACCAGGAGGAAACCAGTGCGCAGACCCGCTTCTCAATTTCCCAGCGCGAAATCCGCCGCCTGATCGAGGCCACCGGTTTTGCCATGGCGCAGCAGGACGTCCGCTATTACCTCAATGGCCTGTTGCTCGAGTGTCGCCCGCAGCAGCTGCGTGCGGTGGCCACCGATGGGCACCGCCTGGCCCTGTGTGACCGCGATGCGCCGGGCCTCAATGTGGAAGGCCCGCTGCAGGCAATCCTGCCGCGCAAGGGTGTGCTGGAGCTGGGTAGGCTGCTGGAAGATACCGACGCGACTGCCGAGGTAGTGCTGGGTAACAACCATATCCGGGTGATCAGCGGCCAGTTCACTTTTACCTCCAAGCTGGTGGATGGCAAGTTCCCGGACTACGAGCGGGTGTTGCCGCGCGCAACCGGCAACGAGATTTACGCCGACCGCCAGGCACTGCGCCAGGCATTCTCCCGTGCGGCAATCCTCTCCAACGAGAAGTACCGCGGTGTACGCCTGCAGATTTCTGAGGGGATCCTGCAGATCGTAGCGAACAACCCGGAGCAGGAGGAGGCCGAAGAGCAGGTGGTGGTGGACTACGTCGGCGAGCCGCTGGAGATTGGTTTCAATGTCAGCTACCTGCTGGATGTGACCGCCGCCATCCATAGCGACCAGATTCGCATCGGCCTCGCGGATGCCAACAGCAGTGCGCTGCTGCAGCAGCCGGAAGAGGGCGATGCACTCTACGTTATTATGCCGATGCGGCTGTAAGCGACTTTAGTGACTGACAGCCGTATCCCACTCCCACTCTTCTGCGCCGGGGTCTTCCGGAGCCCGGCGTACCCCCTTCCGTCCCCTTTGCCAGCGCCTGTTGATTCCGTGTCGCTGGGCCCGGAGTCGCTGCGGTGACCCTGCGCCGCCTTGCCCTGACTAATTTCCGCAATATCCCCCATGCAGACCTTGTGCTTGGGCCGGGGGTTAACCTGTTCTGTGGCATGAACGGCTCGGGCAAGACCTCCCTGCTGGAGGCAGTGCATATGCTGGCCAGTGGGCGGTCTTTCCGCACGCGGCAGCACCAGTCCGTGATCCGTGAGGGGGCTGACCAGTTGACCGTGTTCGGGCAGCTGGAGCGGGGTGACTCGCTCGGGATCGAGCGGTTGCGTGCCGGGGGAGGGCGTATCCGTGTAAACCAGGAGAATGCAGGGTCGAGCTCGCAGCTCGCCGCATTGTTGCCCCTGCAGGTGATCAATAGTGAGAGTTTTTCGGCACTGGATGGTGGCCCGGGGGTGCGCAGGCGCCTGCTGGACTGGACGGTGTTCCACGTGGAACATTCCTTTATCGAGGTCTGGAAAAGCTACCAAATCGCGCTGAGACAGCGAAATGCACTGCTCCGTCGTGGTAAAATCGGGAGTGATGATATCGGCATCTGGGAGCAGAGGCTGGCGGTTACCGGCGATACGGTAGACCGCCTCCGGCGCGAAGCGTTTGTTGCCCTGGAGGCCGCATTCTTCCAGTTCCTGGATGATATTCCTGATTCCCCCGTGCGGCGGGTGGAGTTCTCCTATCGCCGGGGCTGGCGAAAGGATGCCGATCTACTCGAGGCGCTGGCGGCGTCCAGGGAGGCGGACCTTGCGCAGGGGTATACCCGGATTGGTCCGCAGCGAGCAGACCTGCGGTTCAGCGTAGCCGGCGAGCCGGCACACCAGATCCTATCCCGGGGCCAGCAGAAGATGCTGGTGTGCGCGCTCAGGGCCGCCATGGCAGAGGTGGTCATGCGGCGCGGAGAGCGCCCGGTCTTTCTTGTGGATGACCTGCCTTCGGAGCTGGACCCGGAAAATCAGTTGCAGTTCGCCCGCTGGGTGAGCAGGGTGGCCGGCCTGGTGCTGGTAACCGGTATTGATCCAGAGATTACGAGCCGGCCCTGGCGGAAGCTGGGCCAGCCATGGAATACCCCGACCATGTTCCACGTGGAACATGGAACAATCAGAGCTGTCCCGCTGACAGCCGATAATAGTTGAATGGAGTAATTCAATGTCAGAGCAGAACAGCTATGACTCCAGTAGTATCAAGGTGCTGAAAGGCCTGGATGCGGTGCGCAAGCGTCCGGGGATGTATATCGGCGATACGGATGATGGTACCGGTCTCCACCATATGGTTTTTGAGGTGGTGGACAACTCCATCGACGAGGCTCTGGCGGGACACTGTGATGAGATCCGGGTTGTCATTCACCCGGATGAGTCTGTATCCATTTCCGATAACGGCCGTGGTATCCCCACTGAAATGCACGAGGAGGAGGGGGTTTCTGCCGCCGAGGTCATTATGACCGTGCTGCATGCCGGCGGTAAGTTCGATGACAACACCTACAAGGTGTCCGGTGGCCTGCATGGAGTGGGTGTATCGGTGGTAAATGCGCTTTCAGCAGAGCTGAAGCTCACCATTCGCCGCGGTGGCAAGATCCACGAGCAGGTCTACCATCATGGCGTGCCCCAGGGGCCGCTGGCCGTTGTCGGTGAGACGGATACCTCCGGTACCGCAGTGCATTTCAAGCCGTCTGACGAGACCTTCAGCAATATCCAGTTCCACTTCGACCAGCTGGCCAAGCGCCTGCGGGAACTGTCTTTCCTCAACTCCGGCGTGCGCATCGTGCTGAAGGATGAGCGTTCCGGCAAGGAAGAGGTATACGAATACGAGGGCGGCCTGCGGGCTTTCGTGGAGTTCCTGAACCACGCCAAGACCCCGATCAACAAGGTCCTGCATTTCCAGAGCCAGCGGGAAGACGGCATCGGTGTGGAAGTGGCCCTGCAGTGGAACGACAGCTTCCAGGAAAACCTCTTCTGTTACACCAATAATATTCCCCAGCGGGACGGCGGCACCCACCTGGCGGGTTTCCGTGCCGCGCTGACCCGCGGGCTGAACAATTACATTGAAAAAGAAGGACTGGGCAAGAAGGACAAGGTCCACACCACCGGCGATGATGCCCGTGAGGGCCTGACCGCCATCATCTCGGTCAAGGTGCCGGACCCCAAGTTCTCGTCCCAGACCAAGGACAAGCTGGTGTCCTCTGAGGTGAAGCCGGCTGTCGAGCAGGAAATGGCCCAGTATTTCAGTGAATACCTGCTGGAGAACCCACAGGAGGCCAAGTCTGTTGTCACCAAGATGATCGACGCGGCCAAGGCCCGAGAGGCCGCCCGCAAGGCGCGGGAGATGACTCGCCGCAAGGGCGCGCTGGATATCGCCGGCCTGCCCGGCAAGCTGGCGGATTGCCAGCAGAAGGATCCGGCGCTGTCAGAGATCTACCTGGTGGAGGGTGATTCTGCCGGCGGCTCCGCCAAGCAGGGTAGGGACCGTCGCACCCAGGCGATCCTGCCGCTCAAGGGCAAGATCCTCAATGTGGAGAAGGCACGCTTCGACAAGATGCTTTCCAGTGCCGAGGTCGGCACCCTGATTACCGCCCTGGGTTGCGGTATCGGCAAGAGCGAGTTTGACCCGGACAAGCTGCGTTACCACTCCATCATCATCATGACGGATGCTGACGTGGATGGCGCGCACATCCGAACCCTGCTTCTGACCTTCTTCTTCCGCCAGATGCCGGAGCTGATCGAGCGGGGCCATATCTTTATCGCCCAGCCACCGCTGTACAAGATCGCCAAGGGCAAGCAGGAGCAGTACCTGAAGGATGAGGGTGCCCTGACCCAGTTCCTCACCAATGCCGCCCTGGACAGCGCCACCCTGTATGTAAATCCCGAGGCTCCGGGCCTATCCGGCGAGTCCCTGGAAAACCTGGTGGGCGAGTACCGAGCAGTGCTGAATACGATCGACCGGCTTTCCCGGGTTTACCCGGAAGAAGTGCTGCGCAGTATGATCTACCAGCCCAGCCTGACACCCGAGGACCTGCAGTCCCGGGAAAAGATGGAAGCCTGGTGCGAGAAGCTGCAGGAGCAGCTGCTGGAGGAAGCCAATGGCGGCGGCCGTCGCCACGAACTGACGGTCCAGGAGAACACCGAGCGGGGTCTCTTCCTGCCGCATGTACACATTGTTGCCCATGGTGTCAGCAGCGATTACCTGATCAACCACGAGTTCTTCGAATCGGCGGAATACCGCTCGATACGTACTCTCGGGGAAAAGATGGTGGGCCTGATGGAAGAGGGCGCCTTTGTACAGCGCGGTGACAAGCAGCAGCCGGTCAGCAGCTTCCCGGAAGCCCTGGAGTGGCTGATGAATGAGAGCCGCCGCGGCTATAGCATCCAGCGTTACAAGGGCCTGGGCGAGATGAACCCGGACCAGTTGTGGGACACCACCATGAACCCGGAAACCCGTCGTATGCTGCAGGTAACCGTGGAGGATGCCATTGCCGCGGACCAGATCTTCACCACCCTGATGGGCGACCAGGTGGAGCCGCGCCGGGACTTTATCGAGAGCAATGCGCTGGCGGTAGAGAACCTGGACGTCTGATGTGCGGGCGGATTGTGTGATGAAAACATGCGGCCGAAGAGTCGGCCGCAACATATCCCGTAGCTAAAACCGTAATTTGCAAATAGCTCATGAGACAATGTGAGTTGAGTTTCAGGTCAATTACGAGTTCTCAATGGAGAGCTTGTGCCAGCGCGTTTAGTTTGTCGAACTTTTCATGATCTCTCGTGATGGTGTCGAATACGTGGATGCTGAAAAGTTTTGTATCCGTATAGAACCTTACAGTAGTCGCGCCTCCACCCGCCTTTTTATATTTAACTGGCGCAAGCGTTGCAGGCTTGCCATTTACCAATATATTTCCAGAGGCCTCTCTTACTCGTAGACGAGTCACGTCTGGATCAGTAAGAAAGCTATACTCAGTTAAGAACACGATACCCAAAATCGGATGCTGAAACTGGTATGTGAGAGAATGTATGGCTCCATCAGAAGACGGGTCTCCCCCAAGTCTCACTAACTCAGCCCGATCAAACTCGCTTCCTTCGAGATTAATTGGTGAGAAGCCAAGTTGCCCAAGCTGTTGAAAATTACTCACCTTTGTACGAGCCGTTAAGCGCGCACGTAAATCACGCCCTTCAGGTCGGTCAACGGTAATGTAACCATTGGCATTGAGCTCGCTATCCCACTGCTTCGCTTGTTCCGACATAATCTTAAGTTCCTCGTCAGCAGCAGTAACTGAACGGGGGTCAGAAGATTTATCTATCAAAATGTGCATCTTGAACTGATCTTGAGATGCGCCGGCAAGTGCCAAACTAGGGATAAGAGTGAGAATAAAGAGGATTAAATATTTCATACCTCACACTCCTTTCTGGCGCTGGATCCTTCAGCTTTCTCAATAATGGCACCACCTTGCTCAGGGTCACAAAATAGGTAGGTGTGAGTGGCCTGTACATTGAATTCATTAAGGGTATAGCCAGCTACTTCGGGCTCATCATGATTGCCGGTGGCAAAGGAAGACTGATTGCTTGTCGAAAATGGCGCAGGAGCATAGTGCTGATTGGCTACATAGCCTCCAGGTAGTAACTTGGTGAAGTGCTGGGCGTGAATGATTAGTTTATGCATTGTTGCCGAGGCAACGGATGTGGAGCTTACATCCCCCCCCCGGATGAATCACATAAAACATTGCTAGAAGAGCTAGTTGTTGGAAAGGCTGAATAACTATCTGCTGAGCAAAAAAGGCCAAAAACACAAAAGAGAAATCTATTCTTCATAATCAGGTCTCCAGCTAGAAAAATCCCGATTACGCTAAGAGCTACATCCAATCAGATCCAATGGTTATTTTGAATACAAATAAGAGCCACTATCGCAAAGTGTAATTAAGTAAAGTTCTGCAGGGGCAGTGTCCGGCCAGAATCCCGCACACTAATCCCTCGCCTATTTTTCCAGTAACAGCCCACACTCCCGGTGTTCCTCGCCCTTGGTGGGATCGAAGTAGACATCATTGTCCGGGAGCCCGTTTTCGTACACGTACTCTTCCACGTCCAGTTCGGTCAGGTGGAACATGGGCGCCACCCGGATGGTGCCGTGGTTACCCTTGGTGAAGATATCCAGGTTCTTGCGATGCGCGTTCTGGTCGTGGCGGATGCCATTCAGCCACACATCCGGCTTCAACTCCTGCATCGCCCGATTGAACGGCTCGAGCTTGACCGTGCGGGAGAAGAAGTCGTGCTCCGGCGTGTCCAGTGGTGGGATACCGCCGTAGACCGCGTTGTAATGCGCCGCGGACATCTTCGGGGAATAGGTGTACAGGTTCAGGTCGAGTTCCTTGATCAGGCGCTCGATATGCCGGTAGGTCTCAGGCGTGTTGTAGCCGTGGTCGACCCAGATCACGGGAATGTCCGGCCTGGCGCGGGTGACCAGGTGCAGGAACGCGACTGCCAGCGGCCTGAAATTGGTGAAAACCACCGGGTTCTCCGCGTGCTCCATGGTAAAGCCCATGATCTCGCTGGGCTTGGCTGCCCGGAACTGTTCGTTCATGGCCTGCAGGTCGGCACCATGTTGAAAGGTACGGTGTACAGAGAGAGGCTGGGCGATGGCGCTGGTCGTTCTGCTTTCCACGTCAGGATTTCCCGGTCGGACTTCTGGATTGGAGTCCGCATGCTACTGTGTCCAGGGTTGACTGAAAAATACTAAAAAAGAGTCAATATAGACTGATCAGTTATATAGGACATCGGTGGCCGAGACCCGTCTTGCCTGCTCAGGCGCTGCGTCGCTGCTGCTGCCGACGTTCCATCAGTAGCTCCTGCTGTCCGGCCACCGGGTTGCTATTGCGGTCGACTTCAACAAAGCCGTGCCGTTGCAGGAAAAAGCGACCACCCAGGTTTTCCTCCAGGATCCTGGCCCGGCTCACGTGACCTTCCTCCAACAGGTGTTCCAACAGCAGGCTGCCGGCACCGCTGCCCTGCGCGGCGCGGGCCACAAACAAGCAGCAGAGCTCGCCATCACGATTTACCGCAATCAGCCCATCGGCCCGCTCCAGGCCCCGCATTGAGAAGACATGCACAGCATCGGCACCCAGCGAATCCCGAAATACCACCAGTCGGGCCTCCCAGAACCGCCGCGGCAAGGACGGGTGTGCCTGGCTGAACGTATCAATCCAGAGGCGCTCAAGGCGTTGTCGATCGGCAGGTACCAGAGGTCGAATCATCGATGCACCGTAAGTAAGTACTCGCCGACGAATCTTAATCCGGCATCCCCGCGCTTCCTAACAGGCAGCCGACGGATAAGTACCTCAGGGCAATCTCTCACTAATAAGTGTGGCGCACTCGTAAAACTGATAGTAAAATGGAATCATTCTCATTAACAAATTCAATTCAATAACGCGTTACCGTCCATGGAGGATGCATGACCCGCTTTGTCCTGTCGCCACTGGCATTGGCCCTGGCTACTTCTCTCTCTGTACCTGCCCTTGCTGAGGAGGGCGCACCCACCCTGGAAACCCTGTCAGTGATTGGCGACAGCGAGTCGGCCAAGACCCTGCCCGGTTCCGCCCACCTGGTGGACGCAGAAGAACTGGCGAAGTTTGAGTTTGTGGATATCAACCGCATCGTGCGCGGCGTGCCCGGTGTCTACCTGCGCGAGGAAGACGGCTACGGCCTGCGCCCCAACCTGGGTATCCGCGGTTCCGGCAGTGGCCGCTCGGGCAAGATCTCGCTGATGGAAGACGGTGTACTGGCGGCCCCGGCCCCCTACGCGGCGCCTTCCGCCTATTACTTTCCCACCGCCGGCCGACTCAACGGCATTGAGGTCCTGAAGGGCCCGGGCACCCTCAAGTACGGTCCCTTCACCGTGGGTGGCGCGGTGAACATGCTCAGCACCCCGATTCCCGAGGCCACCACCGGCGTCGTCAAAGTTGAAGCCGGTGAGAACGGCGAAAACCGCCTGCATACCTATTACGGAAGCAGCACCGACACCACCGGTTTCCTGGTGGAGACCCACCAGCAATACGCCGATGGCTTCCGCGAAATCGATCGCGCCGGTTCCGCGGATATCCAGAAAGAGGATTACCTGGTGAAGGGCCGTATCAAGTCCGACGCCAGTGCCGCCTACCAGCAGCAGCTGGATATCAAGCTGCAGTACTCGGAAGAACTGTCAGGCATGAGTTACGTGGGCCTGACCGACGCAGATTTTGCCGCGGACCCCAACCGCCGCTACGGCCTCACCGCCCTGGATGAGATGCAGAACCGCCACAGCACGGTACAGCTGAATCACAGCATCGCGCTGAACGAGAGCTTCACTGTCCACACGCAGGCTTACTACAACAAATTCAAGCGCGACTGGTTCAAGGCCGACAACGCCGGTGACCTGATCGACGCTGCCAACGGTGGTGATACCCTGGCGCAGGCCATCCTGGATGGCGACGCCGATTTCGATGGACTGGAGGTCAAGCACAACAACCGCAAGTATGACTCCCGCGGGTTGCAAGTAAGTGCTAACTGGCAGCTGACCACAGGCGCCATCGCCCACGACCTGGACTTCGGGGTGCGCCGTCACTGGGACGAGGTGGACCGTTTCCAGCCCGTGGAGCTCTACAACCAGGTGAATGGCAACCTGTCCTTTGTGGAGAAAGAACTCCCCACAGGCGGTAATAACCGGGTGGAAGAAGCCGACGCGACCTCTCTCTTTATTTATGACGACATCGCCCTGGCGGAAGACCTGACCCTCACCGCGGCCCTGCGTTACGAGGACATCAGCACCGAACAGCAGCGCTACGATGATGTCGAGCGCAACCTCGAGGGCGGCTATCGCTCCAACGAGGTGGACGAGTGGCTGCCGGGCGTGGGCCTGGTTTACGACGTCAATCAGCAGTGGAGCCTGCTGGCCGGTGTCCATCGCGGTTTCGCCCCTCCCGGTGCCGGTTCGAAGGACGGCGTGGGTGCCGAGCTGTCTACTAACTACGAGTGGGGCGCGCGTTTCGATAACGGCAACCTGAACGGTGAGCTGATTGCCTTCTACAGCGATTATGAGAACACCGTGCAGAACTGCTCCGTGGCGGTACCCTGCCCGGATGGCGCCGACAGCGGTACCTTCAGCCTGGGCGAAGCGGAGATTCAGGGCCTCGAGGCCGCCATTGGCAGTGAGTGGGCACTTGCTAACGGCTGGATTGTCCCGCTGCGCGCGACCTATACCTACACCGATGCCGAGACTACCGAGGACAGCGACGATGGCGCCATCCTCGCCGGAGACAACCTGGCCTACCTGCCGGAAAATGTCTTTGCCCTCAGTACCGGTATCGACAGTGGCGCCAACTGGCGGGTGAACCTGACCGCGGCATTCCAGGATGAAATGTGCGTGAACAGCGACTGCAACCGTGGTGGTACCAATCAATACGATTACACTGGTTCCCTCTGGGTGCTGGACGCAGCGGCACATTACGACTTCAGCCAGGACCTGAGCGGCTACCTGAAAGTCGATAACCTGCTGGACGAGCAGGAGATCATCAGCCGCAGCCCGGATGGTGCCCGCGCCAACAAACCGCGCACCGCGATCGTGGGTGTGAAGTACGTGTTCTGATCCCGGGGAGGAGAGCACGACTGAGGAAAGGCCGCGATATTCTCGCGGCCTTTTTTTGTCCCGGGAAAAGCCTGCCCACATGTTGCTTTCCGCCAGCTTGAACAATCCGCTGGCGCTACCAGATCACCCCGGGAGAACCTACATTGTAAATACCGATTCCGGAGGAACTGACCATGCGAGCCACATTCGCTATTGCCGGACTGGCTGTGCTCCTGCTGCAGGTAGCCATTGCCCGCGCCGAACAGCCCAATGAACCTGCTGACGAAGCTGGCCAGCAGGCAATCGCTATCGCTGCTGGTCACCTGGATGTCCGTGCTGACCGCCTTGCGGTTCTTTCCGTCGAGGCACGGACCTGGACCGATTCCAGCCTCGGCTGCCCCAAACCCGGGCGCCGCTACCTGCCCGGTACCTTCGATGGCTTTGTCGTTACGGTGGCCCATGGCAGTGAACGTTATAGGGTTCACCTGGGTGACGATCGCGGGCTGGTCTGTGAGGGTGTGCTGCGGGAAGGGCCCTGATAAATACTCAGATACCTGGTATCGGGTCGGCTACGCAGTATCGAAACGGCCAAAAATATCCATAACCATTTCGATACTTGCAGATAAAGGCGAGCGGGAAAGGTTTCTGATCGATGTGCCGTGTCCAGCTCGTGGGCAAGGCGCAGCAGAGTGCACGGCCAGGAAATACTACTGCAGCAAGAAATCGGCAAATTGTGCCAGGTTCTCGAACAGGATGGTTTCCACCAGTCCTTCATCGGGATTGCTCACCAGTTGCTGCAGTGTTTCCTCACCACAGCCGGTGCGCACCAAGACCGGTTTGCATCCTTTGCCCACGGCGGCCTGCAGGTCACGCAGCCGGTCCCCGACGAAGTAGCAGTCGTGCAGGCTGGTATCGAACTCCGCCTCGATCACATCCAGCAGGCCAGTGGCGGGCTTGCGACAGCGGCAGCTGTCGGCATCGTCATGGGGGCAGTAAAAGATAGCCGCCACCTCGCCGCCGGCATCCTCCACCAGTGCGCGCATTTTTGCGTGCATGGCCTCCAGGTCATCCAGGTCAAACCAGCCGCGGGCCAGGCCGGGCTGGTTGGTGGCGATGGCGAGCTGGTAACCGGCCCGGGAGAGTTCGGCCATTGCTTCGATGCTGCCGGGCAGGGGTGTCCAGTCGTGGGCACTGCGGCAGCCACCTTCCACTTCCCGGTTAATCACCCCGTCCCGGTCGAGTACGATGATGGTCATAGTCCAGATCCGGTTGCGCCACCGGGGGCGCCTGCCTACTGGCGGGCGCCCCTGGTTTGCGGGCCAGAGTTATTTGGCCTGGGTTATTTGGCCGGTGCCAGCAGGGAAATATCGGCAACTTCCAGGAACAGCGCGCGCAACTGCGCCAGCAGTGCCAGTCGGTTGTCCCGCAGCTGCTCGTCTTCCGCCATTACCATGACGTTGTCGAAGAAGCTGTCGACCGTTTCCCGCAGGCCGGACAGTCCGGCCAGGCCATCGGTAAACATGGCTGCAGCGTACAGCGGTTGCACCTGTTCCTGGGCGTCCCGGACCGCTGCGTAGAGGGCTTTTTCCGCATCTTCCTGCAGCAGCTCCTCGTTCACGGAGGCGGGCACCGGGCCATCCAGCTTGGCGAGTATATTGGATACCCGCTTGTTGGCCGCGGCGAGAGCAGCGGCTTCCGGCAACTGGCTGAAGGTGTGCACCGCGTGCACCCGGTTGTCGATATCGAGCGGACGGGACAGTTTGCGCGCGGCTACCGCCATAAAGACCTCGGCGGGAATCCCCTGGTCCTCATAGCGGGCGCGGAAGCGCTCGAGCATATAGGCGAGGGCCTGTTCCACCACCGTGTTGTATTCGCCCAGGGCAGTGCGCGGATAATTGTCGCGGGCCAGCTCCAGCAGGGTACGCAGGTCCAGGTCCAGTTTCTTCTCCACCAGCAGGCGAATCACCCCGAGGCTGGCACGGCGCAGGGCGAAGGGATCGCGGGAACCACTGGGCGGTTGGCCAATGCCGAAAATACCCACCAGGGTATCCAGGCGGTCTGCCAGGGCCAGCACAGTCCCGGTTTCACTCTTGGGCAGCTCGTCGCCGGCGAACTTGGGCATGTACTGTTCATACATGGACTTGGCCACGTCCAGTGGCTCGCCATCGTTCTCGGCATAGTAGTAGCCCGCCACACCCTGCAGGTCGGCAAACTCGAATACCATCTCGGTGACCAGGTCCGACTTGCACAACTTGGCGGCGCGCTCGGCCTGGCTCTCGTCGGCGCCGATGGCGGCGGCGATTTTCGGCGCGAGTACGGCAAGTCGCTCGGTCTTGTCATAGATGGTGCCCAGCTTCTGCTGGAAGATCACCTGCTTGAGTTTTTCGCGGCGGGCCTCGAGGCTGGTCTTCTTGTCGGTATCGAAGAAGAAGGCGGCATCGGACAGGCGCGGGCGGATCACCCGCTCGTTACCCTCGATGACCTGCTTCGGGTCCTGGCTCTCGATATTGGCCACGGTGACGAAGAACGGCAGCAACTGGCCATCACCGTCCACCACGTGGAAGTATTTCTGGTGTTCCTTCATGGAGGAAATCAGGGCTTCCGCCGGAACGTCCAGGAAGCGTTCCTCGAAGCGGCCAGTGAGCGCCACCGGCCATTCCACCAGCGCGGTGACTTCATCCAGCAGGTCGTCGTCGATCACCGCCTCACCGTTGACGTTATGGGCCTCGGCGGTGACCTGGTCGCGGATCATCTCGCGGCGCTCGGCGAAATCCACCACCACGTGCCCGGGGTCGCGCAACTGCTGGACATAATCCTGCGGGGAGTGCACTTCCAGCTCGCGATCGCAGTGGAAACGGTGGCCTCGGCTGGTATTGCCGGCCCTGAGGCCGAGCACTTCGCCTTCAACCACGGCGTTGCCGAACAGCATCAGCAGCCAGTGAACCGGGCGCACAAACTCCTCGCGGCGGGCACCCCAGCGCATCCGCTTGGGAATCGGCAGCTGGGCCAGCGATTTCTCGACGATGCCGGGCAGCAGGCTCACGGTGTCGGCCCCTTTCTGTTCGCTGACAAAGGCCAGGCGCTCGCCCTTGTCGGTGTCCTTGCGGGACAGCTGGTCCACGGTGACGCCATTGCTGCGGGCGAAGCCCTCGGCGGCCTTGCTGGGCTTGCCATCCTTGTCGAAGGCGGCTTTCACTGCCGGGCCCAGCTTCTCGATCTGCTTGTCCCGCTGGCGCCCGGCCAGGCCGGTGACGGACACGGCCAGCCGGCGCGGTGCGGCGTAGGCCTTCACTTCGCCGAACTCCAATTCGGCACCCTCAAGGCCCTGTTTAATCCCTGCGGCAAAAGCCTCCATCAGGGTGTGCAGTGCGGTCGGCGGCAGTTCCTCGGTGCCCAGCTCTACCAGAAAATCCTGCGCCATTACTGCTTCTCCTCTTGTTCGGACTGCTGTTCCGGCTGCTCCGCCAGAATCTCTTTGCGAATGGCTTCCGCGGCCAGCGGAAAGCCCAGTGCGCGGCGCGCATCGTAATACGCCTGCGCCACGGCGCGGGCCAGGGTGCGCACGCGCAGGATGTAGCGCTGGCGCTCGGTTACCGAGATGGCGTGACGCGCATCCAGCAGGTTGAAGGCGTGGGATGCCTTCATCACCTGTTCATAGGCAGGCAGCGGCAGGCCCAGCTCGATCATGCGTTGGCTCTCGCGCTCGCAGTGATCGAAGGTGTTGAACAGGAACTCCACATCCGCGTGCTCGAAGTTGTAGTGGGACATCTCCACTTCGTTCTGGTGGAACACATCGCCATAGGTCACCGGGCTGCCGTCCGGGTTGCGGGTCCACACCAGGTCGTAGATGGACTCGACGTTCTGCAGGTACATGGCGATGCGCTCGAGGCCATAGGTGATCTCGCCAGTTACCGGGTAGCACTCCAGGCCGCCCACCTGCTGGAAATAGGTGAACTGGGTCACTTCCATACCGTTCAGCCACACCTCCCAGCCCAGGCCCCAGGCACCCAGGGTGGGGGATTCCCAGTTATCCTCGACAAAGCGGATATCGTGGATGGCCGGGTCCACACCCATGGCGCGCAGGCTGTCCAGGTACAGCTCCTGGATATTGTCCGGGGACGGCTTCATCACCACCTGGTACTGGTAGTAGTGTTGCAGGCGGTTGGGGTTGTCCCCATAGCGACCGTCGGTGGGGCGGCGGCAGGGCTGCACGTAGGCGGCATTCCAGGTTTCAGGGCCGATAGCGCGCAGGAAAGTGGCCGGGTGGAAGGTGCCCGCACCCACTTCCATATCCAGAGGCTGTAGAATGACGCACCCCTGGCGCGCCCAGTAATCCTGCAGGGCAAAGATCAGCCCCTGGAAAGTGCTTAGGTCGTATTGCTTGGACACCGCTATCTCCGGATATGTGTTATGTGCGGCCCGCGTGGCGGCCCCGCACTGGGGCCCGGCCGCGAGCGCGGGCAAAGGGTCGCAATTATAGCGGTAGCGGGGAGCGCACTAAACCCGTGGGGCAGGGTGCGCGGCCCCGGCACCGCAATCAATCACCATAATGGAGGGACAGGGCCGCGGGCCCGCGGTTCCATGTTCGTGTAACTGGCAGAGGAAGTTGTTGTCTTGGATATCAAGGGCCGGTTGGCGCTATTCACCCTGAAGCTGGTTGGCCGTCTGCCGTTGCGCTGGTCGCGCCGGCTCGGCCGTGTGGTGGGCTGGCTCGCGGTTTTGACCCGCGGCGAGACACTGCGCCTGACCCGTATCAACCTGGAGCGCTGTTACCCGGCCATGGACGCCCGTGAGCGCGAGCGGCTGGCGCGGCAGAGCGTGGTACACACCGCCATGACCGGTTTCGAGGTGGCCACGGTCTGGCAGCAGCCCTGGAGCCGCAGCGAGGACCAGATTATCCGGGTGCGCAACCAGCAGCTCCTTACCGACGAGGTGGATGAGGAACGCGGCGTACTGGTGCTGATCCCGCATATCGGCAACTGGGAGATCTTCGGCATGTACCTGGCAACCCTGGGGCCGGCCACCGCCCTGTATGCCCCGCCCAAGCTGGCTGCCCTGGACCCGGTGATTCGCGGCGCCCGCGAGGCCACCGGTGCGAGGCTGATGCCGACGGATATCCGCGGCGTGCGGGCGCTGCTCAAGGCCTTGAAGGCCGGTGAAATTGTGATGGTGCTGCCGGACCAGGAGCCCGACAGTGGCGGCGACTTCGCCCCCTTCTTTGGACGCCCGGCCCTCACCATGACCCTGGCCCACAACCTGCTGCAGCGCACCGGTTGCCGCTGTGTGTTCGGTTTCGGCAAGCGGGTGGATGACGGCTTTGAGCTGGTATTGCTGCCCGCAGAGCAGGCCATTTACAGCGACGAACAGAAGGTCTCACTGGCGGCAATGAATCGTGGTGTGGAGGCCTGTATTGGCGAGGCACCCGAGCAGTACCAGTGGGAGTACAAGCGCTTTCGCCGCCAGCCCGAGGGAAAGAGCGCCATCTATCGCAAGCCCTGAGGCCCACTGCGCCCGACTGGCTGCATAACCCGCTATGCTGGTGCTCCCGACTGACAAGAGTGCCGCCAGCCATGACTGAAGACTCCTCCCGCAAACTGCTTCTGGCGCAGATGGCCCTGCTGTCGGCGCTGGGGCTGGTGGTCGCCACTGTGGCCGCCCTTGTCTGGGGCCTGCTGCCCGGTATCAACCCCCTGTTCCAGTGGATGCTCGCCGACCTGGCCGGCACTGCCTGGTTCTATCCCCTGGTCGGGTTGCAGGACCTGGTGATCAATATGCTGCTCTGGTCGCCGGTGGCACTATTGATAGTGCGTATGCCTGCGGGCAATACCCCCCTGTTGCTGGGGGCGGCGCTGGTCCCGGCACTGCTGGGGATGAGCTGGCCGCTGTGGCACCTGGCCGGGGCAACCGGGCTGGGGCTGCGCGAGGTGTTGGCACTGCTGGTGCAGCTGGCGGCCCTGCCGCTGGTGTGGTTGCTGCTTTCACGCCGGCGCGCGGGCAAGCCGGCATCCAGCGCCCCGTCAGCCGCCGTGTAGCAGTCCCACCACCGTACCCGTCATGCAGGTGGCCAGCAGGCCGGCGAACAGAGCCCGGGTGGCCAGGTAGGCCACCTCCGCGGTACGCCCGGGCACGATGGTGGAAATGGTACCCACCACCAGGCCCAGGCTGGCAAAATTGGCAAAACCGCAGATGGCGTATACCAGCACCAGGTAGCTGTGTGGCGACAGGGCGCCGGGACCCAGCTCGGCGATGCGCTGGTAGGCAACAAACTCATTGAAGATCAGTTTGATGCTCATCAGCTCCGCTGCCTGGCCCAGGTCGGCACTGTCCACACCCATCAGCCACACGATCGGGTGGAACAGGAAGGAAGCCAGGTACTCGAGCGTGACCCCCTCACCGAACAGCGCACCCAGCAGCGCATTGACCAGGTAGATCAGTGCAAACAGCACCATAATCATACCGATGATATTCAGCAGCAGCCTGACGCCGTCCTCGGTGCCGCGCACCAGCGCGTCGAGGGTGCTCTGGGCCTCGCTGCGCACCGGGGGGATATGGTGCTGCTCGCGGTCGGCGGGTGGGACCCACAGCTGCGCGAACAGTACAGCCGCGGGCATGCTGACCAGCGATGCCACCAGGATATGCCCGGCCGGGTTGGCGATGATCCCATCCAGCTGGCTGGCGTATAACACCATGACGGTCCCCGCGACCGTGGACATGGCGGCGGTAATCAGCAGGAACAGGGTGGAGCGGGACATGGATTCGAAATAGGGGCGTACCAGCAGAGGCGCCTCGACGATACCGAAGAAGACGCTGGCGGCCACGCTGAAAGTCTGCAGGCCATCCAGGCGCAGGGCCTTCTGCAGCAGGAAGCCGAGCCCGCCGATGATTTTCTGTAAAATGCCCCAGTAGAACAGGATGGCGGAGAGGGCGCTCATCAGCAGCACAATGGGCAATACCTGGAAGGCGATGATGAAAGAGGTGCCGGGGCCGTCGGCCTCGAACGGCAGCTCCGCACCACCCAGGTAACCGAACATGTAACTGCTGCCGGCCAGTGCCGCCTGCTCCAGCACCTTGACCGCACTGTTGAGGCCCAGCAGCAGCTCCTGTACCCAGGTGACCCGCAGCATCACCCAGGCGATGGCGAACTGCAGCGCCAGGCAGGCGAGAATCATGCGCGGCGAGATCGCGCGGCGATTTTCACTCAGTAAAATCGGGATCGCGGTAAAGACCAGGATCCCCAGCAAACCTTGCCACATAAACAACATTTCCCCCCGCGCAAGGCGGCGCGATTACTAAACCATGACAGAGACACCAGCAACGACTCCCTGGCGCCATGTGCCCAATCTTCTCTCCGCCCTGCGCATCCTGTTGATTCCGGTCATTATCTGGTTGTCACTGAACCAATATGCCGAGGCTGCACTGGCGGCCTTTATGGTTGGTGCCCTGACCGATTTACTGGACGGCCAGTTAGCCCGGCGCTGTGGCTGGCATTCCCATCTTGGGGCAATGCTGGACCCGGTAGCGGACAAACTTTTTGTGCTCTGCCTGATGCCACTGATCTGGCAACTGAGTTCCGTGCTGGCCCTGTTCGTGTGGCTGGTGATTATCCGTTACACCCTTCAACTCAGTGTTTTCCCGGTATTGATGGGCTGGCTAAAGCGGCCGTTCAAGGTTGCCCCCAGGCTGGTACCCAAGGTGGCAACCCTGGTTGCCTTCCTGGTACTCGGCCTGGGCTTCGCCCAGCCGGTGGCACTGGAGTGGACGCCGCACTATACCCACACCGGAAACTTCTTTGGCCGCTCTATCCAGGCTGCGAGTGCCTTCGGTTGCCTGCTGGAAGCCTGGGTGCTGGTCACCTTCCTGCCCCGTTACGCACAGATTATCGTCGGTACCCACGATACTTTCGAATAGCGACGGTAACCGAATCACGGCCACGGGCCTGGTAATTGTCGCGGCCGCAGCGGAACTATTACCCGGGCCGGGCGCAACGTTGTGTCAGTGACGCCAGAAAGCCGGGGTCAGTAATACCAGCAGGGTAAAGATTTCCAGCCGGCCCATCAGCATTGCCAGGATCAGGAACCACTTGGCCACCTCATTGACCGACCCATAGTGCGCGGCTGCATCCCCCAGTGCCGGGCCGATATTGCTGAGGCAGGAGGCCACGGTTGAAAAAGAGGTGACAAAATTCTCACCGGTGGCCATCACGATAATTGTCAGCACAAAAAACGACAGGATATAAACCGCAAAAAATCCCCACACGGCATCGGTCACCCGGTCCGGTACGATCTTGCCGTTGACCTTGATCGGCACCACCGCGTTGGCGTGTACCAGCCGGTTCAGTTCGCGCATACCCGATTTCATGATCAGCATACCGCGTACCGCCTTGATGCCCCCGCAGGTGGAGCCGGCACAGGCGCCGAGAATCCCCAGCATCAATAACACATAGGGCAGGAAGGCCGGCCAGGCGGAGAAGTTTTCCGAGGCGAAACCGGCCGTGGTACCAATGGAAACCACCTGGAAGAAACCGTGCAGGAAGCTGCTGCCGGGAGAAAAAATCCCCAGCCAATAGAGGTAAAGGCTGATCAACACCGCGGAGCAGAGGGTCAGGGTCACCCAGAAGCGAAACTCGGAATCCCGCCAGTAATGGCCCAGAGTGCGATTGCGGAAGGCGAAGAAGTGCAGGCCGAAGTTGATTGCCGCGGTGAACATGAAAAAGATACAGATCGCCATGATGGCATGGTTGTTGGCGTAGAAGCCCATGCTGGCGTCGTGGGTGGAGAAACCGCCGTTGGCCACGGTGGAAAACGCATGGCCCACCGCATCAAACACCGTCATGCCGGCCCACCAGTAGCCGAGGCCGCAGAGCACGGTGAGGATAATGTAAATCACAAACAGCGCCCGTGCCGTCTCGGCGATCCGTGGCGTCAGCTTGGTATCCTTGACCGGTCCGGGTGTCTCCGCCTTATACAGCTGCATGCCGCCGATACCCAGCATCGGCAGGATCGCCAGTGCGATCACAATCACCCCGATACCGCCAAACCACTGCAGTTGTTGCCGGTAGTAGAGGATCGCTGGCGGCAGGCTGTCCAGCCCGGTGATCACCGTGGCGCCGGTGGTGGTGAGCCCGGACAGCGACTCGAAAATTGAGTCGGTGATACCCAGGTTGGGTTGCGGGCTGATAATCAGGGGCAGGGAACCGAAGCTGCCCAGTACCAGCCAGAAAAGCGAGGTCACCACAAAGCCGTCACGGGTGCGCATCTCCTGGCGCAGGTCGTGTACCGGCAGCCACATGAACAGGCCGGTAATCAGCGTGATGGCGAAGGCGATACTGAAGGCGGTATGGGTGCCGTCTTCATACCACAGGGACACGCCGATGGGCGGCAACAGCGTCAGGCTGAATACCGTCAGCAGGATCCCGAAAACTCGCGCAATTACTGCAATTCGCATCGGCGCCTATCAGCCTGTTATTGAATATGTTTTGGTAGGAGCGGCCCATGGCCGCGAAAAGCGCAGGGCGATGGCGCCCCTGATCGCGGCCATGGGCCGCTCCTACAAAATAAAAACCTAGAAAAAACTGAATCCCACCTGGAACAACTGCTCCACATGGCGCGTGTGGCGACGGTCCACCAGGAAAACGATGACGTGGTCATCGGTCTCCACCACCACGTCGTCATGGGCAATCAGCACCTCGCTGCCGTGATCCCGCTCACGCACGATGGCGCCGATGGCGGCCCCCTCCGGCAGGTCGATGTCCTCGATCTTGCGGCCCACCACCTTGGAGGTGCGCTTGTCGCCGTGGGCGATCACCTCGATGGCCTCGGCGGCGCCACGGCGCAGAGAATGCACGTTGACCATATCGCCCCGGCGCACATGGGTCAGCAGGCTGCCGATGGTGTTCTGCTGCGGCGAGATGGCGATATCGATCTCACCGCCCTGCACCAGCTCGACATAGGCGCGGTTGTTGATCAGGGTCATTACCTTGCGCGCCCCCAGTCGCTTGGCCAGCAGCGACGACATGATATTGGCCTCGTCATCGTTGGTGAGCGCGAGGAAAACATCCGTGTCCTCGATATTTTCCTCCAGCAACAGGTCCTGGTCCGAGGCGCTGCCGTGCAGGATGATACTGTTGGAGAGCTCTTCCGACAGGTAGATGCAGCGCTCGTGGCTCTGCTCGATGATCTTGACCGTGTACCGGTTCTCCAGCTTGTGCGCCAGGCGCAGGCCGATATTGCCGCCGCCGGCAATGGTTACGCGCTTGTAACCGTGCTCGAGGCGCCGCAGCTCACTCATCACCGCGCGAATGTCGGCGCGGGCGGCAATAAAGAACACCTCGTCACCGGCCTCGATGACGGTGTCACCCTGGGGAATGATGGGGCTGTTGCGGCGGTAGATGGCCGCCACGCGGGTATCCACCTTGGGCATATGCTGGCGCAGGTAGCGCAGCTGGTGGCCCACCAGCGGCCCGCCCTGGATCGCCCGTACCGCCACCAGCTGTACGCGGCCACCGGCGAAATCCAGCACCTGCAGCGCACCGGGGTGCTCCATCAGCCGGGCAATATACTCGGATACCAGTTGCTCGGGGCTGATCAGCACGTCGATGGGAATCGACTGGGGGTCGAACAGTTGCGGGTACTGCAGGTAGGCGGCGGCGCGCACCCGGGCAATCTTGGTGGGCACGCGGAACAGCGAGTGGGCAATCTGGCACGCGGCCATATTGGTTTCGTCGTTGTTGGTGACCGCCACCAGGATGTCGGCATCCTCGATTCCGGCTTCCTGCAGGATATCGGGATGCGAGGCGTGGCCGGCGACAATGCCGATATCGATGCGGTCGCGTAACTCGCGCAGGGTTTTCTCGTCGCTGTCCACCAGCACAATATCGTTGCGTTCGGAAGCCAGGCTTTCCGCCAGTGAGCCTCCCACCTGGCCGGCGCCGAGAATGACAATTTTCATATTATTGAGTTTGGCTCGCGGCCGCGGCCGCCCTGACTGTTATTGTCCGGCCCCGCGCCGGTTATGCCGCGGGTATCACTGCGGGGCCTTGCGGAGGAGGGCATAGAAAAATCCGTCGCCACCACCGGCGTCGGGAAAGACCTGCATCCCCGCTGCCTGCGGCTCGCCCCATGGCACCCCGCCAAGCATCTGTGGTGTATTGTCGCTCGCATCCCCTGTCTCCGCAATGAAGCGGGCGACTACCGCGCTGTTTTCCTCCGGCAGGATCGAGCAGGTGGCGTACAGCAGGCTGCCACCGGGGCGCAGCAGTTGCCACTGGGCCCGCAGAATGCGCGCCTGCAGTTCCGCCAGGGCGTCAATATCCTCTTCGCGCCGCACCAGCTTGATGTCCGGGTTGCGGCGGATCACGCCGGTGGCAGAGCAGGGGGCGTCCAGCAGGATGCGGTCGTAGGGCTCGCCATCCCACCAGTCGCGGGTCTCCGCGGCGTCGGCACACAGCAGCTCGGCGCTGGCACCCATGCGCTCGAGGTTCTCCGCCACGCGGTCGAGTCGCTCTTCATCGATGTCCAGGCATGCCAGCTGGATAGTGGGCTGCAGTTCCAGCAGGTGACAGCTCTTGCCACCGGGGGCGGCGCAGGCATCCAGTACCCGCTCACCCGCGGCCGGCGCCAGCAGCAGCGCCGCCAGCTGGGCCGATTCATCCTGCACGCTGACATCCCCATCGGCGAAGCCCGGCAGGTCGCTCACCGCCTGCGCCTCCTCCAGCACCACGCCCACCGGTGAAACGGCGGTGGCGCGGGCGGCGATGCCGGCGCCGGCCAGCTGCTCCAGGTAGGCCTCGCGGGAGACCCGGGCCGTATTGACGCGCAGGATCATGGGCGGGGCGGTATTGTTGGCGCGGAAGATTTCTGCCGCACGGACGTCCCAGGCGGCCTTGATGCGCCGCTGCAACCAGGCCGGGTGCATGGAACTGAATTGCGGGTTGCCGGACAGCTTGCGCTGCAACTGCTCGCGGTTGCGCTGGGCATTGCGCAGCACGCCGTTGATCAGCCCGGTGGAGCGCTCCAGCTTGAGCGCGCGCGCCGCCTCCACGGTGGCAGAAATTGCGGCGTGATCGGGGATGCGGGTGTACTCCAGCTGGTACAGGCCAAGCAGCAGCAGTGCCTGCACGCGTGTGTCGCCCGGGACACGGCGCACCAGCTTGTCCGCCAGCAGTTGCAGTCGCGGGGCAGTGCGGGCACAGCCGTAACAGAGTTCGCGCAGCAGGCTGCGATCGCGCTCCGCCACGGATTGCTCGGCCCGTGGCAACAGGCGCGCCAGGGAGCCCTGGCCCTCGAGCAGGGTGGCGACCACCCCGGCCGCCGCGGCGCGGGTATCAGTGGTCATTGTCTGTGACTCCGCCGAGCTGCTGGCCCGGTGTAAAGAGGTCCGGGTAGCCCCGGAGGATTTCCTCCGCGGCCAGTGCCTTCTTGCCCGGCAGTTGCAGTAATTGCAGGCGCAGCGCCTCGCGGCCGCAGGCCACCAGGATGCCCTCGTCATCGGCGCCGAGGATAGTGCCCGGCGCATCACTGTGGCAGCCCCGCTCCAGCTGGGCGCGGTAGATCCGCAGCCGCTGTTCGCCGCGGGCATCGGAATAGGTGCTCCAGCACACCGGGAACGGGTTGAAGGCGCGGATCTGGCGCTCGATTTCCGCCGCCGGGCGCTGCCAGTCGATACGCGCCTCTTCCTTGCTGATCTTGGCGGCGTAGTTGGCCTGGCTGTCGTCCTGGGGCCGGGGCCGTGCCGTGCCGTCCGCCAGCTGTGCCAGCGCCTCGAGCAGGGCCGGGCCACCGATTTCGGCGAGCTTGTCGTGCAGGCTGCCGCCGGTATCCGCCGCGGTAACCGGGCAGCGGCTTTCCACCAGCACGGGGCCGGTATCCAGGCCGGCCTCCATCTGCATGATGGCGACGCCGCTTTCCGGGTCACCGGCCTCAATGGCGCGCTGGATCGGCGCCGCGCCGCGCCAGCGCGGCAGCAGTGATGCATGTACGTTGACGCAGCCCAGGCGCGGTGTATCCAGCACCACCTGCGGCAGGATCAGGCCGTAGGCCACCACCACCATTACATCGGCACCGAGCGCCGCCAGTTCCGCCTGGGCGGTTGCATCGCGCAGGCTCAGGGGCTGGTAGACGGGGATTTCGTGGCTCTGCGCCAGCTGTTTGACCGGGCTGGCGAGCAGCTTCTTGCCGCGCCCCGCGGGGCGGTCGGGCTGGGTGTAGGCGGCGACTACGCTGTGCTCGCTGTCGAGCAGCGCCTGCAGGTGCACGGCGGCAAAGTCCGGAGTGCCGGCAAAAACAATCTTCAGGCTCATAACATCAATGTTCTGGAATGGCGGGAATCGGGTTGGCCAGCGGCAATTGCCAATAGTGTAGCGAGCCGCTGGCTGGAGGCGTGCGCCGGAGCACGGGCGCCGGCACTGTGACTGTGAGGCAGCCGGTCAGGCGCGCTTGCGCTGGGCTTTTTCCAGCTTGGAGCGGATGCGGTTGCGCTTCAGGGGCGAGATGTAGTCAACGAACAGCTTGCCGTCCAGGTGGTCCAGCTCGTGCTGGATACACACCGCCAGCAGGCCCTCGGCCTCCATGGCGAAGGCCTCGCCGTCGCGGTCCAGGGCCTTCACGCGCACGCGGCGCGGCCGCTCCACCGTCTCATAGAAGCCGGGCACCGACAGGCAGCCCTCGTCGTACTGGTGGATCTCCGGGTCCAGCACTTCCACTTCGGGGTTGATAAAGACCAGCGGCTCGCTCTGGTCTTCGGATACATCCATCACCACGATGCGCTGGTGCACATTTACCTGGGTGGCGGCCAGGCCCACCCCGGGGGCCTCGTACATGGTCTCGAACATGTCGTCCAGCAGGGTGCGCAGCTCGTCGGTAACGGTTTCGACGGGCTTGGCGACCTGACGGAGGCGGGGATCGGGGAATTCTAGGATCTCGAGCTTGGCCATATCACCTGTGACAAACTTCTAGTAAACATGGAACTTGCGCTGATAACATAATGATCGCGCTCGATATTTGCCGCAAGGAGCTGCTGCAGGCCGTGCCTGCCGGATGCTGTTAACAATGCTCCCGCCACCTCGGCTGTGGCCCGGCGCTGAGAATTATAGCGATAAAGAGCATAGGAATGCTTCCATGAAAAAAATTATTCTGGCCGCCGGCCTCCTGCTGGCCGCCGCGTTCGGCATCCAGGCGGCCGACGTGCGCCTCAATCCGGACCACCCGGACGAGTATGTGGTCCAGAAGGGCGACACCCTCTGGGACATCTCCGGCACGTTCCTTTCCCAGCCATGGTACTGGCCGGAAATATGGCAGGTGAACCCCCAGGTCGAAAACCCCCACCTAATCTACCCCGGTGACCGCCTGCGCCTGGTGTATGTCGAGGGCCAGCCGCGCCTGCAACTGGAGCGCGGGCCGCGCCCGTACCGCCTGTCTCCGGGCGCCGACCGGCTCGAGCCGCAGGTGCGCCGCGAGGCGGTGGGCGAGGCCATCCCCGCCATCCCGCTGGACGCGATCAACGCCTTCCTGTCCCGCACCCGCATCGTCGAGCCCAATGCCTTCGAGGGTACTCCGTACGTGATTTCCGGTGAGGACCAGCGGATCCTGATGGGTGCCGGCGAGCGCATCTATGCCCGCGGCGACTTCCGCGCGCCGCTGGCCTCCTACGGTATCTACCGCCCGGGCGAGCTCTACACCGACCCCTACACCGGTGAAGTCCTGGGGATGCAGGCGCTGGACGTGGGCGATGTGGACCTTTACCAGCTGGATCCGGACCAGCGCCGCGATTTCTCCGTGGCCACCATGGAAGTGACCCGCACTTCCCGCGAGATTCGCCTCGAGGACCGCCTGCTGCCGGTGGAGGAGCGCTCCATTGCCGCACTGTTCCAGCCGGGCGCGCCGGCCACCCCGGTGGAGGGCGTGATCCTGGGCGTGGAAGAAGGCGTCACCCAGATCGGTAAGTACGACGTGGTTGCCATCAACCAGGGCGAGCGCGAGGGCCTGCAGCCGGGCCACGTACTGGCGATCTACAAGCGCGGTGCCGTGGTGCGCGACCGCATCGAGCGCGAAAATGTGAAGCTGCCCGACGAGCGCGCCGGCCTGTTGATGGTTTTCCGCACTTTCGACAAGATGAGCCTGGGCCTGGTGCTCGAGGCCGACCGGGCCCTGGAAGTCCTGGACCTGGTCCGCAACCCCTGATCGATCGCGGGGCGCCGGTCGCCCCGGTCCCGCTGGCCGCCCAGCCAAACGGGCGCGCCACCTGACAAAACTCCGGAAGACGCATGGATGCGCTGACTCCCACCATGGCCCTGCTGCGCCTGGAGGGCCTGGGCCCCGCCCGTTACTGGCAACTGCTGGACCGTTACGGCTCCGCTGCCGCGGCCCTTGATTCCCTGCCCCAGTCACTGCTCGACAGGCTCCCCCCGCGGGCGCGCCAGCAATGGCGTGAATATCGCCAGCGCGGTAGTGACTGTGCACTGCTGCAATGGGTGCGGGAGGAGCAGGCGCGCTGTCGTGACCGCGGCATACAGCCCCTGGAACACTCCCACGAGGACTACCCGGCCCTGCTGCGGGAGATTTCCCGGCCACCACCTGTCCTCTACCTCAAGGGCAATGTTGCCGCCCTGCACCTGCCGCAGGTGGCGGTGGTGGGTGCCCGCCGCGCCTCGCGCGCCGGGCTGGACAATGCCCACGCCTTTGCCCGGGAACTGGCCGCCGGGGGTTTTGCCATTACCTCGGGACTTGCGCTGGGCGTGGATGCCGCTGCGCACCGCGGTGCGCTCGATGCCGGCGGTGCCACGCTGGCAGTGCTCGGCAGCGGCATCGACCGGATCTACCCCCGTCGCCACGATGCGCTGGCCGCAGAAATCATCGATCGCGGCGGTGCGGTGCTGAGTGAGCAGCCGCTCGGCAGCGCCGCCGAGGCCGCCAACTTCCCGCGCCGCAACCGTATCATCAGTGGCCTCGCCCGGGGGGTATTGTTGGTGGAGGCGGCGGTCCGCTCGGGTTCCCTGATCACCGCGCGCCTGGCGCTGGAGCAGAACCGCGAGGTATTCGCCATCCCCGGTTCCATCCACAACCCGCTGGCCCGCGGCTGCCATGAAATGATCAAACAGGGCGCGGCGCTGGTGGAGACCGCGTCGGATATCGTTACCCAGCTGGGGGGGATACATGTACCGGCGACGGCACCGCCGGCCACCCTCGAGGCGCTGCCGGTGGAAGAGGGACGGCTGGTGGTAGCGCTGGGCGGGGACCCGCGCAGCCTGGAGCAACTGGCGGCCGATACCGGCGCCGCGGCAGGCGAATTGATGGCGATACTGCTGCGCATGGAACTGGCCGGGCTGGTGGAGCAGGTGCCCGGTGGCTTCCAGCTGACGGCGCGGGGCGCCACCCACCTGCAGGCGCAGCTGACTGCTGCAGACTGATATGGCAGTGAAAGCGGCGCCGACCCGGCACATCCTTGGTGTGGTGGCGCCGGAAACACCCCACGCCGCCGCGATTTGCGCTTTATTGTTGGAAGCTCCCCCCGCGCGCGGCCGGCCCGAAACAAGGGGCGGTGACCACAGCCCAGGCGAGACCCCGGGGCGGAACTTGTTTTGCGCAGGCCAATCCGCTAGATTGCCGCGTCTTTACCGCATCGACTGTGTTGAGAGAGCTGAAATGAGCAAGCCTTTTGTCGCCATCCTGATGGGTTCTGATTCCGACCTTCCAGTAATGGAAGCCGCCTTTGGCGTGCTGGAGAAGTTCGACATTCCCTTTGAAGTGAAAGTCACTTCCGCCCACCGCACCCCGGAAAACACCCACAAGTACGTTACCGATGCCGACCAGCGCGGCTGTGCGGCCTTTATCTGTGCCGCCGGCATGGCCGCCCACCTGGCCGGTGCGGTATCCGCTACTACCCTGAAGCCGGTGATCGGTGTACCGATCAATGCTTCCCTGGACGGCCTGGACGCCCTGCTGTCCACCGTGCAGATGCCCGGTGGTATCCCGGTGGCGACCGTGGCGATCGGCAAGGCCGGTGCCAAGAACGCCGCCTACCTGGCCGCGCAGATCATCGGCTCCTCCGACAAGGAGATGCACCAGAAGCTGGTGGATGAGCGTCGTGCCAACGCCGAGGCGATCATCGCCAAGGACGAGCAGCTGCAGAAAAACCTCGAGCAGCGCAAGTCCAAGTAAGCGGATCCGATCATGGCGGTATCGCCACTGGATGTCCGCTTCGCCGCCCGCGTCCTCGCCGCGGGCGGCGTGATTGCGCATCCCACCGAATCGGTGTGGGGGCTCGCCTGCGACCCGCATAACCGGGACGCGGTCGAGCGCCTGCTGCGCCTGAAGAATCGCCCGCTGGCCAAGGGCCTGATCCTGGTCTCCGGTGACGAGGACGATTTCTCCCCCCTGCTGGACAACCTCACCGGCAACCAGCTGCAGCAGCTACACCGCACCTGGCCCGGGCCTGTCACCTGGCTGGTACCCCACTTCGGCCGCGTGCCTCCCTGGATCAGCGGCGCCCATCACTCCGTGGCCCTGCGCTGCACAGCGCATCCATTCACGGCGGCTTTATGCCGGGAGTTCGGCGGTGCTATCGTGTCCACCTCCGCCAACCCGGGGGGCGCGCAACCGCCGCGCCACAAGTACCAGGTATTGCGTTACTTCGGCGGTGCGCTGGATTTTGTCGGCGGCGGTGCCACCGGCGGACGGGCAACCCCCAGCGAGATCCGCGACCTGATCAGCGGCGATGTCCTGCGACCGGGCCGCTGAACCATTCCCCAGAAAGCGAACTTCTGACCATGAGCGATGCAAATTCCACCGCACTGGATATCGCGGCGGTGAAAAATTACCTGCTCGAACTGCAGGACCAGATCTGCCAGGCCCTGGCGGCCGAGGATGGCAGCACTTTCCGCGAAGACAGCTGGGAACGCCCCGGCGGTGGCGGCGGCCGCTCCCGTGTGCTGGAGGGCGGCAGCGTGATCGAAAAAGGCGGGGTGAATTTCTCCCATGTGTTCGGCGATGGCCTGCCGCCCTCGGCCACGGCCAACCGGCCGGAGCTGGCAGGCCGTTCCTTCGAGGCCATGGGCGTGTCGCTGGTGATCCACCCGCGCAACCCCCATGTGCCCACCAGCCATGCCAATGTGCGCCTGTTCGTGGCGCAGAAGCCCGGTGCCGAGCCGGTCTGGTGGTTCGGCGGCGGCTATGACCTGACGCCCTATTACGGGGTGGAAGAGGATGTGGTGCACTGGCACCAGACGGCAAAGAAAGCCTGCCAGCCTTTCGGGGAGGAGGTCTACCCGCGCTTCAAGCAGTGGTGCGACGATTATTTCTACCTCAGGCACCGGGATGAGGCCCGGGGTGTCGGCGGGCTGTTTTTCGACGACTTCAACGACGGCGGCTTCGACAACGCCTTCGCCCTGATGCGCGCGGTGGGGGACAGCTACCTGGACGCCTACCTGCCGATTGTGCAGCGGCGCAAGGACACCGCCTACGGTGAGCGCGAGCGGGACTTCCAGCTCTACCGGCGCGGTCGCTATGTGGAATTCAACCTGGTCTACGACCGGGGGACGCTGTTTGGCCTGCAGAGTGGTGGCCGTACGGAGTCCATCCTTATGTCGCTGCCGCCACTGGTGCGCTGGGAGTACGACTGGCATCCCGAGCCCGGTTCTGCCGAGGCGCGGCTGTATTCCGACTTCCTGCCGGCCCGTGACTGGGTCTGATACAGCGGCTCGATTTACTCAGGGGGACAGGACATTGGACCAGGCGCGCGAACAGGCCATCAACCGATTGTTTGTGGAGTACCGACGCACCTTCGAGAGCGGGGATGCCGAGCAGGTCGCGGATTTCTACCGCTTCCCGCTGCACTATTACAGTGAGCGTGGCGGCAAGGCCGCGGTGAACCGGAACGACTTTGTCGTCCTGGTGGCGCGGCTGCTGGCGATATACCGGCGCCTCGGCGTCGACCAGATTGTCGGCGCTGTCTCCGATATCACCGAGTTGAATGAAAACAGTGCCCAGGTGTCACTGAACTGGGTCTTGCTGCGCCGGGAAAACAACAGCAGCGCGGAAGTCTACAGCGCCACCACCCGCTACCTGGTTAGTGATTTCGAGGGCACACTGAAGATCGATGGCCTGGTCGCCGTGGATGAAACCCGCCGGATTCGCGAAGCGCTGCGCCGGCGTTGATACGCCGGCCAACCTGCCAGCGGACGGAAACACAGATGACAGATCAATATGCCGTGGTCGGCAACCCGATCGCGCACTCCAGGTCACCGCAGATTCATCGCGCCTTTGCCGAGCAGACCGGTGAGCAGTTGGACTACGGCCGTGAACTGGTGGAGCGGGACGATTTTGCCCGCTTCGCGCGGGAATTCTTTACCGGGGGCGGTTGCGGCCTCAATGTCACCGTACCCTTCAAGCTCGATGCCTGCGCCTTTGCCGATACCCTGACGCCCCGGGCGCAGGCGGCCGGGGCGGTCAATACGCTCAAGCGCGAGGAAGATGGCTCTATCCTCGGGGACAATACCGACGGTGCCGGGCTGGTGGCCGACCTGGTGCGGCTGGGCTGGACCCCCCGCGGCCAGCGGATCCTGTTGCTGGGGGCCGGCGGCGCGGCGCGGGGCGCGCTGCTGCCACTGTTGCAGGAAAAACCGGCCGCACTGCATATTGCCAACCGCACCGCGGCCAGGGCCCTGCAGCTGGCCGAGACCTTTGCCGGTATTGGCCCGCTGAGCGGCGGCGGCCTGGAGGATATCCCCGGTGAGTACGACCTGGTGATCAACGCCAGCTCTGCCAGCCTCAGTGACCAGGCGCCACCGATCGCGGACAGCGTGCTGGCCCCGGGTTGCCGCGCCTACGACATGGTCTATGGTGCGGAGCCAACCGCCTTTATGCGCTGGGCCGCCGATCAGGGCGCGGAGTCCGCTGACGGCCTGGGAATGCTGGTGGGGCAGGCGGCGGAGTCCTTCTACCTCTGGCGCGGTGTCTATCCCGAAGTAGAGCCGGTGTTGCAACGCCTGCGCGCCGCGCTCTAGCGTCTTCGCTGTCTGGAAAAACAATAAACGACGTTGATTTGAGGTAAAACGTGCGCGAATTCCTGAGAAACCTTTCCTTCTGTTTTGCTGCCGGTGCATTCGGTGGGCTGTGCTACGCCCTGGGGCTGTGGGCCATGGGGTACCACGGATTCACCCGCTGGGTCGGTGTCGATATCGCCCCCTACCTGTCCAATGCCTACCTCTACCAGCGAATTGTCTGGGGCGGTATCTGCGGGTTGATTTTCCTGTTGCCCTGGCAGCGGTCGTGGGTGGAGCGGGGCTTTTTCCTGTCGCTGATTCCCGCCGGCATCATGCTGTTCCTGCTGTTGCCCATGCGTGGTTATGGCTTCGGTGCCATGCACCTGGGGGCGCTGACGCCGCTGGTGATTGTCATGGCCTGTGCGGCCGGCGGGATCGGGGCGTCCGGCCTGATGCGGGCCCAGGGCAAGTAAGCGGAAGGGGAAAAACAAGTAAAAAAGGCGGCCAATGGCCGCCTTTTTTGTTGTGGATCCTGGGCGCTGTTATCCCGGCTTGCGCGCCAGCGGCTGGCACATGCAGTGAACGCCGCCACCGCCGGCGGTGATCATGGAGATATCCGGATCGATCACTTCCAGGCCGCGGGCGCGACACTTTTCCTTCAGCTCGGTGTTGTCGGCCGGCAGCATCACCCGGTCGTTGCCCAGTGCGACGACATTGACGCCCAGCTCCATCACCTGCGGGTAGGAGATATCGATGATCTCGAAGTTGCGCGACCTGAACCACTGCACCAGTTCCGGCTCCACGGCGTCGACGCACACCGCCACCAGCTTCTCCGCCAATGCCGCCACCAGTACATCGATATGCAGGAAGTAGGGGTCGAATTCATAGCCCCTGACCTCCCAGCCCTCTTTTTCGATCCAGTTTTTCATCTGCTGGAAGCCCTGGGGTGAAGTGCGCTCGCCACTGTAGCCGCACAGGATCACGCCCGGTTCCAGCACCATGAAATCGCCACCCTCGAGACTGCCGGCGGTGATGATGTCGTAAATGGGGATATCGAGCTTTTCGTAAGTCTTTACCACGTCGACCCACTCGCCGCGGCGCCAGGGGCTGTACATCTGCGTCACGATCGGGCCCCAGGGGGTCATTACGGAGGAGTCGCGGGCGTACAGCTGGTAGGGGAGGTTCTCATCCGCCGGCAGCAGGTGAGTGTTCACTCCGGCATGTCTGTAGGCGTCGAGCATCTCCTGGTACTGGCGCTTTGCCACGGCGGCATCGAACTGGCGTCCCAGGCGCAGCGAGCGGCGCGAGGCGGCGTTGCCGGTCTGCCAGGTGTAGTGGTCGATAGGGCCGACGAGCAGGTCGGTGAGCACGCCGTGCTCGGAATCGATGCCCCAGCGACCCAGGGCCGCAGTGTTGCCGTTGTCGTTGCGGTGTTTGTAGGTGAATTCGGTCATTGCTGCCTCGGGTTCTTGAAAATCTTTCGGGCACCGGGGCCCGGTGGTCTTGATTCCCCTCCAGGGCGACCCCGACACCGGGGTCTTCATTTCAGGTGAAGGGGTTTGTTTTTACCGCTGCTCAGTCGTTCGCCATCTTCAGCATGGCGTGCAGCAGTACGTTGGCGCCGGCTTCCAGGTCTACCGGCTCCGCGTTCTCGGCCTCGTTGTGGGACAGGCCCTTTTCGCAGGGCACGAAGATCATGCCGGTGGGGGCCACGCGGGAGACATAGACGGAGTCGTGGCCGGCACCGGAGACCATTTCCTTGTTGCTGTAGCCGAGCTCGGCTACGGCGGCGCGCACGGCCTCCACGCAGGGTGGCGCGAAGGCCACCGCCGGAGAGCGCCATTCATCACGAATTTCGGCCTCTACACCGGTATCGGCCGCAATCTCCGCAGTAATTTCGCGGAAGCGACGGTCGATTTCGTCCAGCACTTCCTGCTCCGGGTGGCGCAGGTCCACCGCCAGCACCAGTTTCTCCGGCACGGTGTTGCGGCTGCCGGGCTCGGCGCGGATATCGCCGAAAGTGACACGGGCCCAGGGGGCGAACTCTTCCGCCAGCCGGTAAAGGCGGTCGAGCACGCGGTGCAGGGCCATAAACGGGTCGCGGCGTCCCTCCATCGGGCTGGGTCCCGCGTGGCATGGCTGGCCGGTGAGGGTCAGGTCGTACCAGTACATGCCCTGCACACCGGACAGCACACCGATCTGCTTTTCCTCGGCCTCGAGGATCGGGCCCTGCTCGATATGCACCTCGAAGGCGGCGGTGAGCGGGCGCGCCCTTGCCGGTGTGGGTCCCCGGTAGCCGATACGTTGCAGCTCGTCGCCGAAGGCCTTGCCTTCCTTGTCGGTGCGGGCGTAGGCGTAGTCCTGCTCGAAGTTGCCGCTCCAGACCCCGGAGCCGATCATGGCCGGGGAGAAGCGCGCGCCCTCCTCGTTGGTCCACACCGCCACTTCCAGCGGCGCCGCGGTTCCGATGCCGGCGTCGTTCAGGGCGCGCATCACCTCAAGTCCCGCCAGCACGCCGTAAACCCCGTCGAACTTGCCCCCGGTAGGCTGGGTGTCCAGGTGAGAGCCGGTAAGCACCGGCGGCAGGTCCGGGTTGCTGCCGGGCCGGCGGGCGAAAATATTGCCCATGCTGTCGATGTCGACGCTGCAGCCGGCGTCGCGGCACCACTGTACGAAGAGGTCGCGGCCCTGTTTGTCCAGGTCGGTGAGCGCCTGGCGGTTGCAGCCGCCCTTATCCGTGGCACCGATGGCCGCCATTGCCATCAGCGAATCCCACAGGCGTTGGCCGTCCACGCGGATCTTGCTGTTATCGGTCATAAGGGGGAATCCCGGTCGTTAAACTTATTCTGTCGGCGCCCGGGGCTGTCCAGGGAGGCGTGCGGGAGCCGTGCACACCAGTCTATGGTTTGCATTTATCGACACAATTAACTTTTAATTGCCGTTATGGTGTCTTTAAGGCACCAGAAGTGACAGTCCAACTCCGGATAACCCGATGCCCACCGCGCTCAGGAACCTCTCCCTCACCTCCCTGCGAAGCTTCCACGCCGTGGGGCGCCACTGCCATATGCGCCGCGCCGCGGACGAACTGCATGTTTCCCACCCGGCACTCAGCCGCCAGATCCGGGATCTCGAGGACCGGCTCGGCACGCCGCTGTTCCTGCGCACCGGCAACCGGCTGGAACTCACCGCGGCCGGGCGGCGGTTGCACCGGGTGGTCAGCGACGCCTTCGGGCGGCTGGAGAAGGGACTGCTGTACCTGGACCCGGACAGCCTCAGCGGGGAAGTGGTGATTGCCTCGACAGCCACGATTGCGGTGCGCTGGCTGATGCGGATTCTGCGCGAGGTGCAGGCCCGCTACCCGGAAATCCGGCTGCGCCTGGTCACCATCGAGCCGCGCGCGACACGCCTTGCCAGTGAAGTGGACATCGCTATCTGCCTCGGGGAACCGCAGGCGCCGGGGCGGGAAGTGTGCCCGCTGTACCAGGAACACTACCTGCCGGTGGCGAGCCCCCAGTTGCTGCAGGCGGCGGGTGGGGCCGGCAAGCTGGCCCGGCCCCGCGACCTCCTGGCCCTGCCACTGCTGCACGATCGCCAGCAGCAGTGGCCCGGCTGGTTCACCGCCCAGGGAGTCGAGTATGCGCCGCTCGCCAATGCCGTATCCGTGGACTATGCCTACCAGGCGATAGAGGCCGCGCGGCTGGGAATGGGGGTGGCCCTTGCGGACCGCCTGGAGGTCAGCGAGGACCTGAAGAGCGGACGCCTGGCCACGGTAATCGAGCGCCCGTTTACCATCGGCCAGTCGCTCTACCTGGTCAGCGACCGCAGCGATCGGTTGAACAGCCGCACCAGCCTGGTACTGGGGCTGGTATTCCAGTGGCTGGAAAGCCGCGGCGCGCCGCTGGCGCCCCCGGCCCGCGTCCTGCAACAGACCCTTGCCCAGCCCGCGGAGGGCCCGCGCCCCGGGGCATAAGCCACGCCGCGCACCAGCTTCCATCCTGCCAATCCCGCCACTATCACCTGAACAGGTGATAGTGGCCGCCCTGTTGATCACGCATACTGAATAATAATTCGAAAAAGATTAACGATTGCGCAGATTGTTTGTTTGGTAGACGATAGCTCCGGTTCCCGGACAGTCGAAAATGGCGCCAATTGCCGGCAGCGTGCCCGGATCGCCACTCCACGCACAGCAGTAGAAAAGCCGAAGAAGATGCAAAACCATAACAAGATCTATATCGATGGCCGGTGGGTGGAGTCCGCTTCCCCCGACTGGCTGGAAGTCACCAATCCCGCCACCGGCGCGCTGGTTAGCCGCGTGCCCGCCGGTACCCCGGCGGATGTGGACCGTGCCGTGCAGGCCGCTGTCCGTGCCTTCGACGGCTGGGCCATCACTCCCGCCGATCAGCGACGCGCACTGTTGCTGCGGGTCGCCGACCTGATGGAGGCCCGGAAGGAAGCTCTTGTCGACGCTGTTTCCACCAGCATGGGTTGTCCCCGCCATATCAGCGGCTGGCTGCACGTGGAGGGCCCGATCGAGGCCATGCGGCTGTTTGCCGACCACGCCGCCATAACCGGGGAAACCGCCGAACACGGTCACTCGCTGGTATGGCGCGAACCAGTAGGAGTGTGCGGTTTTATCAACCCGTGGAATTATCCCCTGCACCAGTTTGTCGGCAAGGTGGGCGCTGCGCTGGCGGCAGGCTGCACCATGGTGACCAAGCCCTCGGAGCAGACGCCACTGCAGGATTACCTGATGGCGGAAATCCTTCATCAGGCCGGCCTGCCCGCCGGTGTATTTAACCTGGTGCCGGGTCGCGGCCCCGAGGTGGGCCAGGCCCTCTGCGAGCACACGCAGGTGGACATGCTCTCGTTTACTGGCTCGACCCGCGCCGGCATCGAGATTGCCCGGGCCTGTGCGCCCACGGTAAAGCGGGTGACCCAGGAACTGGGTGGCAAGTCCCCGTTCATCATCACCGACGACTGTGATTTCACCGCCGCAGTCCGCTATGGCGTGGACGATGTGATGCTCAACAGCGGCCAGACCTGCACCGCACTCACCCGCATGCTGGTGCCTGCCAGTCGCCACGACGAGGCCCTGGAGATTATTCGCACACGGGTGGCCGAGATCGAGGTGGGGACGGGGCCGAATGCCTTTATGGGGCCGCTCTCGTCAGAGCGCCAGTGGCAGCAGGTGCAGGACTACATCCAGGTCGGCCTCGATGAGGGTGCCAGCCTGGTCTGCGGCGGCCCGGGTAAACCGGATGGCCTGCCCCAGGGCTTCTTTGCCCGGCCCACGGTTTTTGCCGGGGTCAGCAACGACATGCGCATCGCCCGCGAGGAAATCTTTGGACCGGTGCTGTGCGTGATTGCCTACGACGACCTCGACCAGGCCGTAAGTATTGCCAACGATACACCCTATGGCCTGTCCTCCGGTGTATACGCCCGGAACCACGAGGAAGCCCTGGCGATTGCGCGCCGGATTCGCGCCGGCCTGTGTTTTGTCAATGGCGGCGAGTTCAATTACCGCGCTCCGTTTGGCGGTTACAAACAGAGTGGTAATGGTCGCGAGTTTTCCCACCACGGCGTGGAGGAGTTTACCGAGCTCAAATCGGCACAGCTGGGTGCCCCCGCGGCATAAACCGCATGGCCACCGGCTGATAATAATAATCACTGAAATAACGCGGGAGTCTTACCGTGACGGACGTTGTAGTTAAAAAGAACCTTGGCAAGCGGGATATGATCCTGTTTACCGTCTCTGCCATCCTGCTGGTGGATACGCTGGCCGCTACCGCGGCCATCGGTACTTCCAGTATTTTCTGGTGGTTGTTCCTGGGGCTGTTTTTCTTTGTGCCCTTTGCGCTGGTATCGGCAGAGCTGGGCTGTGCCTACCCGGAAAAAGGCGGCATTTATGCCTGGGTACGAGATGCCTTCGGCGGTCGCTGGGGATCGCGTATCAGCTGGAGTTACTGGGTTAATGTAGCCATCTGGATGCCGGCCATTTTCATTCTCTTTGCCGGTGTCGCCAAACAGCTGTTCTGGCCGCAGATGGGGGTGGCGGGGCAGATCGGCCTCGGCATTGTGCTGACCTGGGTCGCGGTGGCTGCCAACGTGGTTACACTGAATGTCGGCAAGTGGGTGCCAAACATCGGCGCTATCCTCAAGATCATAATTTTCGGTGCGATTATTGTCGGAGCGATTTTCCATGCCGCGGACAACGGACTTGCCAACCCGATTACTTTTGACAGTATTAAGCCGAACCTGGGCGACAGCCTGCAGTATATCCCCGCTATTATCTACGGCATGCTCGGCTTCGAATTGATCAGTGCCAGCAGCGAGGAAATGCGCAACCCGCAGCGGGATGTCCCGCGTTCAATCCTGGTCTCGGGTGTCATTATCCTCGCGCTCTACACACTGGGCACAACCGCAATCCTGGCAGCAATCCCGGCACAGGACATCGACCTGGTCGAGGGCCTGGTGGATACCCTGGAAATGTTTTTTGCCCAGCTGCCATATGGTGGCCTGCTGGTGATGGCCCTGGGCCTGGCCGCGCTTTATACCTTCTTCTCCAACGGTGTGACCTGGGCCATCGGCGGTAACCGCGCTGCCGCCGAGGCGGCGGAGGAAGGTGAGCTGCCTCAGGTTTTTGCGATCAAGAGCCGCAGCCGCAATACCCCGGTAGGCGCGGCCGTACTGATGGGCATACTGAGTACCTTTATCCTGGTCCTGTACGGCTTTCTGGTGAATTCCAATGAAGACCTGTTCTGGTCCCTGTTTGCCTTCAGCGGGGTGATTTTCCTGCTCCCCTACGTGGGCATGTTCCTGGCATTCCTGAAAATGCGCCGCACTGACGCATCGCGTTCGCGTCCCTTCCGTGTGCCCGGCGGTAATCTCGGGGCACTGGTACTGACATCGCTGTGTGTCCTGGTACTGGTGGGCAGTATCTTCCTGTTTGTGTATACCCCGGGCGAGGGCATCCAGTGGCCGGTGCTGGTGGGCTCGATAATTACCCTGTTGCTGGGCGAGCTGGCAATTCTCTGGGCGGAGAAGCAGGGTAGGGGAAAAATTACCGGGGCCAGTGGAATGCCTGTTACTGCTACATGACCTGACTAGCTACCGGGCAGCGTAATCCGGCCCGGTTCCGGCCGGCAGCGCCGCAGGCGCTGCAGCGCCATCCTGTTTGACCCGCACCCGCGGGTTTTTTTGTTCCCCGGAAAAATAAAGCGAAACCCGCCTTACTCACCCATTGGGGTGATACCCGAATTTCTATTCGGTTTTTATAGTGGATCCCACGATAAAACAGATAACTGTGTCCAGAGGGATCTCTATGCTTTCACCTGTCAGTGCCACCAGCGGTGGCTACCCGAAAAACTCACTTGCCTTCGCCATTGCCGGTGTTCTGGTTTCCGGTATCGCCCTGTCCTCCACCGCTGCCGCGCGGCAGATCGAGGAAGTCAGTGTTACGGCGCAGAAGCGCGAACAGTCCGTCAACGATATTGGCGTGTCTGCCAGTGCCCTCAGCGGTGAAATGATGGAAAGCATGGGCGTCGACAGTGCTGTCGACCTGGGTGCACACACGCCGGGCCTGGTTACCGTGAACTCCACCTCGGGTGGCACCCCGGTGTTCGCCATCCGCGGTATCGGCCTGGATGATTTCAGTCCCAATAACAGCAGCGGGGTAGGTATTTACACCGACGAGGTGTTTGCCAGCAACCCGGCATTCCTCGGTGGCCAGCTGTTCGACATCGAGCGGGTGGAAGTGCTCAAGGGGCCGCAGGGAACCCTCTACGGAAAAAATACCACCGGTGGTGCGATCAATTTTATCAGTCGCAAGCCCACCAGTGAGTTTGAGTCCTTTGTCGAGGCGGGCCTGGGTAACTACAACGCGACGGAACTGACAGGCGTTGTCAGCGGTGAGATCAGCGGCGAGGTGCTGGGCCGCCTGAGCCTGAATGTGTCAAGGGCCGACGGCTGGCAGGAGGACGCCATTACCGGCCGGGAATATGGCAGCGTCGATCGTGCCGCAGGTCGCGGCCAGGTCCTGTTCCCCTTTGCCGGTAATGGCGAGGCACTGGCAAAGGTTTACTTCAGCTCAGACAGGTCCACGCCGGTTTCGCCCCAGGTGAGCGGCCTCGGAGAAGCCTTCGGTGACCCGTCCTTCGATATGCTGAACAGCATTGCCGACCCGACCCGGGTCAATGTCGGCAACCTGGACGTCAGCCGCGATGAATCCGGCTACGGCGCGTCCCTGAACCTGAATTACGGCTTTGAGTTTTTTGACCTGGTTTCCATCAGTGCTTTGGATAACTACGAGCGCGCCGTCGTCGACAATTATGGAGGTGCGTCGGCGGCGATCCTCGATCTGTTCCAGGACAACGAGATCAGCCAGTGGTCGCAGGAATTCCGCCTGGTGAGCAACGGTGCCGAGGCCGTCTCCTGGGTGGCCGGTGTCAACATTTCCGAAGATACCGTGACGGTGACAGATACCTTCGATGATTCATTCTTCGTCACCGATTCCGTCGCCAGCACCTTTGTGCTGGACCCGGCGGATGTCCCGGTCCAGGGCTGGGACCTGCTGACGGCAAGCTATGAGCAGGTGACAGGCTCGTGGGGGGCCTACCTGCACACGGAAACCGCGCTCAATGACACCCTCAACCTGGTCGCCGGTATTCGCTACAGCGCGGATGATCGCAGCTTCGACGGTATCTCCAATAACCACGACGATATTTATTCTTTCAATGACGTGATCACTGCGCTGGATGACAGCGCCAGCGAGAGCGCGGTTACGGGTAAGCTCGGACTGGACTGGCAGCTGACCGACGACCTGCTGCTGTACGGCAATGTGGCCAACAGCTACAAGGCCGGCGCTTACTACGGTGCCGCGATCCTCGATGATATCAGCTGGGCCTACGTGGAACCCGAAGAGGTGATTTCTTACGAGGCCGGCTTCAAGGCGACGCTGTTCGATGCCGCGCTTCAGCTGAACGGTGCGATCTTTAGTCTTGATTACACGGATCGCCAGTCCCTGGTCACCATTATCGTTGACGATTTCAGTAATTTCCTCGAATTCCCCGTGGCCGATACCACCCTCGTCAACGTCCCCGAGTCCACCACCAACGGTTTTGAGATGGACCTGCACTGGTTGCCAACTGACAACCTCACATTGATGGCGGGCGTTGCCTATCTCGACAGCGAAGTTACGCGTGCACCGGGCACCGCCGAGATGCGCGGTATCGAGGCGAATGCGGCGGTCAATGGCGCGGCCGATGGTGTGAACCAGCTGTTTGTCGATGCCCTGGCGGCACCACTGCCGGAAGGCGCCGCGCTGTCACAGTCCCCGGAGTGGAGTTACAACAGCCTGGTGGCCTACGACCTGCCGGTGGCCGACTACAACCTGCGGCTGCAGACCAGTTACACCTACAGCGGCGAAATGACCGCCCAGCTTGCGGATGCCAATGCGCTCTCCGGTCCCGTGCATTCCTGGGATGCTGAAGCAACCCTGTCCGATTTTGACGGTCGCTGGGAGCTCGGCGCCTGGGTCAAGAACATCGAGGACAGCAGCGCGGAAACTTACGCCTTTTCCAGTTTTGCAGGCCGTTCCTACTATCGCCAGGCACCCACCACCTTCGGGATGTCGGTTCGCTACAACCTCTATTAATCCTGCGCTGGCGATACCGCGATGATGAGAGACCAACAATGACAGATGAACAGACCCGGGCGGATGCCCTGGCGGCGCTACAGCACACTACCTTCTTTCCCTACTGGCTGGACAACTCCCAGCGTCCACGGGAGGAGCCGGCCCTGCAGGAAAACCTTTCCTGTGACCTGCTGATTGTGGGCGGGGGCTTCACCGGCCTGTGGGCAGCGGTGCAGGCCAAGGAGGCCAACCCGGCCCGGGAAGTGATCCTGATCGAGGCCAGCAGCATTGCCATTGGCGCTTCCGGGCGCCCGGCGGCGATCCTCTCAACTTCGGTAATGCACGGACTCCAGAATGCCCAGCGACTGTACCCGGATGATATGGAGGAGCTGGAGCGACTGGGCAAGGAAAACCTCGACGGGTTCCGCGAGACGATCGAGCGCTATGGAATCGACTGCGACCTGGAGTGGGGCGGTGAGCTGACCGTAGCCATCGGCGACGAAGGACTGGCTGATATCGCAAAGGAGCATGAACTCTATTGCCACTACGGCCACGATGCCCACCTGCTGGATGCCGAAAGCGTACGGCGCGAAGTCCGGTCGCCGCTGTTCAGTGGCGGCCTCTGGTCGAAGAAGCGCAGTGGTACCGTGCACCCGGCAAAACTGGCCTGGGGCCTCAAGCGGGTAGCGCTGGAACTGGGAGTGCAGATTTACGAAAACACACCCATGGTCAGCAACCGGAAAAAAAGCGGCGGCGTTGAAGTGACAACTCCCTGTGGCCGTGTGCTGGCCAACCGCGTGCTGCTGGCTACCAACGCCTTTGCTGCAGGCAACCGCAAAATTCGCAAACGGGTTGCCGCCATTCGCGATCGCATCGTCGTCACCGAGCCGTTGAGCGAGGAGCAGATGGCAGCCATTGGCTGGCACAACCGCCAGGGTATCTACGATACCCGCACCCAGCTTAACTATATGCGACTGACGGCGGATAACCGGATCCTGTTTGGCGGCCGCCTGGATTATTTCTTTGGCAACAATACCGACCCTGCAGAGGACAGGACGCCGGATCCCTATCTGCGACTGATCGACAATTTTTACCGCACCTTTCCCATGCTGCGGGGTGTGCGCTTCACCCATGCATGGAGCGGCCCCATTGCCCTGACAACCCGCATGGCGGTGCACTACCAGCATTACCATGGCGGCCGGATGTTGTATGCGGGCGGCTATTCCGGTTTCGGCGTTACCGCAACACGCTTCGGGGCCCGGGTGGCACTGGCAATTCTGGATGACAGGAAGGTACCGGAGCGTGCGTTGAAATTTGCGCGCTCGCAGCCGGCATATATTCCCCCGGAACCCTTCCGCTGGATCGGCGCCAAGATCACCATGTACGCACTGGATACGCTGGATGAAAAGGGAGGGTGGCGAGTGCCCTGGGTGCGGATGGTAGAGCGCATGGGCTTTCCGGTAACGCAGAAATAGCGACTCAGTAACGTTTGTAAGCGAGTGGTTCCAGGTACCGGGAACCGTTGCCCGCGCGTCGCCCCCCTATTGGTTAGCGGGGCTGGCGGTGCGGGCGTTTTTATTTCCGCAACAGATATTCCGGGATTACCTATCCAGGCTTGAGAGCGGGTCTGGGTCCGCCCCGCTGTGGTGACGCAGGGCGCTGATAAAGAGGTAGAACAGTTCCGACTGCGAGGTGACATCCAGCTTGGTATAGATGTGCTTGCGGTGGGTCTTGATCGTGTCGACGCTGGCATCGAGCTTTTCCGCCATGGACTTGATCGAATGGCCGCGCATGGTCATGTGCAGTACCTCGCACTCCCGTGGGGTGAGTGTTGAGCTGCCAAAGTTGCGCAGGGCATTGTCGAGTCGTTTGCCGAAGCTCTCCCCGGTGCCCCGGGGACGGACGCGATTATTGATCCATTTCCTCAGTACACTTTCCACCAGCGGCCACAGGGCGTGCAGTAGATCCACTTCCTGCCGTGAAAACCGCCCGCCACCGAGATCCGAAGCGCGGCCGATCGACAGGCTGGCGATAATGCCACTGTCCCCGACTACCAGGTAACAGGCCTCGTCGGTCAGGTTGGCCTCGCGATAGTACATGCGGAAATATTCTGTCTCCCCGAACGCATCGGGGGCCACTTCGCGCAGCAGGAACAGTCCCTGGCGATTATCGTCCACCGCGGCACGATAAAAAGGATCGAGCAGGTAGGCTCCATCGACATAGCGGTCTACCTGGGTGCTGGGCTTCTCGTTGGCAAGCAGGCGATGGTGGGTGATTTCGGGGGCGCTGTCGGAAGGGTAAATGATTGCCATGCTGCTGTTGCCCTTGACCAGGGCCTCGGCGCCTTTCAGCAGTTCGTAGATGCGCTGTGAATCTGACTCACAGTCGAGCAGGGTGGCAATACACTGGTGCCACTGGCTGAGGTCTGGTGCAGTCGTCATAAAACATCCCCGTTGCAGCGGATATTACCAAAGAACGGGACCCCGCGGCGCCTGCGCGGGGCTCATGAAGGCGTGTTTTTGCGACCCGGGCCGGTGTGCCGTCCACACTGTGCCCGGCCACCGCTGGTGGCCATGCTGCGAATCAGAACTGCTCGTGCTCGGTCAGGTACTGGTTCTTCAGTTTGACGTAATTGGCGGCCGAATAGCGGAAAAACTCCTTTTCCTTTTCTGTCAGTGGCCGCGCCTGCTTGCAGGGGGCGCCGACATAGAGGTAGCCGCTCTCGAGCTTCTTTCCCGGCGGTACCAGGGCCCCGGCGGCCAGTACCACCTCGTCGCCGATCACGGCGCCGTCCAGCACAATTGCACCGATCCCGATCAGTACACGGCTGCCTACGGTGCAGCCGTGCAGGCAGGCCTTGTGGCCGATGGTGACATCCTCGCCGATCTCCAGTGGCCAGCCCGCTTCATTGAAAGGCCCGGCATGGGTGATATGCAGAACCGCGCCGTCCTGCACACTGGTGCGGGCGCCAATCCGGATCCGGTGCATATCGCCGCGGACCACCGCCATGGGCCAGACGGAGCAGTCATCCCCGAATGTGACATCGCCGATCACCGCCGATTGCGGGTCGATATAAACACCGTTCCCGAGCTGTGGTGACTTTTCCGCCTCGCCGTCACCGTGGGGGCGCAATGGGGACATACCTCTCCTCCTGTACAATGGGTCCGCTATCATAGCAGGCTGGGGCTACCGCGAACCTGCCGGCGCCGCAGCCGTGGCCTCGCCCAACCAATTGTTGCACCGATGTAAGAGAACAGGGTCCCACATGTCCAATCCGCTGTCAGAAAACGCCCTCCTGCCGCCCTTTGACCGTCTTCACCCGGAGCACGCTGAGCCCGCAATAGGGGAGCTGATAGATGCGTGCCGGGAAGTGCTGCGGGAGGGCCTGCGCCAGCCGGGCTGGGACACGACCCTGGCCCCCCTGGAGGAGGCCGAGGATCGCCTGAGCCGGGCATTTTCCCCGGTCAGCCACCTGAACAGCGTGCTCAGCGGTGACTGGCGCGCCCCCTACGAAGCGACCCTGGCGGAAGTGACCGCTTACTCCACTGAGCAGGGCCAGAACCGCGAGCTGTTCGAGGTCTACCGGGATATCGCCGACAGCGACGAATTTGCCCAATGGCCCCAGGCCCGTCGCCAGATGATCGAGCTGGGCCTGCGGGACTTTCGCCTCGGCGGTGTCGCCCTGGACGGCGAGGAGCGCGAGCGATTTGCCGCCAACAAGCGGCGGCTGGCGGAGCTGTCCAGCCGCTTCGCCAATAACGTACTCGATGCCACCAACGCCTGGACCCACCACACCCGCGATGTGGAAGAACTCGCCGGCCTGCCCGCCACCGCGCTGGCCGCGGCGGAAGAGGCCGCCCGCAACCGCGACCAGGAGGGCTGGACCATCACCCTCGATGGACCCTGTTACCTGGCGGTGATGACCCACGCCGACAACCGCGACCTGCGCGAAATGGTCTATCGCGCCTTCGTCAGTCGCGCCTCTGACGTGGGCCCCCAGGCCGGCGCCTTCGATAATTCCGCGGTAATGGAAGAGATCCTCACACTGCGGGCGGAGCAGGCGCAGCTGCTGGGTTTCGCCAGTTACGCCGAGCTGTCCGTGGCCCGCAAGATGGCGACGGATGCCGCCACCGTAACCCGCTTCCTCGAAGACCTGGCGGCCCGCGCCCGGCCCGCCGCCGAGCGTGAGTTTGCCGAACTGCAGGCGTTCGCGCGGGAAACACTGGACCTGGACCACCTGCATCCGTGGGACATCCCCTGGGCCGCGGAAAAACTCAAGCAGGCTCGCTACGCCGTCAGCCAGGAAGCGCTGCGGCCCTATTTCCCGTTTCCGCGGGTGCTGGAAGGGTTGTTCGCGGTAGTGGAAAAACTGTTCGCGGTCACCGTGGAGGAAGACACTTCCGTGCCGGTCTGGCACGAGGACGTGCAGTTCTTCTGGCTGTCGCGGGACGGTGAGCGCATCGCCGGCTTCTACCTGGACCCGTTTGCCCGCGAGCGCAAGCGCGGCGGAGCCTGGATGGATACGGTCACCACCCGCCGGCAGGGGGCAGGCGGCCTGCAGCTGCCGGTGGCCTACCTGGTGTGTAACTTCAGCGCGGCGACCGGCGATACGCCCTCCCTGCTGACCCACAATGAGGTCACCACCCTGTTTCACGAGTTCGGGCACGGCTTGCACCATATGCTGACCCGCGTGGATGTGGCCGCGGTTTCAGGGATCAACGGTGTGGCCTGGGATGCAGTCGAACTGCCCAGCCAGTTCCTGGAGAACTGGTGCTGGGAACCCGAGGCCATCGCCATGATTTCCGGGCACTACAAAACCGGCGCGGCGTTGCCGCAGGCGCTGCAGGAAAAAATGCTGGCGGCGCGCAATTTCCAGTCAGCCATGTTTACCGTGCGCCAGCTGGAGTTCGCTCTGTTCGACTTCCTGCTGCACAGCCGCCCTGGCGGCGCCACGGCACAGGAGATCCAGCAATTGCTGGACGAAGTGCGGGCGCGGGTCGCGGTGGTGCCGGTGATTGCCGACAACCGTTTCCAGCACAGCTTCAGCCATATTTTTGCCGGCGGCTATGCAGCGGGTTATTACAGCTACAAGTGGGCCGAGGTTCTGTCGGCGGACGCCTTCTCCCTGTTCGAGGAGCAGGGTATCTTCGATCGTGACACTGGCCAGCATTTCCTCCACTGTATCCTCGAGCAGGGCGGGAGTCGCGATGCACTGGACCTGTTCACTGAATTCCGCGGCCGCGAGCCTAAAATAGATGCGCTGCTGCGCCATTCGGGCATTGACTCCACCGCCGAAACCGCGTGATGCCACCACCAGTAAACATCCAACCGAAGCAAAGGCAGTATCGGGAAAATTGATATGAGTACAGAAGATGGCGGCAAGCAGACTGGCAAGAAGCGTTTTATTGCCGGGGCGGTCTGCCCGCGCTGTAGCGCGATGGACCGAATCGTCAACTTTCGCGAGGGGGATCGCAATTACCGCGAGTGTGTAGAGTGCGGTTTCAAGGACGAAATTCGCCTGCAGTCCACGCCCCGCATCCCGGACACGCGGGTACAGCGGACGCCGGATGCAGAGCATGAGGCACCGGTGAAAATCATCCAGCCACCTAAAAAGAATAACCAGGACTGATAACAACCTGTGAAGAAAATCCTTGCCTGCGGCGGGCTGCTGCTCGCCGGCATCATTGCTTTTACCTTTATTGGCCACTACCGGGAAGTACGCGAAGAGCAGCGCGAACAGACGGCACAGCTACTGGCGCGCTGTGTCAATGAGAGCCTGCTGTCACTGTTCCGGCTGCAGGCAAATGAGTGGCGTGATCGGCCGGACTTATACCGGGACGAGGCAGCGCGGCTGAGTAAAAATGTCGCCGCGCTGCCGCAGCGACTGTCGTCCGGAGAAGACTACCCGGAATGGCGGGAAGCGGTGCTTATCTGTGAACAGTTTACGGAGCATACCAACGCACAGCACCGCACGATATTCCGTCCGCTGGCTGCCTTTGCCGAATTGCCGGTGGGAGACAACCGCCTGTTAGGTGACCGGCGCGAATTGCGGCAGCTCCGTCGCCGCCTGGCATCAGTAGAGGTGTCGGCGCGTGCGGCGGACCGATACCTGCAGGATATGCAGCGGGATATCGCCCAACTGGTCAATGATTCAGGTCTCTCTGCGGCGACCCGGCAAGCAGCCGAACAACAGATCAACAGCGAGGTCCTGGACCGCTACCGGCGCGGAGCCTTCTCCCTGAAGCAGGTGCTGGCGCATACGGGACGAGTGCACCACTATTATAAATTGCTTGCCGGGAATCCGCGCGGCTGGACGCTGCGTGCCGGGGGATTGTACTTCCATGATCGTGCACTGCGCAGTGAAGTTGACCAGTTGAACAGTGCGGTATTCCAGGGTGAGGGGCAGTTCTATGCCAACTGGAAACAGGTTCTACAGCGCCAGCAATAACCGGGCCGGCCGGGGGATAATCCGGTTGGAAAAGCGGGATGTATGCGGACTGTGAAGTGGGTGTAAAAAATAATGAGCAGGCACAGCCATTATTATTCGACCTGCTCCATGCTTCCATCCTGGAAAGATATTTTTATTGGGAATCCTCTATAACTGGCAAAACAGCCAGTAAACAAACCTGTAATCAATTCGAAAAATAACCCTTCAGACCGATATACGTCAGGTTGCCCTGGCTAGTGCACCGTATCATTGCTGATTACCGCACCCGGGGTCAGCAACCCGAACTCCAGGCTGTGGGCCAGGTCCGGCCACTCGCCGGGATCGTGGCTAAAACGCTGGCGACAGAGAATCAGGGCCACCGTCATCTCGCTGTCGAGCTTCAGGTCCATGAAAGCCCGCCCCAGGCGGGCACTCTCGGAATCCATCTCCTCACAGTGCTTTTCATTCAGTAGCCCGCGAATGACCAGGTTCGCGCGCATGGGGTCCATGGGCAGTAGCGGTGCGCCACAAAGTGGTTGCAGCCGGTCGTTGATTTCTTCCATTACCCGGTGCGACAGGTAGGCTTCCGGGACCAGGGTGTGCAGCTGTGGACGCTCTCCAGCAATGCCGGACATCCGCTCCAGGCACTGGTCAATCATCACCTGCACCGGGTTAAAGTCGATGTCGGCCGCCGCCAGCTGGTGGTGCAGCTGGTGTAACCAGGGCGGCACACTCCGTACATAGCGTATCGCAAAGCAGGTCAGGTGCAGTGCACTGTCGCCCTCGGGTAACTGGATGCTGCGGTGCAGCGCAGGTAATTGCCGGTGGACGTGCCGGCGAAAATCGCCCTGCTCGCGCTCTCGCATAACAGCGAGATCGATCGTCCGCTGCATCTGGCGGTATTGGTTGTACATCGGAACCCGCTTTGCTGTGTAGTTAAATATTTTTTAATTTGTCTGATATATAGCAACGGAGATCGGATAGTGCAAAAAAGATCTGCTATTGATTGCTGTCGGGGATCCACGAGTTGCTTTGAGTGTAGTAGTGGTAATAAAGCAGTAGACTGAAAGATCGTGCGCTGATCCACAAAAACAGGCTGAACCAAACGCCATGGTTGTCCCACGGACGTGTCAGCCACCATGCGGGAAAGAAAACCAGCACGGTTGCAATAAACATGGTGTCCCGCATTTCCCGGCTGCGTCCCGCACCGATAAATACCCCATCGAGCAGAAAGCACCACACTGCCAGCAGTGGCAGGGCGCACAGCCAGGGGTAGACCGACCGCGCTTCCACCAACACTGATTCCAGGTCGGTAAACAGCGGCAGTATCCATTCCCTGCCCGGTACCAGGATGGCAGTGACCAGCAGCGCGCTGCCCAGTGCCCAGCGGCCCGCGCTGCGGACAGTTGCGCGGAACGCGGGTTGTGAGCGCCGTGCTATCGCGTCACCCACCAGGGACTCGGTGGCATGGGCGAACCCATCCAGTGCATAAGAGGTCATCATCAGTAATTGCAGCAGGATAGCGTTGGCTGCGAGTACTGCGTCGCCCTGCGCAGCACCCTGGGCCGTAAAAAAAGTGAGCGTTAAGAGCAGCAGGCAGGTGCGCACAAACAGGTCGCTGTTGATGCGCAACAGCTCCCGCCATGGACTGCTATCCGCCCAGGGATACAGGCGCGGGTCCCGGAGCCGCCGGGCAATTTGCCGGTAAATATCGCTACCGATCCCCCGCAGCAGGAAAATACCGCAGCCGAATGCGCAGATATCGGCGCATACCGTTGCCAGCGCTGCCCCGCGGGCACCCCATCCCAGGCCAATGATAAAGACCACATCCAGCAGGATATTGAGCAGGTTGGCAGCGAGCAGAATCAGCAGTGGCGCGCGGCTGTCCTGGCGGCCGATAAAGAACCCCAGCAGTGCGAAGTTGGCCAGTACCAGGGGGGCGCTGAACAGCCGGATCTGCAGGTACGCCTCAGCCTGGGGCGCGGCCGCGGCACTCGCATTCATCCATTGCACAATGGTGCCGAGTAAGGGGGACGCGATCGCCAGCAGTGCCAGCCCCAGCACCGCGGCCAGGCACAGCGCCCGCAGCAGCCAGCCGATACCGCCATCGGAACTGCCGGCGGCCCGGGCCACCAGCCCGGTGGTGCCCATGCGGAGGAAGCCGAAGGCCCACAACAGCATCGACATCACGCTTGCACCCACGGCCACCCCGGACAGGTAGGTGGGGGAGGGCAGGTGGCCGAGGATTGCGGTATCCACCGCGCCCAGTAGCGGCACGGAGATATTGCTGAGGATCATCGGCCAGGCCAGCTTCCAGACGCGCTGGCCGGGATCTTCCAGGAGTTGTGACTGCTTCATTCACCCGAGACTTAAGTTGGCGGATTCATTGACTTTTTGCCAGCGATGTGTTCCTTTTGTTGTCGTGCTGCCCCTCTGTGAAGAGGCCGCACCGGCTCTTCCCGGGGGCGGTCCACAGGGCCACACCGGCAGGCCGGAAAAAAGATGTACTGAGACAGTAATTGCAACAAAAAGAGACGCAGGTTGTTGGTTGTACCTTCCGGACGACGACATCTGAAGTAAAAAATCTTTGGGAAAAGAATAACAAGTTGCACTGAAGCAGTATCGCGGAGCAGGTTTTTCCCCTGCTGCGCCCAGTGTAAGTAGTCTTGTGTTACTACGCGATGTCCACAATTTTTGTGTGGAATTACCCGGAAACCGTGCCCGGCGAGCGCCCGGCCGGCAATGGGGAATCCAGTTATCCGTGAATGCAGCCGATGGCTGATATAAAAACAAACACACGGAGATCTGTAGGCGATGTTGAAAGGCTTCGATCGGCTGTTCGCCTTGCTGGCAACTTCGCTGCCGGCCTACTCCGCTTTTGCGGAAGTCGAGGGGGCGGAGCGCTGGGGGGTCAATATGACCCAGGGCGTTACCGAAGTTTCCCGTACCACTTACGACCTGCACATGCTGATCTTCTGGATCTGTGTGGCAATCGGCGTGGTCGTCTTCGGGGTGATGTTCTACAGCATGTGGCGTCACCGCAAAAGCAAGGGCTACCGGGCAGCACAGTTCCATGAGAGCACCGCAGTGGAGCTGGTGTGGACCATTATCCCCACCCTCATCCTGGTGCTGATGGCAATACCCGCCACCAAGACCCTCTACGATATTTACGATACCGGCGAAGCCGACCTCGATATCATGGTCACCGGTTACCAGTGGAAGTGGAAATACGACTACCTGGGTACCGATGTTTCCTTCTTCTCCAACCTCTCCACACCGCGTTCCCAGGTCGACAACCAGTTGCCCAAGGGTGAAAACTACCTGCTCGAGGTAGACGAGCCTGTAGTGGTGCCGGTGGGCAAGAAAATCCGCTTCCTGTTTACTGCCAATGACGTGATTCACGCCTGGTGGGTACCGGACCTGGCGGTGAAGAAGGATGCAATCCCCGGCTTTATCAACGATGCCTGGACCCGCATCGACGAACCCGGTATCTATCGGGGCCAGTGCGCTGAACTCTGCGGCAAGGACCACGGCTTTATGCCGATTGTGGTCAAGGCGGTACCCCAGCAGGAGTACGATAACTGGCTGAATGAGCGCGCTGCCACAGCTGCGAAGATGCGCGAGCTCACCGAGAAGACTTTCGACTTCGACGAGCTCTTCGCCATGGGCGAGAAGGTCTATAACCGCAACTGTGCCGCCTGCCACCAGCCCGACGGCCAGGGCGTACCCGGCACCTTCCCGGCCATTGCCGGCTCGCAGATCGCCACCGGCCCGCTGACCGAGCACCTGAGTATGGTGGTGAACGGTTCGCCCAGTAACCCAGCCATGCAGGCATTCGGCCCGCAGTTGTCGGAGGTCGACCTGGCCGCGGTGATCACGTACCAGCGCAATGCCTTTGGCAATGAAATGGGCGATACCGTCCAGCCCGTCGACATCCTCAATTTTAAGAATAAACAGTAAGCGGGAGCCGAAAGGAGCATAAGTATGGCACACGGTCCTCAACCCGGATTCTCCCGGTGGCTCTACACCACCAACCACAAAGACATCGGCAGCATGTACCTCTGGTTCAGCTTTGCCATGTTCCTGCTGGGCGGCTGCATGGCGCTGGTCATCCGCGCCGAGCTGTTCGAGCCCGGCCTGCAAATCGTGCAGCCGGAATTCTTCAACCAGATGACCACCATGCACGGCCTGATCATGGTCTTCGGTGCGGTGATGCCGGCCTTCGTGGGGCTTGCCAACTGGATGATCCCGATGATGATCGGGGCACCGGACATGGCCCTGCCGCGCATGAACAACTGGAGCTTCTGGATCCTGCCGTTCGCGTTCGCGATGTTGGCTTCCACGCTGTTCATGGATGGTGGCGCACCCAACTTCGGCTGGACTTTCTACGCCCCGCTGTCCACCGAGTACGCACCACCGAGTACCACCTTCTTTATTTTCTCGATCCATATCATGGGTGCGTCTTCGATCATGGGGGCAATCAATATCATCGCCACCATCCTCAATATGCGCGCACCGGGTATGACCCTGATGAAGATGCCGCTGTTCGTGTGGACCTGGTTGATTACCGCCTACCTGCTGATCGCGGTAATGCCGGTACTGGCGGGCGTGGTCACCATGATGCTGATGGATATTCACTTCGGTACCAGCTTCTTCAGCGCAGCCGGCGGTGGCGATCCGGTGCTGTTCCAGCATGTGTTCTGGTTCTTCGGCCATCCCGAGGTGTACATCATGATCCTGCCGGCTTTCGGTATCGTGTCGGCGATCATCCCCACCTTCGCGCGCAAGCCACTGTTCGGTTACAGCTCCATGGTGTACGCCACCGCATCAATTGCCTTCCTGAGCTTTATCGTGTGGGCGCACCACATGTTTACCGTGGGAATGCCGATTGCCGGTGAGTTGTTCTTCATGTACGCCACCATGCTGATCGCGGTGCCCACCGGGGTGAAGGTGTTCAACTGGGTGACCACCATGTTCCGTGGCTCCATGACCTTCGAAACGCCGATGCTGTTCGCGATTGCCTTCGTGATCCTGTTTACCATCGGTGGCTTCTCCGGCCTGATGCTGGCGATCGCACCGGCGGACTTCCAGTATCACGATACCTACTTTGTGGTGGCCCACTTCCACTATGTGCTGGTGCCCGGTGCGATCTTCTCGATCACCGCCGGCGTCTACTACTGGCTGCCAAAGTGGACCGGCAACATGTACAACGAAACCATGGGCAAGGTGCATTTCTGGCTCGCTTTCGTCGGCCTGAACGTGACCTTCTTCCCCATGCACTTCGTCGGCCTGGCCGGCATGCCGCGGCGGATTCCTGACTACGCGCTACAGTTTGCCGATTTCAACCAGATTGCCAGCGTGGGTGCCTTCCTGTTCGGTGCGGCGCAGATCGTGTTCCTGTTCAACGTGGTACGCACGGTAATGGGTGGCAAGAAGGCGACCGACGAGGTGTGGGACGATCCGGAAGGCCTGGAGTGGACCGTGGCCTCCCCGGCACCCTACCACACCTTCAGCACGCCGCCGGCGGTGCGCTGAAACACGGAGTGGCGCGGTGATGCAACTGAGTGAAAACGCAAAACTCACAGCCAAGCTGCTGGCCCTGGCCGGCAGCATGCTGGTGTTTGCCATCTTTATCATGCCGCCACTCTACGACGCCTTCTGTGAAATCACCGGGTTGAATGGCAAGACTGGCAGCCGTTACGAGGCGGTCCCGGCTGCAGTGCAGACTGACCGTACGGTAAAAGTGCAGTTTGTCGCCAGCCACAACGAGAGCATGCCCTGGGATTTCCGCCCGTCTGTGGTCTCCATGACGGTGCATCCGGGCGAGGCAGTGGACACGGTTTTCCTGGCCCGCAATCCCACCGGCCGCGATATGGTGGGGCAGGCGATACCGAGCCTGGTGCCATTCAAGGCGGCCGAATATTTTCACAAGACGGAATGCTTCTGTTTTAACCAGCAGACCCTGAAGGCGGGGGAGAGCGCAGAACTGCCGTTGCGCTTTATTGTCGACCCGGACCTGCCAGCAGGGGTCAACACCATTACACTTTCCTACACGCTGTTCGATGTCACGGAAAAATTTACCCGGAACCTGGATAACAAAAATGCCGACTCCGAGCGAGAGGGATAAAAATTATGGCCAGTGAAAGCAGCTACTATGTGCCCGAGCAGTCCCGGCTGCCAATTTTTGCGACCATCGGTCTGTTCCTGACCGCGTTTGGAGCCGCCAACTGGATCAACGGCGGCTCCTCCTATATTTTCTTTATCGGTGCTCTGGCGATGGCCGGCGTACTGTGGTTCTGGTTTGCCGCAGTGATCCGCGAGAACATGGCTGGGCTGAACAGTGACCAGCTGAAGCGCTCCTACGTCTGGGGCATGGGCTGGTTCATCTTTTCCGAGGTGATGTTCTTTGCCGCCTTCTTCGGTGCGCTCTATTACATCCGCACCTTTGCGCTGCCCTGGCTGGGCGGGGAAGGTGACCGGGGCGAGTCCAATATGCTGTGGCAGGGTTTCGAGAACACCTGGCCGCTGATGGTAACCCCGGATGCCGCGGTGCATGGCGATGCCGCCAAGGTGGTCGGGCCCAATGACATCATCGACCCCTGGCACCTGCCGCTACTGAACACCGTGATCCTGCTCACTTCCAGTGTCACCGTGCATATCGCCCATGTATTCCTGAAGAAGGGCAAGCGCAACGCCTTTAACCTGTGGCTGGGACTGACCGTGTTGCTGGGGGCACTGTTCCTGTTCTTCCAGGTGGAGGAATACTATGAGGCCTATGTCCACCTGGGGCTGACACTCGAGTCCGGTATTTACGGCACGACCTTCTTTATGCTGACAGGCTTCCACGGTGCGCACGTGACCCTGGGCACCATCATGCTGTTGATCATGTTGCTGCGCTCGGTCATCGCCCATCACTTCAAGCCGGACGATCACTTTGGCTTCGAGGCTTCCAGCTGGTACTGGCACTTCGTGGATGTAGTCTGGGTAGGCCTGTTTATTTTTGTATACGTACTCGGCTCCTGAGGACTAATGGCGGCCCGCAATGCGGGCCCCGAAAGAGCGGTATCAGTATTTATTGGCCCAGGGAGCAGTATTGGAGAGCATGCCGCTGTCAAAGCCATACCAGATGGCAAGCAGCAGCAGGGCAGCCAGGGAAATACGGATACCCAGGGCGTAAAGGGTGCGCTTCGATTCTGGGGCGCCCATATCGCGCAAGAGGAAAAACAGCGCGCTGGACAGGCTGGCCAGCACAGCTAAAAACAGAAAGACAATAACGATCTTCAGCCACATTTGTATTCGCCATTTGTTGTAGGGGCCTGTTCGCAGGCTGGAATCGGCATGACAGTAGAGACCCATCCAGTGCGACCCCGGAAACCTTCCGAGAGGGCCAGTGTAGCACTGATTTCCAATTGGCCCGTGACGGTGTTCAGCGCACTGTTGTTGCCGGTCCTGGTGGGCCTGGGGCTTTGGCAGCTGGATCGGGCAGCGGAAAAGCGGGCCCTGGTTACTGCCGTTGACAGTCGCCTCGCCGCCCAGCCGCAGGACCCCAGCCAACTCGCGGACCTGCAGCGCTATATCCCGGTTCGCCTGCTGGGTTACTTCACCGACGAGTACTTTTACCTGGACAATCGCACGCGTAGCGGTCGCGTGGGTTACGAAATCCTCCAGGTTTTTGTGTCCGGTGACCGACGCTGGCTGGTCAACCGGGGCTGGTTACCGGCGGAACGCAAGCGCTCAGCGCTACCGGAAGTGACCTGGCCCCGGGCGGCGAAAGTGATCACCGGCTTTCTCTATCCGGTAGCGCTGGCCGAGGATGAGGCTGCTGCGTCGGCTGTCGCCGGCACAGCGCGAATCCAGGCGGTGGATTCCCGGCTGGCCGACACACTTGACCTGGCGCAGCCGCAATGGACGATCAGGCTGAGTGCGGACTCGGATACCGCACTGGTCACTGACTGGCACCTGGTCAGCAGCTCGCCGGCACGCCACCTGGCCTATGCGTGGCAGTGGTTTGCGATGGCGATGGCACTGGTGATTCTGTGGCTGCTGGCGGCCACACGGCTCCCGGCCAGGCTCCGTGGAATTGATCGCCGGCGGCAAAGAGATTAACCGGCTCGAGAATAATGAAAACAGACAAGAGGTAACCTAGCCGTGACCCAGAGCAACGATACCCACCGTGAAATCAGCGAAGATGCCCCGCCCCGGTCCCGCCGGTTGCAGGCCCTGTCCGTGGTAGCCTCGGTAGTGCTGCCTATTGCGGCCGCCTACATCGTCTTCTACACCGGCGTGGGTATGCCCGATGCCACCGTGAACGAGGGCAGCCTGCTGGAGCCGCCGCGCAATATCCAGTCACTGCCGCTGATGGAGCAGGGCCGGGCCCCGCTGCAACTGGAGGCGGAAGAGCCCAAGTGGCGCTACCTGATTGTGCCGGGGCAGGATTGCGATAACGCCTGTGAGGAGCTGCTGTACACCAGCCGCCAGGTTCACGTCCGGCTCGGGGAGAAGGCCCGCCGGGTCGAGCGCCTGCTGGTCAACACTGCACCGCTCAGCCCGGAGCGCCGCGAGCAGCTGGCAGAAAAACACCCGCGCCTGCGATTCGTGACGCTGCCTGCGGCGCAGCTGGACAGCCTGCTGCAGGGTACCAGTCACAGCACCATCGATTATCCCAGTGCGCTGCTGGTGGACCAGCAGGGTTACGCAATGATGGTTTACAACAATGAACACAGCGGCAACCAGCTGCTGAAAGATATCAAGCGACTGCTGAAGTACTCCTACGAGCAGTAAGCCGGAGAATTGCATGCGCCAATACCAACCCGACCCGGACTATAACCCACGCAATGACTGGCGACTGCGGGTCGCCATGGCCGGTACCCTGCTGGCAGTGGTGGTGGTGGTCCTGGGTGCATTCACGCGGCTGGTGGATGCCGGTCTGGGCTGTCCTGACTGGCCTGGCTGTTACGGCCACCTGACCTGGCCGGACGAAGTGCACGAGATCGAGAGTGCCAATGCCGCCTTCCCGGATAGCCCGGTGGCCACGGACAAGACCTGGCCGGAAATGGTGCACCGCTATTTTGCCGGGGCACTACTGCTGCTGGTTGCAGGGCTGACCGTGATGGCCTGGCGCCGGCGGGGGCAGCGGGGTTTCCTGCATACCCATTTCCTGCTTGGCCTGATCATCCTGCAGGCCGCGTTCGGTATGTGGACAGTGACGCTCAAGCTCTGGCCCCAGGTGGTCACCGCCCACTTGCTCGGGGGTATGGCGACCCTGTCCTTGCTGTGGCTGTTGGTTGAACGCCTGCGTTACCGCAAGCGACTGATTCCGGTACATGAGTTCCGGCGGTTGCAGAAAATCCGGCCGCTGGCGATTGTCGCCGTGGTGGCAGTTTCATTACAGATTGCGCTCGGGGGCTGGACCAGCTCCAACTATGCCGCGCTGGCGTGTGCCGACTTCCCCACCTGCCATGGCGAGTGGTGGCCGGCGATGGATTTCAGCCAGGGTTTTAACGTGGCGCAGCACATCGGTCCCAATTACCTGGGGGGTGCCCTGGAGAGCGATGCCCGCACCGCAATCCATATTACCCACCGCCTGGGTGCGCTGGTTGTCAGCGCGATAGTCCTGTTGCTGGCGGCACTGGCATGGCGGGCAGGTTCGCGGCGCTGGGCTGTAGGCCTGGCCGGGGTGCTGCTGCTGCAGGTATCACTGGGTATAGCCAATGTGGTGATGTCACTGCCACTGCCGGTGGCCGTGGCGCACAATGCCGGTGCCGCGTTACTGCTACTCGGGCTGCTCACCTTCTGTTACCGTATCCAGACGGCCCAGCCGCGAATGAAAAAATAATAACGAAGTACAAAGAGGTGAAACCATGAGCACCCAAGCCGCCGCCCTGACGCACGCCACCTGGCGCGACTACTACGAGTTGACCAAGCCGCGGGTGGTCATGCTGATGATCCTCACCTCGGTGATTGGCATGCTGCTGGCAGTGCCGGGGATGGTGCCTCTCGACGTGCTGGTGCTGGGGAACCTGGGTATTGCGTTGTGTGCCGGCAGTGCCGCAGCGGTCAATCACCTGGTGGATCGCCATATCGATATCAAGATGGCCCGCACCAGCAATCGTCCTATTGCGCGTGGTCGGGTGGAGCCCCGCCGGGCGCTGGCATTCGCCCTGGCCCTGGGTGTGGCGGGCATGGCCGTGCTCCTCGCATTCGTCAATGCGCTCACGGCATGGCTGACCCTTTTCTCACTGCTGGGCTATGCGGTGGTCTACACAATGTTCCTGAAGCGCGCCACGCCGCAGAATATTGTAATCGGCGGGATCGCCGGGGCCGCACCACCACTGCTTGGCTGGACCGCGGTAACCGGGGAACTGCACGGACATGCGCTGCTGCTGGTGCTGATTATCTTTGCCTGGACTCCCCCGCATTTCTGGGCCCTGGCGGTTCACCGCCGCGAGGATTACGCCAAGGCCGACATCCCCATGCTGCCGGTGACCCACGGCGTGGCTTACACCAGGCTGCATATCCTGCTTTACACCTTTATCCTCTTCGCTGTCAGCCTGCTGCCGTTTGCAACCGCCATGCTGGGCTGGCTCTACCTGCTTGGCGCTGTGGTGCTGGGTCTGGGTTTTGTCTACTGGGCAGTGGAAATGCTGCGTGACCGGAACCCGAATGCGGGCATGGAAACCTTCAAGTATTCCATTATTTACCTGATGGCACTGTTCTGCATCATGCTGATTGATCACTACCTGGTAGCAGTGTGATAAATGGGTGAGGAAAAATGAGCAAAAATACTGCTGGTGATCCAGGCCTGAACAGCCAGGACAAGAGCCCGGAACAGCAGCGCGGCGTGCTGATTACAGTTGCCGTCTGTGTCTTTTTTATGTTGGCAGTGCTGGCCGGTTTCCTGAATAAAATGGGCCAGCCGAGGGTGCTGACCGAGGCTGAAATGCGGGCCAATGGGACCGTGGAGCTGGAACGCCCGCGGATACTGGATAATTTTACGCTGGTAGCGGACAGCGGCGACAACTGGGAAACCGGAGAGCTGGCCGGTCGCTGGACGCTGGTGTTCTTTGGGTTTACCCACTGCCCGGATATATGCCCCACCACCATGTCGACCCTGAACAGCTTCTACCAGATGCTGGATCCGGAAACCCGTGCAGATACGGATATCCTGCTGGTCTCCGTGGATCCCAAGCGAGATACCGCTGATAAGCTGCGCCAGTACGTGGACTATTTCAATCCGGAATTTGCCGGTGTCACCGGTGAGTTTCTCAACCTCAAGCGCTTTGCCAACCAGCTCAATGTGCCCTTTAACAAGGTACCGCTGGAAGACGGCGAGTACACGGTGGACCATGGGTCGCAGGTGGTCTTGATCAACCCCCGCGGACATTACCACGCCTTTTTCAAGGCGCCGCTGGATCCGGCGAAAATGAAACTGACCTACCGCTCCCTGCGCGCAACCTACAACGGCTGAATGCCGACGGGCCGGTAATACAGGGTAGGCCTGTGGGCCCGCCACCTTACGAAAGGCCGGCCAGTTAACCTGGACTGATATCCCCGATATGGACATCGAACAGCGCAGTGCCAGCCCGGTACTGCCATTGCAAACCAGAGCGCTTTATATTCCGCTGGCGCTGGCTTTATGTGTGCTGCCGTTTGGCTGGGTCGGTTTGGCGGCGCCCCTGATCTGGCTGGCCCTGAATGGAATAGAGCGCAGCTCGGGCTGGTCCCGTGGACTGCTATTTGTTGTCGCGGCGATCGCCATGCTCGCCGCGGCGCTGGGTTTGCTGCCGGCGGTCCCCCGGATCGAGTTGCTGCCGCCATACGCAGACAATGCCGGAAACATGATTGTTAGCAGTTTCAACCCGGGCAAGGCCACCATTGCGGTTGCAGTGATTGCCTTTATGTTCGGGCGTAACCAGTGGCCCGCAAGGCGGGACTTGCCGTTGCTGATCTTCGCCGCAGTACTGCCGGTGGCACTTGCACTGCCGCTCACCGGCCTCTCAGCCAAGTTTTCCGTAACCATTCTGCTCGCACTGGTGATCAACCTGGTTGTCGTATGCGTGAGCGAAGAGGCGTTTTTCCGCTGGATCCTGCAGCGTGGCAGCGAGCAGCTGCTGGGGCGGTGGCGCTGGCTGGCGGTGCCCCTGGTGGTGGCGATATTCACCCTGTTGCATACCGGCTGGGCGGCGAGTCCACAGGTTGTCACGCTGGTGGCACTGGCGGGGTTTGGCTATGCACAACTCTGGTACCTGCGGGAAAAATTCTGGGTTTGCGTCCTGGCGCACTGGGGTGTGAATAGCCTGCATATGCTTCTGTTACCCTATCCACTGCAATAACCATGAAAACATATGCCGCGACGTCGGTGCAGTAATAGCTAATTACCACCGTCCAGCGTGCACACTCCCCTGGCTCACCGGAATACAGTAAACAATGGGAATTAGTACTGAAGTCATACTCTCACTGGTCATATACAAAGTCGTTTCGCTGCTGGTGGGTAGCCTGTTCGGCTATCTGGGCTACAGGCTTTTCATATCCGGCGTCTGGGGTGGCGCCGGTGAGCTGCAAGCCGCATTTCGTGATAACCGCCTGGTCCTGAAAGAGGCCGCACCGGGCACCTTTTTTGCCATCTGTGGCGTGGTTATTATTGCCGTTACCTTATATAAAGGCCTGGAGTTTGAGGACTACCACAGGGGCAATACGAATTACGTGGAAATCGCGGAAGAAGGGGGCGATGACCTGGCGGCCCAGCCGAAAGAGTGAAGGACAGTCCGGTGGCCCAACCGGAGAGAGCTATATCATCTTTCCCTCTCAAGGGAACAATAAGGTCATTGCGCATCCAGCGTGCCCAATCCTTCTCAGTAATTGAGGCAGTTCCCCACTTGGGTTATTCAGTCGGCCGGCACAGCGTCGCGGGGGATCACATGGAATACGCAACCGCTGGTTGATGGACAGCACCGGATGCTGTTCAGATAATGCGGAATAAAGTTTGCAGAATTGCATTGCAAGGGAAGCGCCGTCATGGAAAGAGCCGTCGTCGTTCATGAGGACCGGCCGGAAAATACTGAGGGCCTGGTGCTGGCAGTAGAAAGTATTCTCCGGCACACGAATTCCACCGACATTATTGTCAGTCACCGATTTCCTGACCCCGTTTTTCGTGCCTGGCTCAAAGCGCAGCCGGTGCGTGAGGCCCAGCTGGATACTACAGGTTTTAGTGGTTGGAATATCAAGGCGCGAATTATCCAGCAACTACTGCAACAGGGGTATCCCGAGGTGATCTGGATCGATGCGGATATCCTTGTCTGCGGAAACTTCCTGGAAAAGTTTACGGACTTTTCACCCTCAACAGTGATTGCCACAGAAGAGACGGCTTTTGGGCAGCGCCAGGGTGGCAGCCACCGGACAGTAAGCTGGGGATTGAAGCCCGGCCGTCGCCTGGCCCGCACCATTAACACGGGCGTGTTGCGTGTGACGTGTGAACACACCGAGCTCATCGACACCTGGTGCAACATGCTCTCCCATCCGGTTTATCGTCAATCCCAGAGGTTGCGCTGGTTCGAGCGGCCGCTGCATATGGTGGGGGATCAGGAGGCATTCACTGCCTTGGTGTGTGCGGATGAGTTTGCCCACATTCCTGTATACCAGTTACGCAGCGGTGTGGAAATTGCCCAGTGCTTTGGCCCTGCCGGCTTTACACCCGCTGAGCGCGTAAAGGCCTGGTTGCGCAGGCGCCGGCCGCTCTTCGTGCATGCCATGGGTACCAAACCCTGGGCGCGCGGGCCACTGGAGAAGGTGCGTGGGCTACGCGCCCTGTATAACTACATTCACCTTGAGACTTGCCCCTATACCCTGATCGCATCGATCGATTACGGAAGTCGCCGGTACCCACTGGACTGGACGAGACCCCGACACCGGGTATCGCGGTTGTTTCGCCGCCTGTCCGGCGATCATTACCTCTTTTGCCAGTTACCCCTCGCGCTGTTTGACAGTGCTACGCGGCTATTGCGCAGGGTGCTTGGGATCGGCCGCTACCAGGCCAACGCCCGCTTTACTCTCGAAGCGCAGGACTTTCGTCGTAGCACCGTGACCACCTCAACACCGGGATCCTGACCGTGGCCTGAGGGCCAGCTTTTCAGGGCTGGCGGGTCCATTGTGGGCTCACCCGGCCTGTGATGCGCGGCGGGGGTAGGCAGTGCTGTCGGTATGGCCCCGGAGCAGCCTGTCACTGACAGCCACCAGGGCCAGCGCCGCGAATGCTGCGATGAAAGGCACAGTGGGAAGGTGATAGCGATCCTGGGAGGCTATCAATGCATGAATACCCGCATTGGCTCCCCAGCTCAGGATGAATGGGTGGGTCAGTGCCCTGGCAAGCCCGGCCTGGTACAGGGTTAGCGCGAGGCCGCCGAGGCCTGCTGCCAGCAAAAGGAGCCAGTATCCCTGGGCCAGGATTTTCAGCGGTAGTAGCGCGCCTTCACCAAAGCGCGTCCTGATCCCCTCTGCGTTCCAGGTTATCCCAATGGTTTCATAACTGTGAAAGCGAAACAGTTTTATGAAAGTGCGCTGTACAAATGCTACCGGTTCTTCCGCAATATACTCCAGGGCGCGGGCCCTCAGAACCCGGCTCATTTCGTAAGTAGAATTCGTATTTGCAATCACGTCGGGCGGGATTTCGGCATAACCTCCATTGGTACCCGGTGAATTCCCCATCCAGAATACGGCTCCGCCGTTAGAGGACATGGGCACAAAATCATCGTATAGCTGGTAATTCCGGTAAGCCCAGGGCGCGACCATCAGTGCGAGTATCAGGAAGCAGCAGCCGGTGCGAAGAACCACTGCCAGAGGGCGTTGCCGCAAATACGCGAAGCAGGCAATCGCAAAAATGATTATCGAAACGGTAATCAGTGGCCGCACATAATACGCAGCGCCCAGCAACAGGCCCGCAAAGACCACTCGGCCCTTTGCCCCCTTGTCAGCGGTCACAAAACAATAAAGCCCGGCGACTGAAAAAAACATAAACAACAGTTCGCTCGCGAGTACGGTCACGTAAAAAATACCGGTCGGCCAGAGTGCAAGCAGTAAAAGGCTGAGCCTGGCAACCCGCGGATCGCTGAAAAAGATCTGGCACAGACGTCCAGTAAAGAAAAGGATTCCCACAGACAGGCAGATGTTTAGCGCTACGATCGGCCAGTATGCATGGCCAAACAGCAGGTACAGGGCTGCGTAGATCGCCGAGGTGCCCACTGCCCAGTAGCTGCCGGGCTCATCGGGTTGCCAGCCGTAAGTCCCGTGCTGCCAGATATTCACGGCAAAGGTATCGTAGGCGGCACTGTCGGAAACCGGCATCACCGGCACCAGCAGGGCCCATAGCAGGCGCAGGCCAATGGCGAGCAGGTAGATTCCGGGCGTCGCCACCAGCAGGCGCATCAATCGATCCATGATTATCGCTCCATAAGCTTTTGCAAAGCGGCAAGGATTATACGGATAGCGCCCGGGCGGCGACAGCTGTTGTGATTCGTTGTAACACCCTCTTCCGAATTCCGGTTTTTACCGCCTGGACGGGATGGTGCGAACCTTGCAAGCACTATGCCTGCCCGGCCTGTGTATTACTGTAATCGCGCCGGGGTTGCATTTGTGCCGAAATAACGAAAAGATCCCGTGCTCGTCCCGCACTGGAAGCGGGCGCGGGTTTTAGCTCGCCTGGTACATTTGTTCAAGAAGGTAGGTGCCGGGAATTGACTGGAACGAGTCACGGATAATGAGAGCACTTGCCTGTAAAGGGTAAATGCCAATGAACGCCCCATGGAACCGGGGAGCAGAATCGCTTAAGGAGAGAGCGCAGTGTCCCATCACGAGTCCCCGTTGATTGTCGACCTGGATGGCAGCCTGATCCGTACCGACTTACTCTATGAGTCATTCGTGCGTACCCTGTTTACCCGCCCCTGGGCACTGGCTTTCCTGCCCCTATGGCTGTTCCGCGGTATTGCCTACCTGAAATATCGCCTGGCCCAGGCCATCGATATCGACGTCAGTGCATTGCCTTATAACAGCAGCCTGCTGGAGTTCCTGCGGGAGCAGAAGGCACAGGGCCGCAGCCTGGTTTTATGCACCGGTGCCAATGAAGGCCTCGCACGGGAGGTAATGGATCACCTGGGTATTTTTGATGAAATCTACGCCACCGGAATTACCCACAACCTGACTGGCGAGAGGAAAGCGCAGTTCCTGCGCGAGCGTTACGGCGAGCGTGGCTTCTCCTATGTGGGTAATGAGAACCGGGACCTGCGCGTCTGGCGCTTTGCCAGGTCTGCCGTGGTGGTTGGGTCAAGCCGGGCCCTGGCGGAAAACGCAGCACAGGTCTGCCAGCTGGAAAACAGCTTTCCAACAGCGGCACCGACTTTGTCAATTTATCTGCGGCAGGTCCGTATCCACCAGTGGGTCAAAAACCTGCTGTTGTTTGTGCCGCTGGTGACGTCACATCAATTCCTCGACGCGGAAGCTGTAACGGCAGCATTGCTGGCGTTCGTCTGCTTTGGCCTGTGTGCCTCGGCCACCTACATCATCAATGATATTGCGGACCTGGATTCTGACCGGGCGCACCAGAAAAAGCGCTGGCGACCATTGGCCTCGGGGATGTTGTCCATCCGCGCGGGCCTGCTGCTGTGTTGCCTCCTGCTGCTCGCCTCGGGTGTGCTGGTTACTTTCCTGCCACCGTGGTTTGGTGCCGTGCTGTTCCTGTACCTGGTTACCACGCTCGGTTACAGCTTCCTGCTCAAGCGGCTGCAGACCGTTGATACAGTGGTTCTGGCGGGGCTGTACACCACCCGTATCCTGGCGGGGGCTGCCGCCATTGGCGTCTATCCCTCCTACTGGCTGCTGGCATTCTCGATGTTTGTGTTCCTGTGCCTGGCGCTGGTCAAGCGAATTTCAGAAATCTACCGCAAGCAGGGGGCAGACGAGACGTCCCTGCAGATCCGTGGTCGCGGTTATTTCACCTCCGACCTGCCGGTTCTCACCAGCCTGGCGTCAGCCGCGGGTATGGTTTCGATCCTGGTGTTTGCCATGTACGTAAACAGTGCGGAGGTGATGGGCATGTACCGTTCACCGATGATCCTGTGGCTGGCCTGCCCGCTGTTTGCCTACTGGATTATCCGCATGCTGGTTATGGCTTCCCGCGGTGAAATTGATGAGGACCCGATTGCGTTTGCGATCAAGGACAAGCGCAGCTGGATAACCGGCCTGGTTCTCGGCCTGGTCCTGGCAGCTGCCTCCACCATGACGATTCAGGGATAAGAAATGAATGTGCTCAACCTCTCCGTCATATTGTTGACGGTGTTCCTGTCCGCCTGCGCGCAACTATTGCTGAAGCTGGGTATGCAAAGGGCCGGTGAGGATTACCTGGCTGACGGCGTTGGAGGTATGGTGCGTGTACTCTTCAGTCCCCACGTCTTTTCCGGGATATTCGTATACGCAGTCAGCGTACTGGTATGGCTCTGGGTGCTGTCGCGGGTGGACCTCAGTATCGCCTATCCGTTTGTTGGGCTGAGTTTCATTTTTACGCTGTTGTTTGGCTATGCGTTTCTCGGTGAGCCGGTCAATGCCATGCGCGTTGGCGGATCCATGCTGATTGCCGCCGGCTGTATCTTCGTGGCGCGCTCCTGATCCTTCCATTAACGAACCCTAGTGCTGTGTATCCGCTGGTGGCAGCCGGCTTGCTTGCACAGTGCAATTCATCGTGTACGCTCAGGGTAAGATTGGCGCTGCCGAGAGGCCCCAGGCGACAGGGTTCGTGCATTGAAAAACCTGTTCGATAAGTTTTCGCACTCGCGCAGGGTCTGCCGTGCCCTGGGTTGGCTGGGGCTTTGCCTGGTAGTACCCGTTGTGCTGTGGGCGGCGCTCGGCGGGCTGGGCCTGGTCCCCTCCCTGGTGGAGGTGTTCACTGTGCCGGGCCTCAGGATTCCGGCATCAATCGCCATTACCGGCCTGTTGATGGCCGCTGTTGGTTTCTGGGATTACGACTGATCTTCCGGGCACAGCCCGGTATTGCTGGAGGCAGCCATGTTCAAGCTATCGGACCTGTTCATCATGATCGCAGTGGGGATCTCTTTTGTGCTGTCGGGATACCTGTGGTTCAACGGGTATCGGGAGCAGGGGATCTTCACAGCGCTGTGGGTGCCGAGCATTCTCGCTTTCGGCATTTACTTCAAGGTTTCCGCGCTGCTGGCACGGAGGCAATAACCATGTCGGATACGATGCTCCTGGTCATTGCCATCGGCGTATTCGTCATGCTGGTGATCGGTATTGCGCTGACCATTTACGAGTTCCGCCAGGCCGGTGAGGAACCGGCAGAAAACTCGCATTCCAAGGGCGACCATCCGGGGCGCTAAGCCGCGCGGACGGGGATGCCTCAGGTTGCGGGCCCGGTTCGCAACTGGGCCAGCAGGAATAACAGCGCTGCCGCCAATACAATCGAGGGCCCGGCCGGGGTATCCCAGAGGATGGATGCCAGCAGCCCAAGGATGACCGCCACTGCGCCGATCAGGGAGGCGAGCAGTGCCATGCGTTCGGGCGTGTCGGCCAGGCGCCGCGCTCCGGCCGCCGGAATGATCAGCAGGGCGGTAATCAGCAGGATGCCCACCACTTTCATGGCAATGGCGATCAGCAGTGCCAGCATCAGCATCAGGGCGAGCCTGACCCGTTCCACCGGCACTCCCTCCGCGGCGGCCAGTTCCTCATTCAGGGTGAATGCCAGCAACCTGTCCCACAGGAAAAACAGCAGGCCGCCGATAGCCGCAACTGCCGCCGCCATCAGCACCACATCCTGGTTACTGACGGCCAGCAGGTCGCCGAGCAGCAGCGCCAGCAGGTCGACGCGGATCCCGAACAGGCTCACCGTGACAATACCCAGCGCCAGCATGGAGTGCGACAGGATCCCAAGCAGGGTGTCTACCGACAGGGTCTGTCGGCGCTGCAGGTAAACCAGCAATACTGCCAGCACGCAACAGGTGGCGCCCACAGCGAGGGTTGGTTGTAACTGCAGGAGGAAACCCAGGGTCACACCGAGCAGGGCGGAGTGCGCCAGGGTATCGCCGAAATACGCCATGCGCCGCCAGACGGCAAAGCAGCCCAGTGGACCGCTGACCGATGCCACCAGCAGGCCCGCGGCCAGGGCGAACCACAGGAACTGGCTGCTGAACAATGCACTGACATCCATTACGCGGTCTCACTCCCGTTACCGTTGTCCCGGTGGCTGCAGCCTTGGTCGTGCACGATGTCGCCCCCCAGGTCGTGTTCATGGTTATGCTGGTGGGTATAAGGTGCCACCTTGTCGCCGAATAATTCGATAAAGGCCGGGTCGCGACTCACCTGCTCGGGATGGCCGTGACAGCAGATATGCTGGTTGATGCACAGCACCCGGTCGGTAGCCGCCATCACCACGTGCAGGTCGTGGGAAACCAGCAACACACCGCAGTTCAGTTCGTCCCGCAGGCTGGCGATCAACTGGTAGACCTCGCCCTGGCCCCCCACGTCCACGCCCTGGGTGGGTTCGTCCAGCACCAGCAGCTGTGGCCGGCGGGCGGCTGCCCGTGCCAGCAGCACCCGCTGCATCTCTCCCCCGGACAGGTCTGCCAGGCTGGCCCGCGCCAGGCGCGCCGCGCCGACCCGGGCCAGTGCTTCGTGCGCCGCGGGCGCATCGACGCGCTCGTTACCCAGTTGCAGGAAGCGCAAGACCGACATGGGCATGGACGGGTCAACCTGCATACGCTGCGGCATGTACCCGAGGCGCAGTCCCGGCTGGCGCCATACATTGCCGTGGGTAGGGCGGGTGAGTCCCAATAACAGGCGCAGCAGGGTGGTCTTGCCGGCGCCGTTGGGTCCGATGACGGTGACGATCTCATCGCGCCGCAGTTCCAGCGTGATGTCGTGCAGCAACTGGCGGCCGGCCACCTCGAGGCCCAGCCCGTTTGCTGTGATGAGAGGGTCAGTTTGGCTCAGGGTGAAGTCTCCGCGACCGCGTGGGGATGCCAGGGGCTCTGTCGGCGCCGATGCTGTGTGTCGGCCCGGCAGGCGTTTGAAAGTGGCGCGCCCGGACTGGCGGGCTGGCGCCGGCTGTGATTATATCGCAGTTTACGCCCGACCCGATGGCCCGCGAATCCCGGATCCTGATGAATTTCCCGCAGTACCCAGTAAAGTATCTCCTGCTGTTCCCCCTGTTCCTGATGCTCGCCGCCTGTGCCCGGGAAGCGTCGGAACCGGAGCCGGACAATAAGGCGCTGGTCGTCAGTGTGCGCCCACTGGCGCTGATCGTGCGGGAAGTTGCGGAGCCGGATACGCCGGTGCAGGTACTCGCGGCAAACGGCGACCCCCATCACTATGCTCCCGGGGTATCCGACCGGGCGGCGCTGGAATCGGCGCGGTTGGTGATCTGGCTGGGGCCGCAGATGGAAAGCGCCCTGGCGCGGCAGCTGTCACTGTTGCCGCAGGGACGCCAGCTGCAATTGCTGGAGCAGGACGGGTACGAATTCGGCGGGGCCTCGGCGGAGGATTTTCACCTGTGGCTGCGCCCTCGCAATGCCGCCGTGATGGCCGCCCATATTGCCGCGCGCCTGGCAGAGCTGGATCCCCGGCGGGCCGACGCATACCGGCAGCGGGCACGGGACTTTTCCCGCCGCATGGCAAACCTGCAGAAAGTGCTAGACCGGGCCCTGTGGGCATACCGGGATGTGCCCATTGTGGTTACCCACGATGCCTACGGGCATTTTTTCGGTCCCGCCGGTGTCGAGACGCAGGCTCTGGCCGATTCGGCCCATGGCGGGCATGGGGCCCGGGCAATGCTGGAGTTGCGTGACGGACTGGGGGAGTCGGCCGCCGGCAGCGGCTGCCTGTTTGGTGAGGTGCCGGAAAATGCCCGCGACCGGCAGACGGCGGAGAACCTTGGCCTCCGCTACGCGACGCTCGACCCGCTGGGGACACAGTTGCCGGCCGGTGCTGATTACGAGAGCCTGGTGCAGGCGTGGCTGGCCCAGGCTCGCAGTTGCCTGGCCGAGGTGCCCGATCGCAGCGACCGCGGTTGATCCCGCCCGCTCAGGAAGCCTCCTCCCCCGGTTCGTCCGCCTGGAGAGCCTCGCGTTCCCTCTGTAGCCTTTCCTGTTGTTGCTGGCGGGCCGCCTCTTGCTGCTCGGATTCACCGCGCTGTTGCACCTGCAGTTGCTGCAGGCGCTGACGGAATGATTCCATCTGTTGCCGATGTCGCACGAGCAGCGAGCCCAGTTGCTCACGCTTGCCCTGGTGTTCCAGTGCCCGTTCCTGAGCCTCGCGCTGGCGCGCTGCCTCCCTCTCTGCCCCGGTAACATCCAGTTCGTCGGTCACTTCCAGGTACTCCATCGGCCCGGGCTTCTGCGCCGGCCGCCCCACCGAGTCAGCGGAAACGGCCCCGGTCGCCAGTACAGCGGCCAGGAACACACTGGAAATAAACTCTCGCCTCATGGTCATATCCCTCTCTCGAGCATCTCGCCGATAGCGGCAGGCCGGCGGCAGAATGGGCACTGCCGTTCAACTAAAGCCTAGAAGCCCGGGAGAAAACTGGCGGTGACACTGCGATGACCGCCACGGATGCGGCGCCGGGGCGAGCGAAAAAAAACGATCGCGGTTATCCTGTCGCGCAATCCCAGACATCCACGATGAAATTCCAGCTTTCCGGATACTTATGAGTAACAACAAGCCCAGTGCCGCTCCCCTGATCCTGGTGGACGGTTCTTCCTACCTCTACCGCGCCTTCCACGCGCTGCCGCCGCTCGTGACCAGTGAAGGGCAGCCCACCGGGGCCGTGCGCGGTGTGATCAGCATGCTGCGCCGCCACCTGAAGGAACATCCGGACAGCACGGTTGCAGTTGTATTCGATGCCAAGGGCAAGACCTTTCGCGACGAACTGTTCGCCGACTACAAGTCCCACCGGCCGCCCATGCCCGACGACCTGCGGGAGCAGATCCAGCCCATCCACGACATCATCGACGCCATGGGCCTGCCGCGGCTGGTAATCGACGGGGTCGAGGCCGATGACGTGATCGGCACGCTCGCCCTGCAGGCGCAGGAACAGGGCCAGGAAGTGATCATCTCCACCGGCGACAAGGACATGGCCCAGCTGGTGCGCCCGGGTATCACCCTGGTGAACACCATGAGCAACACGGAAATGGATACCGACGGTGTGCGCGAGAAGTTCGGTGTCGGGCCCGAGCTGATCATCGATTTTCTCGCCCTGATGGGCGACAAGTCCGACAATATCCCCGGAGTTCCCGGCGTGGGCCAGAAAACCGCCCTGGCCCTGCTGCAGAACCTGGGCAGCCTGGAGGACATCTACGCCGACCTGGATGCCATCGCGCCCCTGGGTTTTCGCGGCAGCAAGACCCTGGGCAAGAAAATGGCCGAGCACCGCGAGGCGGCCGATCTCTCTTACCAGCTGGCCACCATCAAGACCGATGTGGACATGCCTTATAAGCCCGCCGACCTCCACCACGGTGAACCGGATAAGGCGAAACTGGCGGAGCTGTTCAGCGCACTCGAATTCCGCAGCTGGCTGGAGGAGCTGAGCGGTGATGACGAGGCCCAGGCAGCGATGGCCGAGGCCATCGAGCGGGATTACCGCGTAGTTACCGAGCGCGGCGAGTTCGACGCCTGGCTGGAAAAGCTGAAAGCCGCCGAAATTTTCGCCTTTGATACCGAGACCACCAGCCTCAATTACATGCAGGCGAAGCTGGTGGGGGTGTCCTTTGCCGTGGAACCCGGGGAGGCGGCCTATGTGCCGCTGGCCCATGACTATATGGGGGCGCCGGAACAGCTGCCCTACGACGAGGTGATGGCCGCCCTCAAGCCGCTGCTGGAGGATCCGGAGCAGAAGAAAGTGGGCCAGAACCTGAAATACGACAGCCATATCCTCGCCAACTGCGGCATCGAGCTGCGCGGCATCGCCCGCGACACCATGCTCGAGTCCTATGTGCTGGACAGCACCGCCAGCCGCCACGACATGGACAGCCTGGCGCAGAAATACCTGGGTGAGCAGACCGTCCACTACGAGGATATTGCCGGCAAGGGTGCCAAGCAGCTCACCTTCAACCAGATCGAGCTGGAGCAGGCCGGCCCCTATGCCGCCGAGGATGCGGACATCACCCTGCGCCTGCACCGCGAGCTGGGCGGGCGCCTGGCGGAAATCCCGCCGCTGGAGAAGGTGCTGGACGAGATCGAGATGCCGCTGTTGCCGGTACTGGTGCATATGGAGCGCAATGGTGCCTACATCGACGCCGAGATGCTGGCAAAGCAGGGCGCCGAGCTGGAAAAGAAAATGCGCGACACCGAGCAGCAGGCATTCGAGGTGGCTGGCGAGGAGTTCAACCTGGGTTCCACCAAGCAGCTGGGCGCTATCCTGTTTGAGAAGCTGGAGATCCCGGTAATCAAGAAAACCCCCAAGGGGGCACCCTCCACCGCCGAGCCGGTGCTGCAGGAGCTGGCCCACAGCCACGAACTGCCGGCACTGATCATGCAGTACCGCGGCCTGGCCAAGCTCAAGAACACCTACACCGACAAGCTGCCGCAGATGATCGACCCGGGCACCGGCCGGGTGCACACCTCCTACCACCAGGCTGTGGCCGCCACCGGGCGCCTGTCGTCCAGCGATCCCAACCTGCAGAACATCCCCATCCGCAGCGAGGAAGGGCGCCGCATCCGCAAGGCGTTTGTGGCTGACCCGCGCATCGACGGCGGCAGCGTGATCATTGCTGCCGACTACTCACAGATCGAGCTGCGCATCATGGCCCACCTGTCCGGCGACGAGGGCCTGGTAAAGGCTTTTGCCAATGGTGAGGACATTCACCGCGCCACCGCCGCGGAGGTGTTCGAGGTGAGCCCGGAAGAGGTGGACGACGAGCAGCGCCGCCGCGCCAAGGCGATCAACTTCGGCCTGATTTACGGTATGTCGGCCTTCGGCCTGGCGCGCCAGCTGGGGATTCCGCGGGGCGATGCGCAGACCTATATCGATCGCTATTTCGAGCGCTACCCGGGGGTACTCGCCTACATGGAGAACACCCGCAAGCATGCCGCCGAGAAGGGCTACGTGGAGACCCTGTTCGGCCGCCGCCTGTACCTGCCGGAGATCAACTCCCGCAATGGCGCGCGCCGCCAGGCCGCCGAGCGCACCGCGATCAATGCGCCCATGCAGGGGACTGCGGCGGATATCATCAAGCGCGCCATGGTAGAGGTGGATGCCTGGCTGGGACGGGAAAAAATGGCCAGCCGCCTGATCATGCAGGTACACGATGAGCTGATCCTCGAGGTGCCGGCGGCGGAGGTGGAGCAAGTACGGGACAACCTGACCCGGCTGATGCAGGATGCCGCCGAGCTGGATGTGCCGCTGATCGTCGATGTGGGGCAGGGCGCCAGCTGGGAAGAGGCCCACTGAGCCGGGCAGTATGGCCATGAGAACGACATGACCGGGGAGACAGGGCAAGTGAAGGGAATTGCGGTGAAAGATTGGCTGCTCCGGTTCGCGCGGATGTTCGCCATCGTGCTGGCAGTACTACTGCCGGTGGAACTGTTCAAGGGGGCGACACTGGCCGGCGCCCTCCGCTACGGCCTGTTCTGGGCCGGGGCCAGCAGCCTGGTTTATTGCCTGGTGCTGGCCTACCGGCTGCGGCGCGAGCGCGCCTACGTGGAGGAGGTGACGCGGGCGGCATCACAGGAGCGGCAAGACTGAGGGAAAGCGGCGCCAATGATTAACACTTTTTAACCTGCCTGCGGGAACCGTCGCAAAAATGGCGGCTCTAAACAGGCAAGATCGTTGGAATGCGTCATCCCCCCCAAGGAAGTCAGATGTTGCTCGCCCCGGTGCTCCCCCAGCCCGGGGATTTTTTTTGCCTGCGGGAAAAGTGATCAGGCGGCATGGGCCCCGGCGCGCCGGCCGTAGTGGCGCGCTGCGTCCAGGTAGCGGCTGGTCTTGTCGCGCCATTTCTGTGGCTCGGCCACCACACCATCCTGCAGGTGCGCCGCCGCCAGTTGTGCCCTGACCAGCGCCCGGTAAGCCTTGTAAAAGTATTCCAGCAGGGCCGGGGCGGGGTCGGCGCAGGCACGCCGATAGCTGGCGAGGATACCGTCCCCCAGGTCCCGCCGGCCCAGCAGTTCGCACTCCAGTGCCAGGTAGCCCAGTTCGTCCAGGGGGTCGATGCTGCGCAGGTCGCGATTGAACTCCAGGCAGTCGATAATCTGTGGCGGCTCGGTCAGGAAGCAGTGTTCGGGCCGCAGGTCACCGTGGCCCTCGACGATGCGGCCGTCCACCGCCCGCTGCGCCAGCAGTGGGGCCTCGCGCCGGGTGAAAGTGACGAGGAAGTCGGCCAGCGCGTGAATACCGGCCGCCGGCAGCCCCAGTTCCGGCGCCAGCAGGGCCGTCCGTCGCAGCTCCACATGCTCACGCAGGTCGGTGACGTAGACCACCGGGTCCACCGCCAATGGCGGCGCGGACCGGTAAAAATCGCACAGGCGCCGCACCAGTGGCGCCAGTTCCTCCCCCGTGACCTCCCGGCCCCGCGCCGCCAGGTTCTGCGCCTCCGGCAGGCGCCGCATTTTCACCAGCCATTCCACCACCTCGCCGTGGCCGCCACTATCGGCCAGTTGCAATTGGCCATCAGGCCGCTGGCACAGCGGCACCACCGCCAGATAGACCCCGGTGGTCAGGCGCCGGTTGAGCCGCAGCTCCTCCCGGCAGTCGGCCTCGCGCAGGGCCAGGGTGCTGAAGTCCAGGAACGCCGTCTGTACCGGCTTTTTCATCTTGTAGGCATGGCGATCGGTCAGGAACACCCGCGCCATATGGGTTTCCACCAGTTCCACCGCTGTCGTGTCCCCGGCATAGCTGCCCGGCGCCAGCAGGAAGCGGGTCTTGGTATCCAGGTCAGGGGGTGCCGGTTTGGGATCGCGCTGGTCACTCATATTCAGATTGCCGGGAGGGTCTGTTTGCTAGTCTAGTTTTATCGGCATTACCTGCGGAGATCCCAGTGGTAACCCCCTTCAAGGACCGTGTAGCGGCAGGCCGTGAGCTGGCCGCCAGCCTGCGGGATTACGTCGATCAGCGGCGCCGCTCGGGCCGCGATGACATCATCATCCTCGCGCTGCCCCGGGGCGGCGTACCGGTGGGCCTGGAGCTGGCGCGCGCCCTGCATGCACCGCTGGACCTGATGCTGGTGCGCAAGCTGGGAGTGCCCGGTCACGAGGAACTGGCGATGGGCGCCATCACCGCGCAGGCGCGGGTCCTGAACCAGGATGTGATTCTCGGGGCCGGCATCACCGATGAAATGCTCGAGCGCGAGACGGAAGCCGAGCGGCGCGAGCTGGAGCGCCGGGCACAGCGTTATCGTGGCGACCGGCCCTGGCCGGAACTGCGGGATCACTGCGTGATCCTGGTGGACGACGGGATCGCCACGGGGGCCACCATGGAGGCGGCGGCCCGTGCGGTGCGCGCCCAGCACCCGGCCGAGATCGTGCTGGCGGTGCCGGTGGCGCCGACGGATGCACCGCGGCGCTTCGAACCGCTGGTGGACCGCTTCGAGTGCCTGGCGATGCCGTCGGCCTTCTGGGCCATCGGCGCCTGGTACGAGGACTTCTCCCAGCTCTCCGACGACCAGGTGATCGACATGATGCGCGAGGCGGACCGCCTCCGGGAAAGCGGGCAATGAGCGGTGGCGATGTACTGATCGATGCGGCGGGAGCGCGGCTGGAGGGCATCCTGCAACTGCCGGAGGATCCCTGCGGCCTGGTCCTGTTTGCCCACGGCAGCGGCAGCAGCCGCTTCAGCCCCCGCAACCAGATGGTGGCCGGCCAGCTCAACCGCGCCGGCATCGGCACGCTGCTGTTTGACCTGCTCACGGCAGAGGAGCACCGCGAGGACGAGATTACCCGCGAGTACCGCTTTGATATCGCCCTGCTGTCCGATCGCCTGATCGCGGCGCTCGACTGGGCGCACGGTATGGAAGAGACCCGCGACCTGAAGCTGGGCCTGTTCGGTTCCAGCACCGGCGCGGCGGCGGCCCTGATTGCCGCCGCCGAGCGCCCGGCACTGGCGGCGGCGGTGGTCTCCCGCGGCGGCCGGCCGGACCTGGCCGGTGAGATGCTGCCGCTGGTACGCGCACCCACTCTGCTGATCATCGGCGGGGAGGACGATGTGGTCATCGAACTCAACCGCGAGGCGGCGGCCCGCATGAGCAATGACCCGGCGATGGAAATCGTCCACGGTGCCACCCACCTGTTCGAGGAGCCGGGCACACTCGAGGCAGTGATCCAGCTGGCGATTGACTGGTTCCGGCGCCACCTGGCGGGCACGGGCGGCCATGGGCCGGATTAAGCTGTTCAGCCTTGAGGCCGGCGCCGACCTGGCGCAGCGGGTCGCGGGCTTGCTGGGCGAGCCGCTGGCGGCCCACGAGGAGCGCGACTTTACCGATGGCGAGCACAAGCTGCGCCCGCTTGAGGATGTGGAGGCGGCGGACGTCTACCTGCTGCAATCGCTCTACACCGACCGGCCCGGGGGCACCGGCGGCAGCGTGGATGACAAACTGGTGCGCCTGCTGTTTTTCCTCGCTGCGCTCAGGGATGCCGGCGCCGCCCGCGTCACTGCGGTGATCCCCTACCTCTGCTACGCACGCAAGGACCGCCGCACCAAGCTCCACGACCCCCTGTCGAGCCGCTACCTGGCCAGCCTGCTGGAGGCCATGGGCTGTGACTGCGTGGTGACCGTGGATGTCCACAACCTGGCCGCATTTGAGAACGCCTTCCGCTGCCGGACCCTGCACCTCCCGGCACGGCCGTTGTTTGTCGACTTCGCTGCCCGGCTGCTGGCGGGGGAATCCCGCCAGCTGGTGGTGGTGTCACCGGATGTGGGTGGGGTGAAGCGGGCCGAGGCGTTTCGCGCGGACCTGGCGCAGCGGCTGGGGCGGGACGTGGGGCAGGCGTTTGTGGAGAAATATCGCAGCGGCGGCGAGCTCAGTGGCGGCACCCTGGTGGGGCGGGTCGAGGATTGCTGCGCGCTGGTCATTGACGACCTGATCGCCGGGGGTGGCACCACCGGGCGCGCGGCGGCGGCACTGGATCGTGCCGGCGCCGCGCGAATCCTCGCCCTGGCCAGCCATGGGCAGTTTGCCGGCGACGCCCTCGAGCAGCTGGGGCGGGCGCCACTGGAACTGGTTGCGGTAACCGATACCCTCCCGCAGCTTGATGCTGACCGCCTGCACGTGATCGAGTGCGCGCCGCTGCTGGCAGAAGCGATCCGGCGGCTCCACGAGGGCGGGCCGGCAACCGAGCTGGGCCTCTGACATGCCTGCCGGTGATGCAACGGGCCGGGACCCGTTCACGGCCGATATTTCCCGTTTTGTCTGGCAAACCAAATACCGGCAGCAGGCTCGCGGCCGGCCTGTGGATAACTCTATCGAGGATACCTGGCGCCGGGTGGCCGGTGCACTGGCCAGTGTCGAGCCCGGCGGCCAGCACCGCTGGGCGGCACGCTTCTACCGCAACCTGGAGGGCTTCCGCTTCTTGCCCGGCGGTCGCATTCTCGCGGGCGCCGGCACTGCCCGCGACGTCACCCTGTTCAACTGCTTTGTGATGGGGTCCATCGAGGACTCCATCGAGGCCATCTTCGAGCGGCTCAAGGAATCTGCCCTGACCATGCAGCAGGGCGGCGGGATCGGCTGCGACTTCTCCACCCTGCGGCCCGCGGGAACTATTGCCCGGCATACCGGCACCATTGCCTCGGGACCGGTTTCCTTTATGCGTATCTGGGACAGTATGTGCGCGACCCTGCTTTCCACCGGCAGCCGCCGGGGCGCAATGATGGCCACCCTGCGCTGCGACCACCCGGATATCGAGCAGTTCGTGGACGCCAAGCGCGATCCACGGGAATTGCGGCACTTCAATGTATCGGTGCTGGCCAGCGATGAATTCATGCAGGCGGTGGAGAACGACAGCGACTGGCCACTGGTATTCCCCCGGGCACAGCTGGATGACGGCGCGGGCGAGACGGTCATGCGCCAGTGGAGCGGCACCGCCGGCCCGGTTCCTTGCCGGGTCCTCAGGTCCGTGAACGCACGAGGGCTGTGGCAACGGATCATGCGCGCCACCTACGACTGTGCCGAGCCGGGGGTATTGTTCGTCGACAGGATCAATGGCGACAACAACCTGTATTACCGCGAACAGATCAACGCCACCAACCCCTGTGGGGAAATTCCGTTGCCCGCTTTCGGCGCCTGCGACCTGGGCTCGGTAAACCTGCTGGCGTTCGTGCAGAACCCCCTGACACCCAATGCCCAACTGGACTGGCAGGGCATTGCCGATTGCGCAACCGTGGGGGTGCGGATGCTGGATAACGTAATAGACCTCTCCCGCTACCCGCTGCCGGCGCTGGAGCAGCAGGCCAGGGGCAGCCGGCGTATCGGCCTGGGTATTACCGGGCTGGCCGATGCCCTGATCGCGCTGGGCCTGCACTACGACAGCGATGACGCCCGCGAACTGGCGGGAAGGGTGATGTGCCTGTTGCGGGACAGCGCCTACAGGGCCTCGGTGGCCCTGGCGGAGGATAAGGGCCAGTTCCCGTTTTTCGATGCCGCCGCCTATAGCCGGGCCAAGTTTGTGCGCGGGTTGCCTGTGGGACTGCAGGAAGAGATTGGTGAGCGTTATATCCGCAACAGCCACCTGCTGGCGATTGCACCGACGGGAACAATCAGCCTGCTGGCCAACGGCGTCTCCAGCGGGGTGGAGCCGGTGTTCGATTTCCGCCACCGGCGCAAGGTACTGACGGCGAGCGGCGATTACCGCGAATTTGAGATCTGTGACCCGGTCTACCGCCTGTGGCTCGACCGCCATGGTGGGCACGGGGAGTCGGCTGCGCTGCCGCCGGAGTTTGTTCCTGCCCACAAGCTCTCGCCGGCCGCCCACCTGGCGATGGAGGCGGTGCTGCAGCCTTATGTGGACAACGCCATTTCCAAGACGGTGAATGTCCCGGCCAGCTACCCCTTTGCCCGGTTCGAATCCCTCTACCGGGAGGCGTTCCGGCTGGGGCTGAAGGGCTGCACCACCTACCGCCCCAACGAAATTACCGGCGGCGTCCTGAGCACAACTACTGGCGACGGCGGCGGACCCCATTGCTGCAGCATCGAGCGGGAAGGTGAGTAGTCGGAAAGGTAAAATTTCTCTGTTTTAAGGGAACCTACAGCAGTCAGGTGCGTCTCAAGAGACAGTATTGTTCCCACCCCGTGAGGTTGAACAATCTTCCCTATGCCCCGATACCTCCCCCAAGGTCGGGGCTTTTTTTCACCGGCAGTATGCATTTGCCCGCACAGAGGCACCGGAGGAGAACGATTTCCCGGTATTCAGGGAACAGGGAAACAGGATATGCAGGGGGCGCAGCGGATTATGCTGGCACCAATATGGTGTGGGAAATCCGTTGTTGCGAGCTTACCGTACATATAGAGGTCAGTGAGTAGCTGACGGCGTCGAGACCCCCAAGCGACGCCGGGTGAGAACCCATAGGCGTACCCGTCCCCCTGGGTGCGTCTAGTAAGATGCCCATCCCCAAGGGCATCGACCCCTGGCCGGCAGTCCCCATCTGCCGGCTTTTTTTTGCCTGCCGAACCGGTTTTCCCCACAGGCCTCTTCAGTTTAGCGGATTCTCCGCCACTGCATTGCAAATGATAATTATTATCGTTAACGTTGGGTGTGGTTTTTTGCGAATACAGGGAGGCTCCGTGAAGTATCGTTTTCTATGTGCCGGCCACCGCGCCTGGCTGATGTCGGATTGCCAGCGCGCCGAAAGGTCCATGCTGGGTTGGCTGGAGGAGGGGCAGGGACTGCTGGCCCAGGGAAGCCCGGAGCGGGCTTTGGCGTATTTTGGCTGTGCGTTCGAGCTGGCTGGTTTCCTGCTGCGCGGGGAGCGGCACGGGAGCGTGCGGCACTTCAGTGAATGTGCCCGTTGCCTGCTGGCCGCCGGCTGGCAGCTGGGCGAGCGGGAACTCTGCGGCTGGGTTACCACTGTTACCCGCATGCGGCTGTTGCGGGGTCTTCCCACAGGAGGTGGCAGCCAGGCAGCAGTATCAGGGAGGGACACTGCCGCCAGTGGCGGCGACAGCGGGGGAACGCCAGATGGACTCCTGCACTAGCCCCGCGGACGCGCCGGGATTCCTGGAGCTCCAGGTACGTGAAAAGACCCTGCTGGAGCTGCTGGCCGGGCGCCGGCTGGTAGCGGAAGACCTGCGGGCCCAGACGCCGGGCGCCCGTCGCCAGTTGCGCCGCCTGCTGCTGCAATCGCTGTGCCGCGGACCCGCCGGCAATCCCTAGGCGCCTGCCGGCGGGACCTCTTCTTCCAGTGCCAGCCACTCGGCGAGCTTGCGCTCGAGCTTGTCCAGCCCGGTCTTCTTGGTGCTGGAAAAGATCTGTACCGACACCCCGGTATCCAGGCCCTGTTCCCGCAGGGCCTTCTCCACGGCAAAACGGGTGTTGTTGGCCGGCCCGTTCTTCAGTTTGTCGGCCTTGGTGAGCAGGATGTGGGCTGGCAGGCCGCCGCTTACCGCCCAGGTGAGCATCTGCTGGTCGAACTCTTTCAGCGGCTGGCGGATATCCATCAGCAATACCAGCCCGCGCAGGCACTCCCGGTGCTCGAGGTAAAACGCCAGGTGCCGCTGCCACTCGTCTTTCATCGAGCGGGCGACTTTGGCATAGCCATAACCCGGCAGGTCCACCAGGCGCTGCTGGTCACTGATGCGGAAGAAGTTGATCAGCTGGGTGCGGCCGGGGGTCTTGGAGGTGCGGGCCAGCTTTTTGTTGCCGGTCAGGGCATTGATGGCGCTGGACTTGCCGGCATTGGAGCGCCCGGCAAAGGCGACCTCGGCACCACTGTCCTCGGGACACTCGTCGAGGGTCGGGGCGCTGGTTAAAAATTGAACGTTGCGAAAGTTGATTCGCTCGGGATTGCTGTCAGACATGATTGATCTACCAGATTCGGTACACTCGCTTGGCGCGCAAGTATATAATGCCGCGGTTTACGCGTCGCAGGATTGACTGGGGGCGGCGCGGGGTTCGGTGAAAGCCGGGCCAAATGGCATATTTCAGCGCGCAATGGGACGACGTATGAACAGCATTGTAAAGAACTCCGCCCTGGCCCTGGGGCTTATTCTCGCCGCACCGTTCGTCGCGGCCGAAGGTGACCCGGCCGCGGGCAAGACCAAGGCCGCGCAGTGCGCCGCCTGCCACGGCCCCGACGGCAACAGCCCGGCGTCGGCTTTTCCCAAGATCGCCGGCCTGGGAGAGAAGTACATCCTCAAGCAGCTGATGGACGTGAAGAGCGGTGAGCGCGAGATTCCGCAGATGATCGGCCAGCTGGACAACTTCGACCAGCAGGACCTCGAGGACCTGGCGGCCTACTTCGCCTCCCAGCAGATGCAGCTGTCCGGCGCCGAGCCGGTCTCCGTGATGCTGAACAATGGTGAGAATGTCGACGGCCTGATGCTGGGACGCAAGATTTTCCGCGCCGGCAACCCGCAGACTGGTGTGCCGGCCTGCATGGGCTGTCACTCCCCCACCGGCCAGGGCAACGCGCCGGCGGGATACCCGCGACTGTCCGGTCAGTGGTCTGACTATATCGAGACCCAGCTCAAGGCCTTCCGTTCCGGCGAGCGCGCCAACGATGGCGAGACCCGGGTCATGCGCTCCGTGGCGAGCCAGCTGTCCGATGCCGAGATCACGGCGGTGGCCCACTACCTGGCGGGCCTGACCGACGGCAACTGATCTGTCGCAACAATCATCCAAAAAGGCCGGGTTTATCCCGGCCTTTTTGCGTTTGGTCCCGTGGATCTTGCACCGGCGCGCCGGAACTTCAATAATCGGGGCTGATCAAAGTTTTACCACCGGCGCTTGCCGGGAGAATAATGATGGAGAACGCCATGCGAGCAGTTGCCGCCCCCTTTACCCTGATCCTGACACTGTTGCTCAGCCTGTCGGCTTGTGCCCAGGACAACGGCCAGTTCAAGGCCGGCCAGCACTACCAGGTACTGCCCCAGGCGGTGCCGCAGAGCGATGAAGACAAGATCCAGGTGACCGAGCTGTTCTGGTATGGCTGCGGCCACTGCTACCACTTCGAGCCGATCCTCAACAAGTGGAAGTCGGACATGCCGGCAGACGTGGCGCTGGACAAGATCCCGGCCATCTGGCAACCGGTGATGGAGGTGCATGCGCGCCTGTATTATGTGGCTGACGCCATGGGCGTGCTGGACAAGATGCACCAGCCGATTTTCAATGCCATCAACAACCAGCGCCAGATGTTCGCCAACCGCGATGGCCGCGAGTGGAATCCCGACATGGACGCCATCGAGGAGCTGTTCAATGAGCACGGCGCCGACGGTGCCAAGGCGGTCAAGCTGATGAACTCCTTCGCCATCAACAGCAAGGTCAAGCAGGGCATGGCCAACCAGCGGGCCTACCAGCTGAGCGGCACCCCGGAAGTTGTGGTCGCGGGCAAGTACCGCATCAGCTCCTCCCTGCCGGGTTTCAAGGGCAAGAGCAATGGCCAGCAGCTGATGCTGGAAGTAGCGGATTACCTGATCGAGAAAGAGCGCGCCAATCGCGGCTGATCGAAGACAATCGCTGAAAAAACCCCGCCAAGTGCGGGGTTTTTTTATGGGTTGCCCCCCGTCCACTCCCTGTCGCCTCCCGCGCCACTCCCCCCAGTTGCCCCACACCCGACCTGTCGGGTGGACTACAGCGAGCACCGCTGGTGGCGGTGAAATGAATATTTTTGATGCTTCCCCTGCCACTGTTGGTTTTTACGTCTAGCCTTGAGTGAAAGGGACGTGAAAAAGCGCGCAGATGCACTTTTTCATGCCGGCGGAACCAACACCAGCGCCGGCCAGGAAAACCGGCAGCTGGCGGACCCGATTGCCCCACTGCCAGACATTGGTCAGCAGTAGTCGAGTTGCGCATGAAGTTGTTGCGTCACCTTTTGCCCGCGAATCCTCTTTCCCACTTCCTTCCAGCCTGCGCGATGACAATGGCGCTGGCGTTCCTCCTGTCCTTCCCGGCCGTCTCATCCGCGGAGGTCTCCCAGCGCGAATGGGCCGGTAACTGGCTGGTGGTCGGCGAGGGCGATGCCCAGCTGGTCTGGCAGCTGCACGCCGACGGCTCCGGTTATGCCTACGGTTTCCAGCCCGGCGGGGAGCTCTCCCATGGCTTCGCCATCAGCTGGACACTCCAGGGCGACCGGGTGCGGGTGCGAACCGGTGCGGCGGTACGCTGCAGTGGCGGTGTGGTGGATGTGGCCTTTACCGGCTGGAGCCCCGTGACCCTAGACTTCGCAGTACTGGATGGACGCCATTGGCGCCAGCACGGCGGCGGGTTGCTGAGCTTCCAGCGCCGCCTGCAGGACTGGGAGACCCCCACGGCCGGCAACGAGTGCCCCAGGCTGAATAGCTAGGGGCATCCAGCAGGACCGGTGCGGCAGAGCCCGCCGGTCCCCTCCTCAGGGATGAGTAAAGCGACTGACTGGAGAACAGCTGTAATGCAGCGGCGCTTTATTCCCGCAGTAGCCCTGGCTCTCTTGGCCGGGTGGACCGTGTCCGGGGTCGCCCGGGCACAGCCTGAATCAGATGAAGCCCCCGACGGGGACGGCTGGGGCTGGGACGTGGAATCCCGGCTCGAGGCGGACCAGTGGGTGGGCGACTGGCTGATTTCCCGCGACGGCGAGGCACGCCATGTATGGAGCCTGCAAGCCGATGGCACGGGTCGCTCCTACGCCTTTGTCCAGCGCAGCAACGGCGATATGCGCTTCGCCTACGGCTACGACATCCAGTGGTATTTCGACCCGTTCACGCAGATGGCCAACATTCGCACCGAGCGGCGTATCGTCTGCCGTGGTGGCAAGCTGTATCCCTACTTCCTCACCCTCAAATCCTACGAAAGCGATTACGCGGTGCGTGGCAAGTACGCGTGGCAGACCACCTGGACCGAGGCCAGTATCGGCGAAAACAACCTGCACAAATCCCTCATCGTGTTTGTTACCCCGCTGTCGGGCTGGCACAACCCGCGGAAGGACGCGCCCTGCCCGGACTTTCCCAGCATCGAGCTGGAACAGGATATCGACCGGGCACTGGACCGCTGGGCCAGGGATGCGGAGCGGGCCCGGGTGAGTGCCGAGAGCGCAGAGGATGTCACGCCATCCGCGGACGAGCCGGATATAGAGGGGGAATCATTCAGCAACTGATGGCCGCCCCAACGATGGCGGCCGCCATACCAACCAGACCGGGAGTGACTCGATGTATGAACGCCACCATAGGGCTGGAAAAGCTGCTGCGCAGCTGTGAACCGCAGTTGCACGGCAGCGACTGTGTCTTCTGTACCCTGAGCGCGGAGCAGCTGCCCCTGCTGGCCGGCCAGTGCCTGTTACTGGTCAGTGAGCGGGACGGCTACAGCGCGATACTGCCGCGGGAACTCGCCGAGCGCGAGGGTATCCCGGTGGACGCACCCCTGTGCCAGATCACCCTGCGCCAGCGAGGCGGGCCGGTGTTGCCGGGCCTGCTGGCTGCCCTTGCCGGTGAGCTGGACGGTGCGCGCATCAGCGCCCGTATCACCTCGACACCGCGGGGCCATCACCTGTTTGTCCCGCAGGCGCAGGCCCAGGACACACTCATGCTGTTGCGGGGAATCGGCAACCGGGCACACTACTGTTAGCGCTTGCCCGGTTCGCCGGCCGGCTATGCAGATTGACTATCCGCTGGTGCAACCCCACGGCGAAATCCGCCGGCTGTTACCGGATATTTTTTATATTCCCGGGACGGCCCAGCTGGCGCCCGCCACTGCCGTGAATCGCAACATGGCCATTGTCCGTTGCGGCGATGAGCTGGTGCTGGTCAACCCGGTGCGCCTGCGCCCCGCGCAGGAGGAAAAACTCGAGGACCTGGGCCATATCCGCCATGCGGTGCGCCTGGGCTATTTCCACGGCTGTGACGACCTCTACTATCGCGACCGTTTCAACCTGACCTTCTGGTGCCAGCCGCACTCGGACTACTATCCCGCACCCGCCGCAGACGCGCTGGTGGAGGAGGGTGGCGAGTGCCCGGTGCCGGGTGGGCAGTTCTTCGAGTTTACCCGCGGCCGCCATCCTGAGGCGGCGTTGCTGGTACCGGGCTGTGGCGGCCTGTTGCTGACCTGCGATGCGCTGCAGTACTGGACATCCTGGTGTGGTTGCAACTGGTGCGGCCGCAACCTGCTTCGACTGGCCGGCTTCCGCCAGGGCATGCAGGTGGCACCCACCTGGTGCCGCCGCATGGCGCCCGAGGGCATGGATCCGGTGCGCTGGTTGCGGGCGGATTTCGAACGCCTGCTGGAGCTGCCATTCCTCCACTTTATTGCCGCCCACGGCGATTTCTGTCCCGATAATGCCCACGAGGAAGTGGCCGCTGCAGTGGACAGGCGGTTTGCCCGGCACTGACCCCGGCGACGAGTCGCCGAATTATTTTCCCGGTATGTGCGTCAATACGCTGCGATGACCCGGAACCGGTTGGCAATACCGCCGGAATGGATCGTGGTAACCTTGCTGGCGTATAAGAAGTCATTCCGCCGGTGCCCGGTGCGCCATGGTCACTGCTGGCGGGCACCTTTCAACGCTGGACAAGAACCTGACGATGAGACTCACCAACCTGCTCGGTGCCCTGGCTGTGGGCGCCCTTGCTGCCTGCGCCACCATCCCACCACCGCTGCCGCAGGCGGATGTGGAGCATATCCGCCAACAACTGGAATACCTGGCTGCGGATGAGCTGGCCGGGCGCGAGACCGGCACGCCGGGCTATCGCCAGTCGGCGGAATATGTCGCCGGTCAATTCCGCGCCCTCGGGCTGCAGCCGGCCGGGGGAGAGGACTTCCTGCAGGAGGTGCCGTTCCGCCGGGCCAGCTGGGACGGCCGCGAGCCGACCCTGGTACTGCAGGGCCGCGACGGCGACATCACTTTCAGGTTCGGTGAGGATTTTGTGGCCTCGCCGCCCACGACCGCAGAGAGAACCGCCATCGCTGCCGGGCTGGTGTTCGTGGGCTTTGGTATCGACGCACCGGAGTACGGTATCGATGATTACGCCGGCCTGGATGTGAGCGGCAAGATCGTGGTGATCCTGTCCGGCCGCCCCTCCAGCCTGCCCAGCGAAGTGGGTGCCCACTACGCGTCTTCCCGCACCAAGCGCCAGACCGCCGCGCGCCACGGCGCCGTGGGTTACATGACCCTCAATACGCCTCAGCGGGAAAAGCGCTCACCCTTCGCCCGTGCGGTAGAGCACCGGGAGGATGCCAGCTTTGACTGGATCGGCGCCGATGATATGCCCGGCAATGCCATTCCCGGCCTGCACCCCGGCGTCTACCTGGATATGCCCGCTGGCCGCCAGCTGTTTATGGGCGCCGAGCGCAGCCTGGATACCGTATTTACTGAGGTTGCCAATGGCCTGGCGCCGCGTGGCTTCCCATTGCCCTACCGCGCCTCCCTGACCAGTGGCGCGCGCCACGAGCAAGTTCTCAGTCCCAATGTGGTGGCGGTGCTGCCGGGCAGCGATCCCGAGCTGAAGGACGAGTATGTGGTGTTTTCCGCGCACCTGGATCACCTGGGCAAAGACGCGGAGGGGCGCGTGGTCAACGGCGCACAGGACAATGCCGCCGGCATCGCCATCATGCTGGAGACGGCGCGACTGTTTATCGAATCCGGCCGTGCGCCGCGGCGTTCGCTGATGTTTGTGGCGGTGACCGCCGAGGAAAAAGGCCTGCTGGGTTCCGACTACTTTGCCCAGCACCCGCCGGTGCCGCCGCGCGCCATGGTGGCGAATATCAACCTTGATATGCCGATGCTGCTGTACCCGTTCCGGGACATCATCGCCTTCGGCGCCGAGCATTCCTCACTGGGCCAGACCACTGCGCGCGCCGCGGCCCGCGCGGGCCTCAAGCTGAGCCCGGACCCGATGCCGGAACAGGTGATTTTCGTGCGCAGCGATCATTACAGTTTCGTGCGCCAGGGGGTTCCCGCCATCTACCTGATCACCGGGCGCGAGGCACAGGATCCGGCAGCCGACGGCACTGCAATGCAGAACCGGTTCCTGCGCGAGCGTTACCACAAGCACACCGATGAGGCCGACGCCCAGGTGGATTACGTGGCCGCGCAGCAGTTCGCCCGGGTCAATTACGCCATTGCCCGCGAGGTGGCCGACGCGGACCGCAAACCGCGCTGGTACGAGGGGGATTTCTTCGGCGAGTTGTTCGCCCCCGGGGGTTGAACCACGCTGCAGATCAACTGCGCACTACCACCGCGGTGCGCAGTCGCTCCCTTCCAAACACGGACATGCGGGCAAAATCCTCGCGGGCAATGGGCAGGTAACTGCTATCCAGCTGGTCCCAGAGCTCATCACAGTCGGGATCGTGCACGTACAGGCACTGTTCATCCATACCCACCAGCGTTACCCAGTGGGGCACCTTTTTGCCGTCGAGCCGATAGGTGCTGACCAGCATTAACACCAGTGCACCTGCTTCCAGCCACTGCTGCAGCTGGTCCTGGGTGAATTCCTCCGGTACCACCTGCATGCCGGCGGCAGTCGCTGCCGCGCGGAAATCCGCATCCACCTGGCTGATCACTTTCTTTTTCCCGGGCGCTCGCACACTGTCGATAAACAGCGGACCCTCCCGATTCAGGTACACAGAGGCGTCGAAGCCCCGCGCGCGCAGTGCCAGCCCCAGGCCCACCGGGTGGCAGCCACCGTGGCCGGAGGTCATGAAAATGGTGGTGGCCTCCCGCCACAGGGCCAGTTCCTCGCTAACAGAGGGGTCATAGCTGCTGTCCAGGGCTGCCATGGCCATCATGGCGGCAGCCGGGCCACAGGTGAAATCCGTCGTCTGCCGGTACCAGGGCACTGCCAGCCGATGCAGGTTTTCCGGATGGTAGTGGATGCGTTTCTGCATGCGCAGGGCATGGCTGTCATCCTGGTAATAGTTGCGGTAGCGGCCGAAGGCGCGGTAACCCAGTGCCTGGTACAGCGCGATCGCGGCCTGGTTATGTTCGGCAACTTCCAGGCGCATGAAAAAGCGACCACTGTCACTGGCAGCCTTTTCCACCGCTGATACCAGGTGGCTGCCAATACCCTGGCCGCGGGCGCTACTGGCTACTGCCAGCGAATAGAGCCGTGCCAGCCGGGTACCGCGACGCAAAATGACCAGCGCGTAGCCGAGCAGAGACGTGTCCCGTTCCGCCAGCAGGAACACACAATTGTCGGCCATTACCCAGTGACGCAGGCGTCGCCGGCTGAGTCGGTCGCGGGCAAAGGCGGCCTGCTCGAGGTCGTGCAGGGCCGCCACGTCGGCGGGCATCGCGGGCCGGATGACAAGGCCGGTTTTTTCCGGGGCGGGCATAGGGGGGCCTGTCGGCAAGAAGCCGTCAATACCGCGACATTGCGGCTGCGCAACAGTAGCAGAAGCGTCCCGGAAGGGAAGATTCCCCGGTGAAAAAACGCATAAAAAAACCTGTAGGCCGAACTCCGGTTTTCCTCTATCTTTCGCCTGCTGTCCGGCGTCCGCCGGACCCGATCCTGCGAGGCTTTCCTGCCGATGTCCCGGGTACTTATTGTTATCGACCAGCCCAGTGACTGGGCCCCCTATTATCCCAGCGAGCGCGTCATCACTTTTGCCGATTACCTGGCACTAGCTTCCCCCCAGCAGCGGGTTCGGGTGATTAACCTGTGTGGTGACTACCAATACCGCAGTGAGGGCTATTACTGCTCCCTGCTGGCGGAGGCGCGCAGCCACCACGTGCTGCCCAGCGTGCGCAGTCTCAATGACCTGGCGCTGCCGCAACTCTACAAGCTCCAGCTGGGTAGCATCCTGCCGGCGCTGGGCAAGTTGCCGGCACCGGCCGACGGCAGCAGCGAACTGCGGGTCAAGTCGTATTTCGGGCGCTGCCCCGAGCCGGTGTTGCAGCCGCTGGCACGGTTGCTGTTCGATCGTTTTCCCTGTCCGGTGCTGGAAATCCACCTGGTCCGCAACCAGTCCTGGGAAATTGCCGACCTGCACGTCTGTTCCCATCGCGACCTGGACGATGCAGAGGAGACGCTTTTTGCCGAGGCACTGGACGGTTTCAGCAACCAGGTGTGGCGGCCGCGGAAAAAGAGTGAAAGCAGCCGTTATGACCTCGCCATCCTGGTCAACCCGGAGGAATCACTGCCGCCGTCGGATAGCGTTGCCCTGAAGAAATTTGCCAGCGCCGGTCGCGAGCTGGGTTTTGCCGTGGAGATGATTACACCGGCGGACTACATGCGCCTGCCGGAATTCGATGCGCTATTTATCCGCGAGACCACGGCCATTGACCATCACACCTACCGCTTCGCCAAGCGGGCCGAAGCTGAGGGCCTGGTGGTACTCGACGATCCCACCAGCATCCTGCGCTGCACCAACAAAATCTACCTGGCGGACCTGTTCCGCACCCACAGGGTGCCGGCTCCCCGCACCGCTATCCTGCGCCGGGGCGACGAGGCCGGGTTAATGGCGGCAGTGCAGGAGCTGGGCCTGCCGATGGTGATCAAGATCCCGGATGGTTCTTTTTCCCGCGGCGTGGTCAAGGTAAAGAGCGAGGAGGAGCTGCGCGACCGGCTGGGTGAGTTGTTTGCCAAGTCCAGCCTGCTGCTGGCACAGGAGTTCCTGTACACGGAGTTTGACTGGCGTATCGGCGTTCTCAATAACCGGCCGCTGTATGCGTGTCGCTACTATATGGCCAAGAACCACTGGCAGATCTACAACCACGGCGACAAGAAAAACAGCAGTGGCGGCTTCGCCACCCTGCCGACCTTCGAGGTCCCGAAAGCGGTGCTGCAGGCCGCGCTCCGGGCCACCCGCCCGATCGGTAATGGTTTTTACGGCGTCGATGTAAAGGAGTCCGCAGGCAAGGGCTATGTGATCGAGGTCAATGACAATCCCTCGATCGACAGTGGCGTGGAGGACAAGTACCTGGGCAGGGAGTTGTATCGCCAGATCCTGTCGGAGTTTATCCGGCGACTGGAGGCGCGCCGCGTCGGCAGACAGGAAGCCCGGGCCGGACAGGGGATGCCGCTGTAATAAGCTGTAATCCTGTACCAATGAAGCCCATGTTAATCTCCGTGCCGGCTGGCGCTTGTATCAACCAGCCGACCGATAAAAAAATACGCTAAAGGACGAAACATGATTAAGAAAATTGCCTTGGGGGCCTCAATCGCTGCACTGACCCTGGCTACTGGCTGTGCCAGCATTCTCAGCGACAGCAAATACCCGGTAACCATCAGCAGCACGCCCACCGGTGCCAACTTCTCTGTGATCAATGAGGCGGGCCTCGATGTGCATTCCGGTGTAACCCCGGACACCATCACGCTGGACGCTTCTGACGGTTTCTTCTCGTCCGCCAACTACACCGTCAGGTACCAGATGGCCGGTTACAATGAGCAGACCTTCCAGATCAAGGCTGGCATGGACGGCTGGTATATCGGCAACATCCTGCTGGGCGGCCTGATCGGCATGCTGATCGTGGATCCGGCCACCGGTGCCATGTGGAAGCTGCCGGAAACGGCCAATGCCACCCTGCAGCCGCAGACTGCCGCTGCCTCCTCCGAGGACCTGACCATTGCCTCTATCGACCAGGTGCCGGAAGAACTGAAATCCCAGCTGGTACGGGTGAAGTAATCCCGTTACTGCCCGCAGGGGTGGGAACAGTTAGCGAAGCCACCCTCCGGGTGGCTTTTTTATTGGCGGGTTACGCGGCCTGCCGGCACAGCTCCAGCCAGCGCTCGATCCCCGTGCTGCGGTATTTCTGCCGGTGCAGGGCGAAATAGAACTCGCGGCGGAAATCCCGCTGGGGTACCGGCAGCTCAACCAGCGAGCCGCGTTTCAGGGCATCGGTAAGGGATACCCGGGACAGGCAGCTAATCCCCAGTCCCGCTTCAACCGCACGCTTGATGGCTTCGGTGTGCTGTAATTCCAGCAGGATATGCAGCTGGGGAAGCAGCCCCGCCAGCGCACGCTCGAAAGTCTGCCGGGTGCCGGAACCCGGCTCGCGCAGTATCCAGGTGGCGCTGCACAGGTCGGCGTCGCCGAGGGCCTGATGGCCTGCCAGTGGATGGTCCGGCGCGCAGAAGACCACCAGCTCGTCGTCGCGCCAGGGCATCATTTCCAGGTCCGGGTGGTTGAGTTCCCCCTCGATCAGCCCCAGGTCCAGTTCAAAGTTCAGCACGCGCTCGGCGATGGCGGCGGTGTTGGCCACGTCCAGCTCCACCCGGGTACCCGGCTGCTCGGCCATGTAGCGCGCCATGATGCCCGCCGCCAGGTAGTTGCCGATGGTGAGGGTGGCGCCGATCTTGAGCCGCCCAAGGTCGCCGTGGGCGGCCAGCGACTGTTCCAGTTCCCGCGCCCGCTCCAGCAGCTCTTCGGCCCGCGGCCACAGCTGGCGTCCCAGCTCGTTGAGGCGTAGCCGCTTGCCGGTGCGCTCGAACAGGCGCAGCTCGAACTGCTGTTCGAGTTCCTTCAGCGCCGTGGAGGCGGCGGACTGGGACATATTCAGGCTGGCGGCGGCGCGGCTGACATTCTCGTGGTGGGCGCAGGCGAGGAAGACTTCCAGCTGGCGCAGGGAGTAGCGCAAGGCATACCTCCGGGTCGGGATTTCAGTTATCTATTAAATAGATAAGGATTATCGAAATATCCCATTTTGCCAATAGGTATTCCGCAGCTAGAATTCAGGCATTAAGAGAATTGAGGAATAACTGGTTCTAATCTTATGTCAAATTTGAATATTGAAAAGGTGCTGGATGTCCATCACTGGAACGACACCCTGTTCAGCTTCAAGACCAGTCGCGACCCGTCATTCCGCTTCGAGAACGGCCACTTTACCATGATCGGCCTGCAGCAGGAGAACGGCCGCCCGCTGCTGCGCGCCTATTCCATCGCCAGTGCCAACTATGAGGATGAGCTGGAGTTCTTCAGCATCAAGGTGCCGGACGGCCCCCTGACCTCCAAGCTGCAGAAGATCCAGCCGGGTGACGAGATCTATGTCAGCCGCAAGCCCACCGGCACCCTGGTGGCGGATCACCTGCTGCCGGGCAAGCGCCTGTGGCTGCTGTCCACCGGCACCGGCCTGGCGCCGTTCCTCAGCATCATCAAGGACCCGGATGTCTACGAGCGCTTCGACCAGGTGATCCTGACCCACGGTGTGCGCTACAAGTCGGAACTCGCCTACCAGGACTTTATCCAGCGGGAACTGCCGGAGCACGAGTACTTCGGTGAGATGATCCGCGAGCAGCTGCTCTACTACCCCACAGTGACCCGCGAGCCCTACGAGAACAATGGCCGCCTGACTGACCTGATGCTGTCCGGCAAGCTGTTCGACGACCTGGGCACGCCGAAACCCAACGTGGAAGAGGACCGCTTTATGCTCTGCGGCAGCCCGGGGATGCTCAAGGACCTGACCAGCATCCTGGATGACTGGGGTTTCCGCGAGACCCGCGCCGGTGTCCCGCACGAATACGTCATTGAACGCGCCTTTGTGGAAAAGTAATTACCACCCGCTTCGACTGTCTGGCCACCCTCGGGTGGCTTTTTTATTTCCGGAACCGGCATTAATGTAATCCCGGCGGCTGCGTCAGGCGTATTGGGCAGTGACATCAGGCTACCCTATAAATAGCCGGTGATGGATTTCCGCTAATGGCTGGCTGAGAGGCGCTACCTTGCGAAAACTTTTGCTGCTGTGTTTTGCATTCCTCTGGGGTTGTACCGGGGTGCCGGAGAATGTGCAGCCGGTTACCGGCTTCGATCTCGACCGCTACCTGGGCCGCTGGTACGAGGTGGCCCGCCTGGACCACTCCTTCGAGCGCGGGCTGAGCCATGTCACCGCCGAGTACAGCCTCAACGACGACGGTACCGTGAAAGTGGTGAATCGCGGTTATTCCCGTGAGAAAGGTGAGTGGCAGGAAGCCGTGGGCCGCGCCCGGTTTGCCGGTGACCCGGATACCGGCCACCTGGAGGTTTCTTTTTTCGGGCCCTTCTACGCCTCCTACGTGGTGGTGGCACTGGACGCGGACTACCGCCACGCGATGGTGACCGGCTACAACCGGGAATACCTGTGGCTGCTGTCCCGTGAACCGGAAATTCCCAAAGCCGAACTGGAGCAGCTGCTGCAGCAGGCGCGGGACCTGGGCTACAACACCGACAACCTGATCTTCGTCGACCACAGCGGTGAGCCCCCCGGCCAGTAGGCCCTGGCGCAGCTCCGGCTGGTTTGCGCCAGGGCTGGAAGTGCCTTCAGCGTTTCAGTTTCCGCTCTCCCCACCAGCTGATTGCCAGCAGGCCCAGTAGCAGCAACGCCAACCAGTGTCGCGGTAGGGGCCGGTGCGGCGCCGGGGCTTCCCTACCGGGGCCCAGCCTGGCGGTGGCCATCTGCCCGGTGGACTGTGCTTTTAACGTGCGTTGCCAGGCGGGCCAGGCATCGGCGGCGAACACATACAGGCTGAACGGAGCCACCGCCGCTTCCGCCGTGGCTTCCAGTTCATACCAGCCGTGCTCGCGGGGCCAGAAGGCATAACAGCCGTCAGTGGACTGCGTTCCCGCCAGGCGCTGCTCGCCGGCAACGGCCGACAGTAGCGGTGCCGCACCGGTGAAGCCGCGACTGCACAGGGTTACCCGGTGGCCCGCCCGCGGCAATGCCTGGCGCACCGTCACCGGTGCGCCACTGCCCCGGTAGGCCAGTTGCGGTTCCAGCACCGCCTGCCACAGGCGGGCGAAAGCCTGGCCATAGCCGGCGGTGATCCAGCGGTAGCTGTTGCGAAAAAACACAAACCCCAGTGCCCCGTCCGCATCCCCACGACCCCAGTAGAGCGCGGTATCCCTGCCATCGACTGGACCCGCGGGAGCCCCCCGCAGCACCCGGTCGGTGGCCTGCACGGCAACGGGCCGGAAACTGGTCGTGCCCAGGGCCGGAGTTTCGCGGTCGCCGAAGGGCGCCCGCAGTTCAGCGGACCTGTCGCGCTCCAGCGTCATGCCGTTGGCGCGGGCATAGTCGATAAAGCCCTCCGGCGCCTCGTCGCCCACCAGCCACAGCACCGATGCCTGTTGCCGCAGCTGCTGTCGCTGGCGCCGGTCCAGCTGCGGCCACAGCTGGCTGTCGAGGATCAGCAGGTCGAAGCCATTGGCGGGGTCCAGTGGTGCGCGATTGCCGCCGTCAAAACCGTTCAGGTTGCGGCTGCGCTCGATACCCGGTGCCAGCCGGGTAACGACCCTGGTCGGTACGCGGGACTCCTGCAGCCAGCGGGACAGCGCGGCGGACTCGAAGCCCGGCTGCGCCAGCCACAGCAATACCTGTGGCCGTTCGCCCCGGTTTACCTGTACCGGCACGGCTTCGCGCCTCGCCGATGGTCCCTCGCCAATCTGCAACTGGTATTCCCAGCGCCCGGCCAGCCGCGGTGTATCCGCCAGGGTCACCTTGCCGGGGGGGGGGGAGGCGGGGATGGTGGTTTCCGCAACCGCCGTACCGAAGGGATCCAGCAGTTTCACCGGCGTTTCTGCGGGCAGTGTCGCGGGCAACTGCAACTGCAGCTGCAGGGCAAGCTCCTGCCCCAGGCCCAGCTGGCGCGGCCAGCGCGGCTGCCAGCCATCCGCTGCTGCCGTAGCGGGGGCAGCGTGTTCGTGGCTGGCGCCTGTCACCCGCAGCCGTACCGGCGGCAGGGCGAGCAGGTCCTCCCGGTACAGGCCGGGGCCGCTGACCGCGAGAGCCGGCAGCGCGTCCAGTTCACGGCTTGTAAGCGCCGGTGTTATTGCCTGGCGCGGCCCCGTCGCTGTATGGGCCAGGCCATCGCCGTCTTGCAGGCGTTCGCTATCCAGCAGCGCAGCATCGGGGGCGGGCAGCAGTTGCGGCGGCTGGGACAGGAGCCACGCGGCCAGCCAGATTGCCAGCTGCAGCACTCCGGCAGTGACGCGCCGCTGCGCCGGGGCATGGCGCCGGGCCACCAGTAACAGTGACACCAGCGCACCGGCGATACAGGTCGCCGTTATCCACAGGCTCATGGCATTCCCCCGCTCGGCACCGTCTGTTTACCGTGGGGATTGGCGGCGCGGATCCAGTCGGCGTAGCTGCCCTGGTTAGCGCCACTGGCCGGCAGTGCGGGTGCCGCCTGCAGCGGCGCCAGCAGCTGATACAGCTGTGCCTGCAGTTCCCGCCGACACTGGCTGCACGCCGTGTCCTGGCGGAAACGGCGCAGGGCCTTGCTGACTTCCAGTCGTTTCCCCTGTTGAAGCCCGGATTGCCCGCTGGCAGACATAAGCCCCGGCAGCGCGGCGAGCTCGTCTTCCGTTGGTGTTTCCCCGCTGAGCAGGCTGCGCAGGATGGACTCCAGCCTGGCGCGATCGGGGTCATCGAAGGCGGTGGTAACTTCCGGTGGCGCCACTTCGTCGCGCTCGCCGGTCAGGCGGCGCTCCTCGTCGATGGGCGGGGGCTCGAAGCCCACCCGCTGCAGGTAAATGCGCGAGGCCTGTTGTACCTCCTTGATATAACGCAGTGCGCGATGCTGGTGTGGGAGCGACGCCTGCGGTTCCACGATCGACAGCTCGCGCCAGGAGCTCCACATGGCATTGAGGGCGCTGCGCAGTAGTTCTTTCGTCTGCGGGTCGAACAGGGTCGCGTGCTCGGAGTTGTCGTGCTGGTGGCCCACTGCGGCGACGATGCCGGCGGCGTTGCCAAATTGCGTGGTTTCCCGCTGAACCTCGCCGGCACTTCCGGCCTGTTCCCCCGCGCTTTCCCCGCCATGTTCGTCCCGGTGCTGGCCGCCATCGCCATGTTCCCCGCTGTGTCCGGGTCCATCATCGTGCTGTTCCATGGCCGAGTCCTCCTCGCCCAGGAATTTGCCGTAGCGCATGCGCAGCAGGTTCTGTTCGTAGGCCAGGGATTCGGCGCGGCGGCGGAATTCGCCGGGGGGAATTTCCGGTTGGTCCGCCAGTAACGCCTCGGTATCGATAATCAGCTGCCGCTGGCTGCGGAAATATTCCGGCATCACCTTGATCGCCATGCCCTCGGCATCGCTCAGGCCAAAGATCTCCTCCTGCTGCCAGCGCAGGATAAAGTGCTGGCTGCTGGCCACATTGGGCGCGGGCGCACGGTTGTCGCGGGCCTCCAGGAACCAGTAGAGCTCGTCGCCGGGTTCGATGGTGAACCGGTCCACCGGCACCTGGAACTCAAAGCGCTGGCGCTGCCCGTCGGCGGCAGCCGGTTGCAGGGGAATGCGCTCGTTGCGAAAGCGCACATTCTCACCATTGCCGCTGGCCAGGGTCACCACCAGGGCGGTGTCCTCGATACGGAAGTCGTCTTCCACCGTCACCAGTACCCGCAGTGCCGCGTCGCCGGAGGCCAGCGCGGCACCGACCACCGCAAGGCTGTCGCGGGGCAGGCTGAACTGGAATTGCGGTGCCCGGTCCGGGATCACCTCAATATTGTGGATTTCCGGCAACAGGGTCTCACGGCCGTCGCGGGTCAGTGCCAGCTGGTAGAAGTCACTCTCCGCCAGCCGGCGCTGCAGGGTCCAGCGGCTGGCCGGCAATTCCCCCCGGGGCTGGAATTGGAAATCGGCCTCCGCCGCTTGCATCCGCAGCCTCTCCACCGGGGCAGACAAGCTCACAGACCACTCGGCGCGGGCATTTTCCGGCGCGCGGACCTGCAGCGCCTGTTGTTGCTCCGGGAGTCCGGTATAGGCCGGCGGCATGACCCGGACCTGTGCGCTGTCGACCTGGATCATTCCCGGCCCGTCAGCTTCCGCCGACCCGGAAGAATTGGCCGCGATGCCGTGTGCAGGCTCCGGGCTGCCGGGCCACAGGGTGGTCACCGGGGCCAGCAGTGCTGCCAGGCATAACACCAGGGTAACGCCAATGGCGGGCCGCCAGCGGCGTGGCCTGAAGTGCAGCAGTGCCCCGCCGGCTACCAGTTGCTCCAGCGCGCTGCGCGTGCGCTGTTGCTGGAGGCGCACCAGCGGCGGCAGGGTTTCCGGCGCCTCCAGCAGCAGGGCACTGCTGTCCTGCAGTGCCGGGAAGCGGTGGTCCAGCAATTGGCACAGGTCCCGGTGGCCGGGGCGCCAGCGCTTATCCAGTAATGCGCCCAGCCCGGCGACTAACGTGGCGGCGATGCCGCTCCACAGCGGCCAGCCCAGCAGGCCGTGGCTCACCTGGCCCAGCAACAGTGAAAGCAGTGCCAGCGCGATATACGGCGCGAGGCCCCATGCGCGCCAGTGGCGCCGGGCGATCCGCAGCGGAGAAGAGAGGCGGTGAGGCCGGTGCTTATCCATGGACCTGCCTCCGTGACAGAGTGAGTGCCCGCTCCGCCAGCAACACCAGTAACAATGCCAGCAGCAGCGGCTGCTGCAACGGTTCCCGGGCCGCGGCTGCCACCTCGCTGTCCGCTACCGGGATGCCCGGTGGCTTGCCCGCCGGCCAGTGTGGCTGCAATTGTGCCTGCAGCGGCCAGTCCTGTTGTGACCACTGCTGCCACAGCAGCGCCGGCAGGTCGGTACGGCGGTAGAAAGCCTCGTCCTGCCAGTTGCCCCGGTAGCGCAGCCAGCTGCCGCGTCCCAGCGCGGCCGCTTCGCGAGCGGGCCCGCCGTCACCCCCCAGCGGCACAAAATCCAGTGTCCCGGCAGGGGTGACTGAACTGTCGCTGACCAGCAGCCCGCCGGCGCGCACGAATGCCTGCACCGCTTCCGGCAGGGGGCCGGGACGGTTATAGAGCAGCCACTGGAATTGCTGCGGGTCCAGTTGGCCCGGATCCGCCAGTGCCTGTGGCTCCAGCTGTGCGGTACCGGTTTCCGCCAGCTCCTGCAGGGCAGGGCCCAGCCAGGGTGGGGCTTCGCCCATGATGGCCATGGGTGGCGCCGGCGGGGCCGCTGGTGTGTTCTCGCCGGTGCGGTGCCACTGCCAGTGTGGGCTGTAGCGCAGCGCCCGGTAACCGGCAGCGCTGGCACCGGTGTCGAGCAGGATATGGGCATGGCGGTAGCGGGGCTCTGCCGCCAGTGCTGACAGGCTGTTCCAGCTGTCGCGACTCTCGGGGGAGCTGCTGGCCACCGGCTGTGGTCGCGGCTGCAGCCACAGGACCCGGGCGAATGGTCCCTGTGCCTCGCTAAAAGCGGCAAGCTCAGCGGGTTCCACCGCCGGGTCCACCAGCAGCAGCGCACCCGTGTTTTCCCGTTGCTGCAGCAAAGGTATCGCCAGCAGGGCCGCCAGCAGGGCCAGCAGCAGGAGCCGCAGGCACAGCAACCCGGTGTCGCGCAGCTGCAGGCGTTTCCAGCTCTGTGGCTGGCGCTGTTGCAGCCAGTGGGCCGCGGCGAAGGTAATTTCCCGCGGCGCGCTGCGCTGCAACAGGTGGATCAGCAGCGGGATCAGTAAAGCCAGCAGCAGCCACAGCCACTGCGGGGATTGCCAGCTCCAGGGTAACCACGACATCTCAGCTGTCCCCCCGCATCAGGCAATCCGCGAATGCAGTTGGACGAAACGCTGTACCGCATCCGCCAGCGGCCGCTCGATCTTGACGCTGGTCAGCGGGCTCTCGCGGCCGGCGAAGCCTGCGGCCAGGGACTGCTGTGCGCGGGCAAACGCCTCCAGGTACTGCGCCCGCTGGCTGCGTGCGTCCATTTCCCGCACGGGTGAGCTGCCGAAACCGGCCTCCGGGTCGCGCACGCGCAGTTCGCCCTTGAACGGGAAAGTCTCTTCCGCCTCCACCAGCAGTTGCAGGGGCAGGCAGGGACGGCCGGCGGCATGCAGCCGCGCGGCAAAATCACTGATTTCCTGCCCACGCTCGAAAAAGTCGCTGACCAGCACTACCTGGCAGTTGCTGTCGAACTGCGACCAGAGCGGCTGCAGCTGGGTGCCATCCGGCCAGTGACCGGTGGCACGGCTGCGCTGCAGTTCCAGTGCAATGCGGTGGTGGTGGGCTTCGCCCTGGCCGGCGGGGACGCGGCGCAGGTCCGCGTCGTTCAGCACCAGTAGGGAGCAGCGGTCGCCCTGCGCCTGCAGCAGCCAGCACAGGGCGGCGATCCAGCATTTGCCGAACTGCAGCTTGGTGAGTTCCGGCACGGCAAAGCTGGGCTGGGCCATGGAGGCGCTGGCGTCGAGCACAAAGCAGACGTGCATCTGGCTCTCCTGTTCCGCCTCGCGCACGTAGTAGCGGTCGGAGCGGGCGAAGAGTTTCCAGTCGATATGGTTGATGGCGTCGCCCGGCTGGTAGCTGCGGTACTGCTGGAATTCCAGCCCGGCACCGCGGCGCCGGCTGTGTTGCGCGCCCAGCATTACGCCCGCGGCAATATGCCGCGACAACCATGCCAGGTCGCGGGTGCGGGCCAGTGTCAGCGGGTCCAGCAAGTCCACCGGGTCAGTCCTGCCCCGGCTCCGGGCAGGCCCGCAGCAGTTCATCGATCACGCGCGCGATACCGACCCCGTCGGCCTGGGCGTGGAAGCTCAGCAGGATGCGGTGACGGAGTACCGGCAGCAGCAGGGCATGGATGTCCGCGCGGGTGACCGCCAGTCGCCGGTTCAGCAGCGCGCGGGCCTTGGCCGCCAGTACCAGTGCCTGGCCGGCGCGGGGCCCGGCGCCCCACTGGATCCACTGGGCCAGGGGTGAGTCCTCACTCCCGTTCGCTTCCCCGGTGGGGCGGGTGGCGCGCACCAGCCGGGCGATATAACCGTACAGGTCATCGCTGATATGAACCTCGCGCACCAGCCGCTGCATCTCGATGATGGTGTCACCGTCGAGGCAGGGTGAGGGCGGCGCGGTATCGCCGCCGGTGGTGCCGCGCAGGATGGCGATTTCGTCTTCCTCGCCCGGGTAGTCGATATGGATATTGAGCAGGAAGCGGTCCAGCTGTGCTTCCGGCAGCGGGTAGGTGCCGGCCTGCTCAATCGGGTTCTGGGTGGCCAGCACGAAATAGGGCCGCGGCAGGGCCATGGTCTCGCCGGCCATGGTGACGGCGTATTCCTGCATCGACTCCAGCAGCGCTGCCTGGGTCTTGGGCGGGGTGCGGTTGATCTCGTCCGCCAGCAGGATATTGGTAAAGATCGGGCCGCGCTGGAACTTGAAGAAACGCTTGCCGGTGCTGTGGTCCTCCTCCAGGATCTCGGTGCCGAGGATATCCCCCGGCATCAGGTCCGGGGTGAATTGCACCCGCTTGAAATCCAGCTCGGTGGCCTCCGCCAGGGTTTTTACCAGCAGCGTCTTGCCCAGGCCGGGCACCCCCTCCAGTAGGGCGTGGCCGCGGGCCAGCAGGCAGATCAGCAGCTGGTCCACCACCTCGCGCTGGCCGACAATCACGCGGCCGATCTCAGCGCGCAGTTGTTCCAGCGCCGACAGGGTTTGCTCGATGCCGCTCTCGGTGGCGGTGCGGGTTTCAGTTTCCATGTTGTTTCACGTGGTTAATGCGTAGATAACGATATTGACGGCGAACTTTGTATTGTCGATCGCCAGCCAGCGTTTGTTGCGGTAGTCGTAATCCCACTCGCAACCGAAATCCTTGTTGCTGTAGAGCACCGCGATACGGCCGTCCACGACGATGGCCTTGAGGTAATCGTGTACCAGGTCATCGCCCCAGCCATTCAGCTCAAAGCTGGTCACCGGGAGCTCGTCGAACTGGAAGAAGCACCGGTAGATTTCGTGATCGGCTGGCAGCTTCTGCAGGCAGTCCTCGCCGAAGAGCTCCACCATCTGCGCCTCGAAGGATTTGGCGAACAGGCCGTCGATATCGTGGTTGCAGTCATCCACGAATACGAAGCCGCCGCGATTGACATAGTCGCGGAAATTGCGCTTCTCGGCCGGGGTAAACTCCACCAGCTTGTGCCCGGCCAGGTAGCAGAAGGGCGCCAGCAGCATGGCCGGGTCCGCCAGCGGCACAATGCGTTCCTTCGGGTCGACCTTGAGATTCGTATATTCGACCAGGGAATTCAGCACATTCGATGGCATGCGCTGGTCCACGTCCCAGTCGCCGGATTCGTACATCAGGCGGGTAAAATAGAAATCGTAATACTCCCCGGGTTGCGCACGCAGGCCTGCCGGCAGCGCGAGAGCGCCGCTGGTGAGCAACAGGTGGCTTAGGAAATGCCTGCGGGAGAGGGACACGGTTACTGCTCTGTGATCGACTGAAAATCGTGCTTGTAGTTACGCAGTGCCGGTAATGCACTACTGCCCTGCCATCCATGGCGCAACCAAAGGCGTTTATCCAAGCTTCAGCCCCGCCATCCATGGCGCAACCAAAGGCGTTTATCCAAGCTTCAGCCCCGCCATCCATGGCGGGGCTGAAGCCGGGCGCAAAGCATCGCCCGGCTTAGCCCAACTTGCGCTTGGTGTTGATCACATTGACCCCGTCGAAGCGCGCCGTGGAGCTGCCGTGGGACACGGTGCTGATCTGGCTCGGTTGGCCCTTGCCGTCGAAGAAGGAGCCGCCCAGGCGGTAGTCGCGCTTGTCGCAGATCTGCGAGCAGGAATTCCAGAATTCCTGGGTGTTGGACTGGTAGGCCACATCCTCCACCATGCCGGTGATCTTGCCGTCCTCGATCTCGTAAAACAGCTGGCCACCGAACTGGAAGTTATAGCGCTGCTGGTCGATGGAGAAAGAGCCGGCACCGACGATGTAGATGCCCTTTTCCACGTCCTTGATCATGTCGTCCAGGCCCAGTTCATCCTGGCCTGGCAGCAGTGACACGTTCGGCATGCGCTGGAACTGCACGCTGGACCAGTCGTCGGCGTAGGAACAGCCGTGGGACTTCTCCTGGCCGAGCATGTGCACCTGGTCGCGGGTGGCCTGGTAGTTCACCAGGATGCCATCCTTCACCAGGTCCCACTTGCCGGTCTCCACGCCCTCATCGTCATAGCCCACCGCGCCCAGCGAGCCGGGCTGTACCTTGTCGGCGAACAGGTTCACCTTGTCACTGCCGTACTGGAATTTGCCGCTGCGCCACTTGTCGAGGGTGGCAAAGGAAGTACCGGCGTAGTTGGCCTCGTAACCCAGTACGCGGTCCAGTTCCAGCGGGTGGCCGACCGACTCGTGGATGGTGAGCCACAGGTGGCTGGGGTCGAGCACCAGGTCGTACTTGCCGGGCTTGACGGACTTCGCCGTGAGTTTCTCTTTTGCCTGCTGCGCCGCCAGCCGGGCGTCCTCGACCATGTCGTAGGAATCGCGATACAGAACGGTCTGCGACTGCACCTTGTCCTCGGCGCGGCCATCCAGGTACTCGAAGCCGCGCCCTACCGGCTGGCTCAGGCCGTTGCGGGTGCGAAAGCCGCCGGTCTTCTTGTCTACGGCGGTCACCTGCATCGGCGCCCACAGGCGATGTACGTCCTGGTCGATATAGGAGCCATCGGTAGAGGCAAAGTACTTCTGCTCGTTCACCACGTAGAGGCTGGAGTTGATAAAGCTGGCCCCGGCGCCGAGGGCGGCCTCGTTGACTGCCATCAACAGGTCGACTTTTTCCGCCAGCGGGATCTGCATGGCGTTTTTCTGGATCGGTGTCTTCCAGCTTACCTCGCCGTAGCCTTTCTGCTCGGCCAGCTGCACCGGCTCGCTCTGGTACCTGGAGTTGGCCTTGGCGGTGGCCACGGCCTTGCGGGTAGCCCTGGCGATCCCGTCGCTGGTCATATCGTTGGTGGCGGCGAAGCCCCAGGTGCCGTTGGCGATCACGCGCACGCCCATACCGATGGACTCGGTATTGACTACGTTCTGCAGCTGCATTTCACGGGTGATCACATACTGGTTCAGGTAGCGGCCGATGCGCACGTCGGCATAGGTGGCCCCCAGCTTGGTGGCGGTATTCAGGGCGGCGTCGGCCAGCTCCTTCTTGACGGAGAGGTCGATACCGCTGGTGGTCAGCTTGCTCTCGGCCACCAGGTTGCCGGACAGCGGCAACATGGAAACGCCCATGCCGGCGCCGGTCAGCTGTAAAAATTTTCTTCTGTCCATGTCAGGTCCTCGTTTTGGCTGCCGGGCTTAAACCGCGTCGGAAAGGCTGCTGAAGGTGAAGTCGCGCACTTTCAGTGCGGGGACCATAGCGGGGAAGCCCATCATGTTGACGCGCTTGGCCTGTCCCATTTCCTCGATGTTGTTCAGCATGATCACCGGGCTCTCGTTGAAGCGGAAGTTCTTTACCGGGTACTTGATCTTGCCGTTCTCGATATAGAAAGTGCCGTCGCGGGTCAGGCCGGTCAGCAGCAGTGACTGCGGGTCCACCATGCGGATGTACCAGGTGCGGGTCACCAGAATGCCGCGGCGGGTGTTCTTGATCAGTTCCTCGGTGGACTTGTCGCCGCCGATCATGATCAGGTTGCCCGGTGTCGGTACCGCTTCCTCTTCAGTCTTTTCGGCCCAGTAGCGGCTGCGGAACATATTCTGTGCGACACCGCCCTTGACCCAGTCGATGCGCTGCAGGGGCATGTGGTCGTCCTCGGCCCAGGGAGTCGCAGGTACCTGCGGGTCGGTGGGGTCGGAGTAGATGTGCACGCGCTTGTCGAACATCTTCTCGCCCAGGCGGTTGCCGCCGCCCTTCTTGCTCATGAAGCTGCGGCCTTCGTCGGCGTTGCGCGCATCGTAGCTGTACATCATGTAGCCCAGCAGGCCGGAGACGGCGTTGGGCTCGAGGATCACGGTGTACTTGCCCGGCTCCAGCGCGCGGGCCTCCTGGGACTGTACCGCCTTGTCGATGGCAATGCCCGAGGTGGCGGCTGTGCTCATGTTGTCAAAGTCGGTCACGTCGCTCTCGGCCCAGCCCGAGCCCAGGCCATTTTCGGTGCGCATGGTCACGGTGAAATTGGCTGAGGTGGAGACGTGGTAGCCGAACAGTCCCCTGGTGTTGGCCACGGCGGCGAAGGAGCGCGCGTCCTCCAGGTAGCCGGCAGCCACGACCTTGTTTTTCTTGGCTGCCATGATGGAGTCGGCGGCGGCCTTGGCGCGCTGCTCCGGGGTGATGTTGGCGGTGGCCTTGGCGAAACCGTTTACGTCCAGGTATTTCTGCGGGCCCAGCAGCGGCATGGCCTCGGGATTGTCCGGGGAGAGTTTTGCCAGCTCCTCGGCGCGGCGCATGACTTTCTCCAGGGCCGCGTCGCTGAACTCATTGATGGTGGCCACGCCGGACTTCTTGCCGAAACGTGCCTCGACCGCCAGCGAGATATCGTCGACGATACCGCTGGTGGAAACACTGTTGCGCGCGTAGCGGATGTTGCCGGTCTCGGCACCGGTCAGCTGTGCGCTGGCTCCATCGGCACGGCTGTATTCCAGCACCTTGTCGAGAATGCGCTTTGCTTCACTTCTGGTCAGGATTGCCATTATTTTTTCTCCGGTTACTTATTCTTGTGTCGGCACCGCCCTGGGGGCGGTGCCGCGCTGTCAGTACGGGGCAGTTGCCCCAGCAGTGTCTTACGAAATCTTGCGCTTGGTATTGATTACATTGATCTTGTCGAAGCGGGTGGTGGAACAACCGTGGGACACCGCGCTCACCTGGCTGGGCTGGCCCTTGCCATCGAAGAAGGTGCCGCCCAGGCGGTAATCGCTCTCGTCGCAGATGGCCGAGCAGGAATTCCAGAACTCCTGGGTGTTCGACTGGTAGGCGACATCTTCGACCTGGCCGACAATCTCGCCGTCCCTGATTTCGTAGAACAGCTGGCCGCCAAACTGGAAGTTGTAGCGCTGCTGGTCGATGGAATAGGAGCCGCGGCCGAGGATATAGATACCCTTCTCCACGTCCCGGATCATGTCCTTCACGGAGTACTTTTCCTTGCCCGGCGCCAGTGACACGTTCGGCATGCGCTGGAATTGCACACTGTCCCAGCTGTCGGCATAGGAGCAGCCGTGCGATTCGTCCTGGTCGATCATGTGCACCTGGTCGCGGGTGGCCTGGTAGTTCACCAGGATGCCGTCCTTTACCAGGTCCCAGCGCCTGGCCTTCACGCCTTCGTCGTCATAGCCGACGGCGCCGAGGGACCCGGGCTGGGTGCGGTCGGCAAAGAAGTTGACCTTGTCGCTGCCGTACTGGAATTTGCCGCTGCGCCACTTGTCCAGGGTGGCAAAGGAGGTGCCGGCGTAGTTGGCCTCGTAGCCCAGCACGCGGTCCAGTTCCAGCGGGTGGCCGACGGACTCGTGGATGGTCAGGCGCAGGTGCAGGGGCTCCAGCACCAGGTCGTACTTGCCCGGGTCGATGGACTTGGCCGACAGCTTGGCCTTCGCCTGCTCGGTAGCGAGGATCGCGTCCTCGGCCATATCGTAGGAATCCCCGTAGAGGGTGGTGTGGCCGTGGATCTTGTCCTCCTCGCGGCCGTCCAGGTACTCGTAGCCGAGCCCCACCGGGGTGCTGAGGCCGTCGCGGGTCTTGAACACACCGGTGTCCTTGTCCACGGCGGTCACCTGCATGGGCGCCCACAGGCGGTGGATGTCCTGGTCGATATAGGAGCCGTCGCTGGAGGCGAAGTACTTCTGCTCGTTGACCAGGTAGAGGGAGGAGTTGATGAAGCTGGCCCCGGCCTTCAGTGCGCTGTTATTGACCTCCATCAGGTAGTCCACCTTCTCGCTGATGGGCACCTCGAAGGCATTCTTCTGGATGGGGGTCTGCCAGGACACCTCGCCCACGCCCTTGACTGGCGCCAGCTGTACCGGCTCGACCTGGTACCTGGAATTCGCCCTGGCGATGGCCACCGCACGGCGCGCGGCATTCGCGATGCCGTCGTCGGTCAGGTCATTGGTGGCGGCGAAGCCCCAGGTGCCGTTGGCGATCACGCGGATGCCGGCTCCGAAGGACTCGGTGTTGATGATGTTCTCGACGCGGGTCTCGCGGGTGACCAGGAACTGGTTCAGGTAGCGGCCGATGCGCACATCGGTATAGCTGGCGCCGGCCTTGCGGGTGGTGTTCAGCACTATGTCCGCCAGCGCTTTCTTGCGCCGCACGTCCATACCATTTTGGGTCAGTTCCGCGGCGCTGACGCGGGTGCCGTAGACCGGCAGCAGGATACCGCCAGCCCCGACACCGGCCATCTTCAGGAATTCTCGTCTCTGCATGGTCCTCCCCAGCCCGGTACACCGCAGGGCGGTAGCGCCGGGAGTATTGGTTATTGTTCTCTGGTCGCAGGGCCCGGTGTCCCGGCTGACCGGTGTATCCAACCTATCACAATGGTGATGGCCGGTCAGGACATCCCGCGGCAGGTGCCCGGAATGCAAAAAAATTGACCAATGATCAGGATCTTCCGGTCGCGGGGGGCTTGTAAAGCGGCGGTCGTTAAACGGAGGGCAGGGGCGGATGAATTGAAGCGGGCTCGGGGAGGTGGTGCGCCCCGGGGCGCCCAGCGGATCGACAGTGAACCGTTCGCCGGTTGTGGGCGATAGTCAGATCTCGGCCCGGCGGCGCACCTCCGCGAAGGTAGTCTCGCGCAGCAGCCGGCCATCCCGGAACACCGGTCGCAGCAGGTTGGTGCGCTCGCCCAGTTCCTCCAGGCGCACTGTCTGCATTTCCCCGGCATCGTCCCGCACCAGCGCCAGCCGGCCGCGCATGGACTTCTTCTCGGGGCCCGTGACCGGGTCCTTCCAGACATCCTGCCACTCGCCGTCGATACAGATGGCACTGGCCTTCATGGCAAAGCTCATCAGGTCGCGGTCGAGTTTCTGCAGCAGGGCGCCGCCCATGCCGAAGGTCAGGTTATCGGCGGACAGGCCCCGGTCCTGCATCGCCTGCAGTATCTCGGGGATGGAGTGGCGGTCGACGCCATCCCCCTGGATCACGCGGATGAAATCCGGCAGGACCCGGTAGCCCTTGCTGTTGGTGGTGGAACCGAAGATGCGCATCAGGCGCTCCAGGCTCTCGCACACGATCTCCACCGGGTCGCCGGAATCCGGCCGCACAACTAAAGTGCCGCCACTGTTGATTACCCGCTCTTTCAGCTCCCCGCCCCAGATATTCTCGATCGCGTGCCAGAGGTCCCAGCTGTCGCTGACCACGGCCACGATCTTGCCGGGGCCGGCGAACTGGTCGAGCATATTGGCGTAGGCATCCGCCTCGCGCTCACGGCCCCAGGCGGTCATGGTGCTGTGCTCGGCGGCGGGAATGGATACCCCGGCCATGGGCTCGTCATAGTAGCGCCGGGCCCCCACCAGCCCGGACACGGTATCGGTGCCGTGGAAGTTCACCAGGTGCGACATGCCGCCCAGCATGGCGCTCTCCAGGCTGCTGGCGCCGCGGCCGCCGAAGTCGTGCAGCTTGAGCGGCAGCCCGTCCAGGGAATCCGCCGTCTCGCGCAGGTAGCCGGCGATGATTTTCTTGATCAGGCGGCTCTGGGTGGACACGGTCACCGGGTACCAGATGGCGCGCACCAGCCCGGTCTCGATATAGCTGGTGAGCCAGAAACAGGCCGGGCAGGTATTGACCACCTGCAGCATCACATTGTGCAGCGGCACCAGCGTGCCCTCCGGTACCGCCGAGATCTCCAGTGGCAGCAGCCCGCCGTGCTCCTCCAGGATGTGCTCCCAGCCGGCGCGGTGGAACGGCAGGCCATGGCTGTGGAGCATTTCCTCGGCCTCATCGATATCGCCCATATGAATGGGGGTGAGCAGGTACTCGCGGATGTACGCCTGCAGGCCGAAGAACACCGCCTCGGGGAAGTCGCCGCCACGGCACTCGATGTAACTGCTCACATACTCCGCCCCCGGCGGGTACTGCAGGTAGTGGCTGGCCTTGTAGCTGTCGACGTTGAGGATCAGGTTATGTGCAGTCATAGGTGGCTGGGCAGCGCGCAATCAGGGTTTTATTTCAATAACGTGCCATGGAACTTTACCTATCTCCATCGCTGTAAAGCCGATGTATTGATTTGGGGGCAGTGTAATTAAAGCAGGCAGGGCCCAGGCTACAGATTGCTCATCAGTTCTTTGAGGGACAGGGTCGGTTGTATCCGGATCTCTGCATCGAGGGCCGCAAAAAGTACCTCATTGTATTCCATGAGTTTGGCCTGGTTTGTTTCCTCGAAAACAAAAACCGCGTCACGCTTGCCTTCCCATAGGTGGAAATAGGCCGCTTCCGGGTTGGCAGACTCAATGAAGGCTTTTAATACCTCAGCCATCGACCCATCTGCTTTACTGTCGTTGCCCTTCTCCACAGGAATACGCACTTCCATGAATAGCCGCACAGCTACCTCCTGATCACTAAAGTTATGTAACGGGATTGTCCGTCTCCGATTAACAATAGAGTGACCATGAGCGTCCATGAGGCAACAGGGGCCAAATACGGCGCACGGCCGGGATTTCTTTCTATGATTGCTAGCGAGGCGACTCGTATCGGACGCAAACGATACTCGGCGGGACGTAGTGCTGGCTAAAGGTGTTTGTTGCCTGATAAGGGAAGCCTGATCGCAGTCGCCCACCGCTCAATAGCGCAATTGTTCGCGCATGATTGCCAGGGTTTCCCGGGCTCGGAGTAAATGAAGCGACATGGAGTACAGGGACTACTACCAGATCCTGGGCCTGGAGCGGGATGCCAGCCAGGACGAGATCAAGCGTGCCTATCGCAAACTGGCACGCAAATACCATCCGGATATCAGCAAGGAGGCCGATGCCGAGGACCGCTTCAAGGAGGTGGGCGAGGCCTATGAAGTACTGAAAGACCCGGAAAAGCGCGCAGCCTATGACCAGGTCGGCAGTGGTTATCACGCGGGCCAGGACTTCCGCCCGCCGCCCAACTGGGATGAGGGTTTTGAGTTCCACGGCGGCGGTTACACCGAAGCGGATGCGGGCGCCTTCAGTGACTTCTTCGAGAGCCTGTTCGGGCGCGGTGGCTTCAGCCACGGCTATGGCGGGGCGCGCCAGCAGCAGTTTCACGCCCGGGGCGAAAATACCTATGCCAAGATCGCCATCGACCTGGAGGACAGCTATCACGGCGGTAGTCGGCAGATAGCGCTCAAGCACTCCGAGCTGGGGCCCGACGGGCGGCCGCACCTCAAGGAGCGCAAGCTCAACGTCAAGATCCCCAGGGGAGTGACCGAGGGGCAACAGATCCGCCTCGCCGGACAGGGCGAGCCCGGCTTCGGCGAGGGCAAGCCCGGTGATCTTTACCTGGAAATCAGCTTCAACCCCCATCCCCTGTACTCGGTGGAGGGCAAGACCGTGTACCTGGACCTGCCGGTGGCGCCCTGGGAGGCGGCTCTGGGCGCGAAGGTGAAGGTACCGACCCCGGCGGGGGAGATCCAGCTGACCGTCCCCCCCAACAGTCGCGGCGGTAGCAAACTGCGGCTCAAGGGGCGCGGTATACCGGCCGCTGAACGCGGTGACCTGTATGTGGTGCTGCAGGTAGTGACCCCACCGGCCAGCAGTGAGGCAGAGAAGGAGGCGTACAGCGAGTTCAGTCGCGCCTTCAGTTTCGACCCGCGCAGTAACCTGGGCAGCTGAAAGGAGAGGGCCAATGCAAGGTGATAATCACAGGGAAATCAGCGGCGCGCTGCTCGATGAAGAGAGTGAGCTGACCCTGGGTGAGCTGTGCCGGGCCTGCGGTATTCCCGCGGAGGCAGTGCTGGCGCTGGTGGAGGAGGGGGTAATCGAGCCCCGCGGACGCGGGCGCACCCGCTGGCGCTTCAGTGGGATCTGTGTCCGTCGCGTGCGCCGGGTTTATAGTATTGAGCGCGACCTGGGGGTGAACCTGGCCGGGGCCGCGCTGGCGATCGACTTGCTGGAGGAGATCGAGCGGCTGCAGGCGCGGCTGGCGCGCCTGGAACACGGAAAGAATAAGTAGTGGGAGTTGTTTAAGCTCCCGCAACCCGGGTAATGGTCATTACCAGGTAGGCGTTATAGACCACATAGGCCAGCAGCAGGGCAGCACCCTCGAAGCGGTTGATGCGGCCCTGGCGACCACGGAAACCGTAGCCGAACACGAACAGCGCAACGGTCAGGCCCACCACCATCGGCCAGTCCCGGGACAGCACCTCCGCCGGAACGCTCGACATGGGCGCAATGACGCCGGCGATCCCCACCACCGCCAGCAGGTTGAACATATTGGAGCCCACCACGTTACCGATGGCGATATCGTGTTCGCCCTTGCGGGCGGCGACCACGGTGGCGGCCAGTTCCGGCAGCGAGGTGCCCAGGGCAACAATGGTAAGGCCGATGATCAGGTCGCTGACACCCAGTGACTCGGCGATGGTGACCGCGCCCCAGACCAGGATGCGGGAACTGATGATCAGCAGTGCCAGGCCGGCCACCACCCAGAAAATCGCCCGGCCCAGTGGCATGGCGTGTTCCTCCAGCTCCTGCGCGATCTCACCCTCGACCGCATCTCCCTTGCCAGTCAATGCGGTGAAGATGGACCAGCCGATCAGGCCGAAGAATCCCGCCAGCAGTACACCGGCCTCCCAGCGCTCCAGGTTGCCGTTCCACAGGAAGGCGCCGGTCAGGCAGCTGATGGCCAGCAGCAGCGGCAATTCCTTGCGCACGATCTTGGAGTGCACCGCCAGGGGGATCATGATCGCGGTCAGGCCCAGGATCAGGCCCGTATTGGCGATGTTGGAGCCATAGGCATTACCCAGGGCCAGGCCCGGGCTGCCATCCAGCGCCGCCATGGCGGATACCACCATTTCCGGGGCCGAGGTGCCGAAGCCGACGATGACCATACCGATCAGCAGGGGCGGCATACCGGCGTGCTGGGCGGTCGCGGCGGCGCCCTCGACAAAGCGATCGGCACTCCAGACCAGCAGGGCAAAACCGGCAATGATGGCGAGGGCGGCGAGAATCATAGGTCGTCCTTCGTGAATAGTTTCAGGCTAGCAGTCCGTCCGGCGCGGTGGAATCGGTTTAACCGGTAACGATGTTGCCAGTAGGGGCTGTGCCCGGGGCCGGGGTACCAGGCGCCGGCCCGGCGGGGGGCCGATTGTACCGGCTCCGCAGAATTGGGAAAGGGCAGGCTGGAATCAAGGCCTTGCTATTGCCCTGGACTCGATGGTCACGGGCGCTCTGCAGATGGGGGTTCCTGTCGGTTCTCATTAAAGTGCTGTTGTACTGGACAGACTTAGCGGGGGCTTCCATGAACAGGAAACTCTTACTGGGCGCCCTGGTGGGTGCCGGCATCTCGATGTTGAACAAGAAACGACGCCAGGCGCCCCAGACCCGGGCGCCGAACATCCCCCCGCCCGACTTCTCCCGGGTACCCCCGCCCACCGGCGGCAGCCTGAACAGGCCCCAGGACAGCGGCCTGGATGACATCTTTGGCCGCCACACCGGCCGGGGCAGTGAGGGCACGGTGCCAGGTGGGGCCCGACGCGGCGGCGACGTATTTGGTGGCTCCACAGCCGGGGCAGGTGCGGCCGGGGCCGGCGGGGCCACGGTATTAATGGATATCGCCCGCCGCATTTTCCAGGAGATGCAGCAGCGCGGGGGCAGCCAGGCAGCGCCCCGCGGCGGCAACCTGACCGATCTGCTGGGGCAGATCTTCGGGCGTACGAATGGCAAGTTCGGCCAGCAGGGCCCACTGGGTCCTGCGGGTGATTCCCGTGCCTGGCAGGGCGCCGGCCAGGGCGAGCTGTTTGGTTTTGCCGCGAATGACAGTGGCGCCGAGGGTGAGGAACAGGCCGAGCTGATGCTGCATGCCATGGTGGCAGCGGCCCAGGCCGATGGGCGTATCGACGAACATGAACAGCGCAATATCCTCAGTTCCCTGGAAGGACAGCTGGATCAGGATGACCTGACGGAGTTGCGAGAGTTAATGACCACACCGGTGAATATTGATCGCCTGGTAGACAGGGTCAATGACCCCGCCACGGCATTTGATATGTACCTTGTTTCCGCGATGACCATCAACGAGGACAACCCGCGCGAACATGAATACATGGATCGACTGGCAGAAAAGCTCGGTATTTCTGAGCAGGCTGCGCAGATGATTGAGCAACAGGTGCCGAAGGCTGCCTGAATCCGCTCCAGGCTCGATAAACCGATTCAACCTGAGTCGCGGCAGGTTGCCGCGACGAGATTTTGCTGGGACGAAATTGTGGGAGGTGTGCCGATGCAGTCTTTGCAAATGATGGTAAGGGTGCTGCTATTGTCGCTGTTGGCGCTCGCGCTCGCCGGGTGCGGCCCGAAACGCGACGGGCAGGAGAATCCCGGGGACGGGGTGAGCGGCCAGGTGGGCTGCTGCCAGGAGGGCCCGGATGCCTGTTCGGCCCCGGCAACAGAGTCGGCATGCCTCGAGACAGATGGCACTTTCCACCGGGGCAAAGCGTGCGATATTGATAGCGGTAAATGCGAGGACGGCCCCGGGCCCTGATCGACTACCCACACTGTTCACCTCGCCACGTTACGGATGCCGGACAACAGCACAGTGGCGCCCCGTCGGAGGGGTAGGGTTTTGCCGGCCAGTTCAGGTGCACCATTACAGTGCTGGTGGCCAGCGGGCTCATCCAGCATGACGGCGGCACGTGCTTCATCATGCTGTGGGCAGGGTAATGAGACTACTGAAATCGCCTTTCCGTGATCGCGCATTCCCAACCTGTGTCCCGGGAAGAAACGCTCTGGCCAACGATACCTAAATTCCGGGGAGGCACTTAATACCTAAGAACTAATTGACTCCACTTATTGGCTGTTTTGTACCACTTGAGGCCCTGTATTTATACGTAAGGTAAAAACTCGAGCGCAGCATTTACACTGAAAAAAAATTTATCAATAATCTGTCCCTACTATTTTCGCAGTAACCCGCTGTCGCGGTCACAGGCAGCTGAAGGGGAGCGTGGCTGAGCGATATCCTGGCCAGGATAGAGCCTATACGTATTCCCTGGTCGCCCCGGCGGCGCATGGAAACTGCTTCGTCGGCAGGGCCGGCGAAAAATTCAGGGATGCGGCTTACCTACCAGGGCCGCGATATATGCGCAGGGAGCGCGACAAGATGATTACCTCTCAAATTGCCGGTGGGCCACGGTCGTGGCCCAGCGCTGGCTGTTTTCCTTTTGTGCCCGGCTGTGCGGGTCGAGAAGAAGCTTCCCTCCTGAATACTCTGTCATCGCGATCGGGCACGTGCTGTCAAAAGGCTGCGCAATCACCAGTCGGTATAGATATTGCGTGGCTTGAATACGGTCAAGCATAACCATGAGCCCGGACACCCGGGCGCTTAACTGAATCATATGGCCCGCCCGGCCAGTAATTAAGCTGAAACAGAAAAATGAAAGAGTTTACTTACCAGGACTACCTTCCCAATGAGCAGCTGAAGACGCTGGTGCGGGAGAGCGCAGAGGACTATCGTAGTGCGCTGCCGTTTGCCCATGGGGTATACGATGATGTGTTTTCACCCGAGGTCCTGAATGCGGTACTGGAAGAATTCGAGCGTGGTCAGAAATACTGGCGTGAATTCAATTCAAAGTATGAGAAAAAATTCCAGATGAGTTCGGACCTGAGCATGGGCCCGGTAACCCGGACTTTCATCCATACGCTAAATTCGGCGCCATTCCTTGAATTTCTCGAGCAGCTGACAGGCATCCAGGGACTGATTCCCGATCCCTACCTCCATGGCGCCGGCCTGCACAAAATACCGGCCGGTGGAAAGTTGGGGGTGCATGTGGACTTCAACGGGCATCGCCGTATGAATGTCTACCGCCGTATCAACGTGCTGATTTACCTGAACAAGGACTGGCTGGAAGAGTGGGGGGGAAACTTTGAGCTGTGGTGCGCACGGGAGAAGGTTTGCAAGAAATCCATAGCCCCGATCTTCAACCGTATGGCGATTTTCTCCACCACCGCCAAGAGCTTTCATGGCCATCCACACCCGCTGAGCTGCCCGGAGGATCGCCACCGTGTTTCCCTGGCGCTGTATTACTACACTGCCGGTGAACGGGGCGAGCAGAAAAAGGACCTTCACAGCACAATTTTCCTGCGCGCCGATGGCAAGCAGGAGGAATTATCACGACAGCCAAAGGGCCTGGTCGCGAGGATCCGACGGGCATTGGTGAACAGGCTGGTCAGTAACAACGAGCAGGCCAAGCATGTCGGCTGAGAGGGCACCGGGAAAACTCGGCATTGTGGTTATCGGCCGCAATGAGGGGGAGCGCCTGAAGGCCTGCCTCGACTCCCTGGCGGCGAGTGCATATCCCATTGTCTATGTGGACTCGGGCTCGACCGATGGCAGTGCCGCGCAGGCCGCCGACATGGTCGACTCCGTCGTGCGGCTCGATCCCGCCCGGCCATTTACCGCGGCAAGGGCCCGTAACGAGGGTGCGGCACGCCTGCTCGAACGCTTTCCCGGGCTCACCCTGATCCAGTTTGTGGATGGTGACTGTGTGTTGGACCCGGCCTGGCTTGGCCGCGGGATCATGGTGCACGAGCAGAGTCCGGGCACAGCCGTGGTCTGCGGCCGCCGCCGGGAGCTCCATCCCGATGCTTCCATCTACAACCGACTCTGTGACATGGAGTGGGATACCCCCACTGGTGAGGCCGACTCCAGCGGCGGCGACTTTTTAGTGAGAGTGGCGGCATTCCGGGCAGTAGATGGGTTCAACAGCGACATGATCGCGGGAGAGGAGCCGGAGCTGTGTTACCGGCTTCGTAGTGCGGGCTGGAGGATCCAGCGAATCCCACATGAAATGACCCTGCATGACGCTGATATCAGCCGCTTCTCCCAGTTCTGGCTCCGCGCCAAGCGGGCGGGGCACGCATATGCACAGGGCGCCTACCTGCATTCCGGTGACGGCCGCGGTTTTCGCTGGCGGGAAGTCCGCAGCATCATCTTTTACAGTGCATTGCTACCGCTTGCACTACTGTTTTTGAGCCTGTTGCTGGGCCCGTTGTTACTGGCATTACTACCAGTCACTTACCTGGCCCTGGCTGTGCGTGTCTATCTTGGGCGGCGGGTGCGCAAGGAAAGCGAGACCAGGGCATCAGCAGCTATCTATGCGACCTCCGTAGTCGTGGGGAAGTTTGCACAACTGCTCGGCGTGCTGGAATTTTTCACCAGCCAGTGGGTGAAGAAACCACGTGAATTGATCGAATATAAATAGCGTATCGCGGGAAAGGAGTTCCCTGCATGATCCATCACCAGCGCACAATCGGTGCCTGTCATATCGACCGGATGACCATGGCGTCGGCGCTCGAGAAAATCGTGTCAATGAGTCGGCAGGATACCAATCAATTTGTAGTAACGCCGAATATTGATCACATGCAGCGCCTGGTGACCGGGGAGAAATGTGACCGGCTCCAGGCTGCCTATGATAGCGCCGGGCTTTCACTCTGTGACAGCCGTATCCTCGCCCATATGCTGCGCTTGAAGGGCATCGTGGTGCCCGAGGTAGTCCCCGGCAGCACGCTGACCAAAGCACTGTTTAAGGGAAAGCTAACATCCCGGGATCGTGTCCTGCTGATCGGTGGGGATGAATCAGTCTTTTCCGGCATCAGGTCTCGTTTTCCACACCTCAATCTGGCGCACTACAACCCGAGCATGGGTTTTATCCACAGGGAAGAGGAGGTGAAAACCCTGGTGCAGTTTATCCTGCGACAGAAAGCAGATTATATCTTCCTTGCGTTGGGATCCCCGCAACAGGAATTACTGGCTTACCTGTTCGCACAGGAGCCGGAATCACGAGGAGTGACTCTCTGCGTGGGCGCGTCCCTGCTTTTCCTGTCCGGCCAGCAGCAACGGGCGCCTCGCTGGCTGCAGAAACTGTCACTGGAATGGGTGCACAGGATGCTATCGAATCCGCGTCGGCTTGCGCCCCGCTACTTCAGGAATTTACTTGCGCTCCCGGCAATCTACCGCAGCATCAGGCGAGATCAACGCCAGCCTGTGGTAACGACGGAAAACTAGGCTTGTTACCCATGTTGGCAATCAAAGAAAAACCGTATGTCATCATCTCTCCCTGTCGGGATGAAGAGGAGTATCTCGAGAACACCCTACACAGCGTAATAAACCAGACTGTTCCACCTACGCTGTGGCTGATCGTCGATGATGGTTCGACAGATAGAACACCAGAAATTCTTGAGCGCTACCGGGAGAAGTACGACTTCATCCGTGTCCTCCGCCGTGATAACCGGGGCTTTCGTAATGTTGGCCCCGGAGTAGTCGATGCATTTTATGCCGGCCTGGAAGAAGTGCAGTTGGATCAATTTGATTTCATTTGCAAGCTGGACCTGGATGTTGAGTTGCCAAGCCGCTATTTCGAAACACTATTGCAGAAAATGACAGCCGACCCGCGACTCGGCTGTGCCAGTGGTAAGCCCTATAATATGCGCGATGGCCGGCTGGTAAGTGAGCGGCGTGGCGATGAAATGTCAGTCGGGATGACCAAGTTTTACCGAACCCAGTGCTTCAGGGAAATTGGCGGGATTGTCCGCGAGGTAATGTGGGATGCCATTGACTGCCATCGTGCGAGGATGCTTGGCTGGCGCGCCCGCAGCTGGGATGAGCCGGATCTCCGTTTTATTCACTTGCGGATCATGGGGTCGAGCCAGCGGGGGATACTAACCGGCAAGATGCGCCACGGTTACGGCCAGTATTTTATGGGCACTGGGTTCCTGTACCTCGCCGCTACGGCTGTCTTCAGAATCGCTGACTACCCCTTTATGGTTGGCAGCATGGCCGTACTCTGGGGTTACCTGCGGAGCTGGCTGTCGCGTAAACCCCGGTTCCCCGACCGTGAATTTATTGATTACCTGCGTGCATTCCAGCTTTATTCACTGGTGGCTGGTAAGCGGCGGGCGATCGAAAAGTATGAAGCTGCAGGGCTTGAGCGCTGGAAGTCGGCGCGACGGGAGAATAACGTCCAGGTTTCCGGCGGGGCACCTGCCAATGCCTGATCCTGTACTTGCCTACATCGCACCGGAGATTCCCGGCCTTTCCAGTACTTTTGTTTACAAGGAAATCTTTATCCTTGAAGACCTTGGATTGAAAGTCGAACCATTTTCCATTCATGCCCCGATGGCGACTACGGGAGATAGCCGGCAGGAGGCGTTGGCGAGACGTACAACCAGGGTCTATGGCCAGGGAAAAGCGAAGCTTTTCCGTAGCCACCTGTATTTTTGTTTCAGGAATCCGCTCAGGTACTGGCGTCTGGCTACGACTGTGGTCACAGATGCAATATCGGTGTTGCCTGACCTGAAAACAGCTATCGGCCTTTGTTACAGGGGAGTCATCGCCCCCTGCCTTGCGCGAGAGCTGTCAAGGCGAAAGGTCGATCACTGTCACGTACATTTTGCACACGTGAGCACCGATGTTGCGATGTACTCAAGCCTACTGTCCGGTATCCCATTCTCTGTAACCGCCCATGCCAATGACCTGTTCCAGCGTGGCTACCTGCTGCCCCGGAAGGCCAGGCGTGCTGCGTTCATAAGTACCATTTCCCGGTTTAACATTGGCTGGCTACAGGACAAAGGAATACCCGCTGATAAGCTACGGCTGGTTCGTTGTGGCGTGGACAGCCGGGAGTTCAGCGCGCGGCAGTACCGGGATCAGCACGAAGTATTCCGCTTCGGTTTTCTTGCTCGCCTGGTGGAGAAGAAGGGCCTCAATATATTACTGGACGCCTGCCTGTTGCTTAAGCAGCGTGGGATAAAGTTCAAGCTGGAAGTGGCGGGCGATGGGCCACTGTGGGACAAACTGCAGAGCCAGGTATCTGCGTTGGGTCTGCAAGCGGAAGTCAGCTTCCTGGGGGCAATCGCCAACACAGAGGTCAGGGCATGGTTGGAGCAGATTGATTGTTTCGTGCTGCCATGCTGTCGCGACAGTGCCGGGGATATGGATGGCATCCCGGTGGCACTGATGGAAGCCATGCTCACTGGTATACCGGTGATATCCACGTCTGTCTCGGGAATCCCCGAGTTGGTCATCGACGGTGAGACAGGCCAGGTGGCGGATCCAACCCCGGACTCTATGGCCAAATGTATGCATTCGTTGATTGGGGTGGAGCCGGAAGAACTCGTGGCGCGGGTAGCCAGGGCCCAAAAGCTGGTGGCCGGCGAATTTGATATCCACCGAAATACCCTGCACCTGCTTGAGGAAATCAAACAATCCCTGGCAGATAAGGCCTCTGGCAACACCGCGCGAGCCGGCCTGAAGGCAACCTGATGATGCCCAACGCAATAGCACAACTGGCATTACTGTTGTGGCCGGCATTGGCGGCGGTGCTTTATGCGCGCCTCAGTGCGCTGACCGCTACTTTTATCACGATCGTTGGTGGTTACCTGTTCCTGCCGGTTAAAGTCGAGTTTGACCTGCCGCTGCTTCCACCCCTGGACCAGGAAAGCATCCCGGTAATCTGCGCAGCAATCGGTTGTCTTGTCGCCCGGGGGACCGGCTTTATCGGTATACCGGTGCGGGGACTGGAACGCATCATTGTAATCGTGCTACTCCTTTCGCCGGTCGCCACGGTAATGACCAATGGGGAACCTTATTTTGACGGGGAGATCTTCATTCGGGGGCTGGCTATCAAAGATAGCCTGACGGCGATTGCCGAGACCTACCTGATGCTGTTGCCGTTTGTCCTGGGCCTGGCATTGGTAAAAACAGACGAAGACCTGATAAAGGTATTCCGTCTGCTGGTTTTCTTTGGATTGGCCTATACACCATTGGTGCTTTATGAAGCTCGTATGAGCCCGCAATTGCATACCATGGTTTATGGGTTTTTCCCCCACAGTTTTGCCCAGCAGGTACGCTTTGGCGGCTTTAGGCCAGTCGTTTTTGTCGGTCACGGCCTGTTGTTGGCTCTCTTTTTTACTGTGCCTTTTCTTGCATCGGCAGTCTTGTCCCGGGCCCGCCAGCGGATTACGGCACTGCCCAACGTGCTGGTGACTCTTTACCTTGCATTGATCCTGGTTGTCTGCAAGTCGGTTGCCGCATGGTTGATCGGTTTTATCGGATTCTGCTCCATAATGTTGATGCCGCAGTTCCTGACCAGGCTGCTGATCCGATTGATCTGTGTCACTGTCATCGCCTATCCCCTGCTTTGTATTATGGACCTCTTCCCCCATCAGGAATTCGTCGAGTTCGCCGCACTATTTGGCGAGGGCAGGGCGCAATCGCTTGATTTCCGCTTTTATCACGAGGAGCGGTTGCTGGAGCATGCGCGGGAAAAGATATTGCTGGGATGGGGCGCTTGGGGACGCAACCGGCTTTCGGACTCCGTTACCGATGGCTTCTGGATTATCCAGCTGGGTTGCTACGGCTTAGTCATGTTTGCCGGGCTTTTTGGCCTGATGTCATGTAGTGTTTTTCGCGCGCTGGGAGTAGCCGGAAAGAGCTCGGGGAATGATCGTCGTGCTTTATACACCGGTGCTGCACTGGTGGCGGCACTTATGATGATGAACCAGTTGCCCAATAGCTCATTGTACTCCTGGCTCTGGTTCCTGTTCGGTTGTATCGGGGGGGTATCCTACAACCGGGTATGGGTGGTTGGTCACCGCGAGCGACAGGTGCCGGGAACTGCGCCTGCTGGCTGTAGCCAGCAGGGAGCCCTCCAGTTGTAGGGGGGCAGGATGTTTACCCGGGCTGGCAGTTGCTGCCAGCCCGGATGGGAGATCTATCCAGTTCAGTCGGTGCCGGGAGCCAGGGGAATGGGATAGTCTTGCTGGATCGGTGTCCCGCAGTCAGTAATATCAGTGAAGATGCTGTCATCGTCCTGCAGCGGCGACCCATCCGGGGGGGTGCTATTGAGGCGGCACTCGGCGTTCACCGGGTTGAATTCGTTGCCGATTGCGACGATGTTGACACCACCGAGGCGTAACTGGGCCTGGTTCTGGTCGACCTGGTCCAGAAGGTACTCGTTATTGAAATAGCCTGAATAGAAATGACCGCCACTGAACTCCGTAAAGGAAGCTGAATCATGCTCAGGGTCCATTTCGGTATCATTGAAAATGCTGTCAAAGACAAAGTTGAAGTGCGGCGTGAAGTGATTGGAAAATGACTTGGGCCGAATATAGTTGGCCGGGTCACTGAAGTCTTCGGGGTTCTTGTTGATATCAACCTCATTGCCTGCGGCAGACTGGCGCAGTGTGAGTCGATGCTTGCCGCCCACGCCACCTATGTGGTTTCCGCGGAACCACACGTTCGATACCACCAGGCCCCAGGCACCCTGGAACCGCGCATTGTGCTCGATGGCTGTGCGGTTATCCACACCGGCTATACCACCATTGATCATCAGGCAGTTGTTCATACAGCCAATATTCACGTTGGGCAGGTTGTCCGGGTGTGCACGCTGGATGGAATCGGTGAAGAAGATTCCATAGGAAAGCGGCACCAGGTCGCAATCGAGTTCATCGGGGTTATTAATGCAGTAATTGGTTGAATCACCGAAAGCAAACAGGCCGGGAAATTCACCACTGCCAGACCAGTCCAGGTCCAGGTCGTGCATGGTCACCAGCGTGGCAGACGTGCCGGTGATCGCGCTGCCAACCTTAAGCCCGGTGACGGTGTTGCCATAGGCCCACCCCTGGGTGATATGACCCTGGTCGTTCCTGGTGAGCATTGGGTATCCGCGGGCCTGGGTTGTACGTGGCACATCCAGGCAGCGATTGACCACACCGACTTGCACCACAGGTACAACAGGGCGTGAACCCTCCCCGTAGCGATCAATAGTGACATCGCGCTCCTGGTAACCGATGCAGATGTCCCCGAAACGTTCACCGGCGTGTAGCAGCACCCGCTTGCCGCTGTATTCGCCCGCCTGCGGCACAGAAGTCTTCCGTTCAGCGCCCTGTGGACAGCCCGCGAAATCACTCGAGGGTGATACGCAAATCACATCACTGGTCGCGTAGAAGTTTTCCTGCGCGTGAATCTGGATAGTGACGAAATCGTCTGAGTAGACTCCGTCAGGTGTCTGGACCCTGACTCCCACCCGATACTCGCAGACTCCATCCTGGTATTTGCTGCTCTCTGGTGTGCAGGCAAATGTATGCAGCGCCCGGGGTGACGGACCGACCTGGCTGTTGCGGCTGTTGCCCGTTGTCGCAAAGTTGCCCGAGTCGGGGTCGTCGAAGCTGAAGTGATATCGAAACCACTGGCCACTGGCACAGGCATCTGCATCGCTTCCACCGCTGAGGTCAGTACAGGCGGTGTCGGTGGAGTCCTGTGCAGAAAAATAAACTGTTTCCGGGGATATACCCACTGTCCGGGTCAGGGAGCGAAGGCGCGCGGTTACATCATCTGACTGGAGACCACCGTCACCTACCAGGACCGTGCGTTGGCGGGTAGTCTCGATCCCTGCGGAATCCTTGACCGAGTAGCGGACCCAGTATTCACCTGAAGTACTGGTATCGACATTTGAAGTCTGCGAAAGCAGGTTGGTAAGATCCCCGTCCTCTTTATCCTCCGCCATGGCACCTTCATCCTGGTAATCGGTGCCTACCGGAACCACGACCCTCTTGCTGCCCTTGAGTGTTATTGTCGGCGCAGTATTGTCCTCTACCACTACGTCGCGATTTGCCCTGGCAGTGGCGCCGGCGGAGTCCACCACGGTGTAGACCACGGTATAGGTGCCGGGTGCATACTCATCGATATCGTCGCCTTCGGTGGCGACCTGGTCACTGATGTCTCCGTCTTCTTCATCGACGGCAGAGAACCCCGGCTCCTCATAAGGGGTCCCATATGCCAGCGTCACCCGTGAACCTCCGGCAAGCGAAATAGTCGGAGGGGAATTACCACTGCCGGAATCGGGTGGCGGTGCCACAGTTGTTGGTTTTTCGGAAGAATCATCCCCGCCCGACCCCCCGCCACCACAAGCACTGATAGAAGTGATCAACAGCAAGAGAATCGAACGCCTGAACATCATGAATACCTGGAGTTTTATGAAATGGAAATTACAGGAGGCCGTTCCGTGGTGTCACCCATCCAGAACATCTCACTGAAAAAGAATCTTAATAAGCACGGGCAGTTTCAACCGAACTTTTGACCCTGCACCAAACAAGTTCAAAAACAGCAGCACAGGCCAGGTTGAAACATCGTTTTGGGTGTCATTCTGACTTGAAGCTCTCTACTAGTCGCGGGTTCAAAGTTACCCGGGGAGAACCTATTGAGCCCCAGCATTGAATAAAGTTTCCTGAGCCAGCCAGTTAGAACCGGCCACTGCTGGATCACCTTCAGGCCCTGGAACAACGCCAGCAGCAATGAGGGAAATATTATACCCGCCAGGAAAACAATGGTGCGCCCAGAAACCTGACCAAATTCACGAAACGGAAATCCAGGCCTGTACAAATGATTTAACTTGGTACTAAAGGATCGTCTTGAAACCAAATGTGGTACGAAAGTTCTTTCCATAAAAGTAGATCAAAAAGTTATTTTGTGGGCACAGGAAAGAATTCAATTCTTGGCCCGTCCGCCGATGTTAAGCATGCCGGTTTACAGCGGAGCCTGACGTGCTGCCGTTGGGAGGCCGGCCATTTGCGCTGGCGGATACAGTCGCGCGGTTACAACGCGTCTCTGGTGTGCGGCTGCGCAGGAATTGTCCTGGATTTGCGCGGTACAGCAGGGACACAGATGCTCCCGGTGACCAATTACAGTGCGCTGCCAGGCAAGTTGTAATATCATGCATGCTGCGATCTGGGCGTCTCCTGGTTCGTCTGTTCAGTCGCATTTTCGTCTGTCAGGGAGGCTGCTTGGCAGCTTATATTCTGCCCTGGTGAGCCGCCTGGGATATCGAAGCTGACGGGGATGGGCATGGCAGGGACTGTTCTGTTGCTGCCCGGTGGATCGGGACGGCCTGTTAAAATTCCCGGGGGGGAGAGCCAGGCGATGGCCGGATTGACACTGGTCATAAACGATTAAGATGGCATGAGTATTGTATGCTATCTATGCCCTCCGGCCGCTCCGGTTCCTGCAGAAGCGAACAATACTCAAAGGTTGGATCATAAGTTCTTATAGTTAAGAAAATAGGGAGCTGTACCGCGCTCCCGTGATAATAGCGAATACCCGTCAATTGGATGACGTAATAAGCAAAGGGATCATCATGTACGTAAAGGGAGCTGCTGTAGAGACCGCCCAGGGAACGGATAATTGCAATCTCAAAAAACCTGTCCGCGAAAGACTGCCAGATTTTTTTGTAATCGGTGCCATGAAGTCAGCTTCGACTTCTCTGTATTTCTACCTTGAGCAGCATCCGGACGTTTTCCTGCCGGCCCGGAAAGAGCCAGAGTATTTTTCCTTTCGCTACGGATCCAGCACTGATTACGCCTGGTACCTGTCGTTGTATGAGGGGGCAAAGCCAGGGCAGGTTTGTGGTGATTGTTCGACCGGATACTCCAGGGGGCTGGATGAACACCATGTCCCCGCTCGCATAGCCCGGCAAGTTCCCCATGCGAAAATAATTTACCTGCTAAGGAATCCGGTAAAACGGGCCTGGTCCCATTACGTCCATCGTATGAATGAGCGTGTTTCAAGCGGACAGCCAGTACTGGAATTTGCGGAAGCTGTCCGTGAATACCCGGATATTATCGATGCAGGTCGCTATGCGAAGTGCCTGAGGAAGTACCTTGAATACTTCCCGCTGCGCCAGATAAAGGTTTTTATCCTCGATGAATTATTGGCCGATCCAGGCGCACATGGCAGGGAATTGGATGAATTCCTAGAGGTTGAACATGTACCTGAACGGCAGTTTTCCCGCAGTAATGTCGCAGGACAGTGGAACAAGGAAAAAAAGCTGGCTGCCTGGATGGAGCGGCTTGAGGGCAGTACCTTGGGAAAGGTCATGAAAAAGATCCTGCCCCGGTTTATCCGGTCAAGGATCCGTGGTGGCCTTCGTTCCAGTAAATGGGTCAGGGCTATTGCCGAGAAACGGACAAAGACTGTCGAGTTGCCCAAAGAGCCGCCGCTGGAGTTGCAGGACTGGCTCCGGGGTGCCTACAGGGACGAAATGCGGGCATTGGAGCAGTTACTTGGCAGGCCAATACCATCCAGCTGGCTGGGTGACAGCGAGCATGAGCATCCAAGCGGGGGCGTCAACCCCGGGGAACCATTCTTGCGGGCCAGCTGACAGGAGGCCCGGATTCCCCTGTCGAAAACAGGTTCGCTTTATCCGGACGCGGCCAGTGATAACGATAACTGGCCGATATAGCCCGGAAGCAGCGTTGCCAGGGGCGTGGTAAAAAGCAGGCCGTCGATCAACAGGACCTTGCGCGTAAAGTAAGGCATTGCCACTAGTATGGTAAGGATGCCTGCCAGGAGTTGGGCGGCTGCGGTAGCGCCTACAACATGAGCACTGTCACCGTACCGGAATGCAAGTAGCATTCCCGCAGCCAGGGTGCCGAACTGTATTAGCCTGACGAGGAAAACTCGCCGAGAATCAGCGTTACCTTTCAATACTGGAAGGTAGAGTGCGGTGACAATGAGCCCACCTGAACCCAACGCAATAACAGAGAGGAAATCCGCAACGGTTTTAAACTCTGGCGTGTAAAGTATTTCCACCAGTATTTCAGAACAGTACACCAGCCCAGTGATTACGACGATCGATATCGCAAGGATAGCGGCGCGTATCCTGGCGGACTGGAGCTCGCTGTCATGGTTGCCCTTGTTTCTGCAGTATACCGGGAACAACCATTTCTCACTGAACTCACGTAAAACCATTGCCAGGACAAGACCTATATTCGAGGCAATGGCAAAAAAACCGAGAGCAGTTGGCAGAAGGAAAAAGCTGAGAGCGAGCTTGTAACCATCCCTGATCGCCCAGGTTACGATTGTCGCAGGGAGCATCCACTTGCCATAATCCAGGATTGTCTTTATTGCGCTTCGCTCAAGGCAAATACGATTAGAGATGCCGGGCAGTACCTGGTGTGTAAGGAGTACAGTCAGGCACATGGCGATCGCATTCGCCCATAACACTGATCCCGCATTGGGCCAGAAATAGCACAGCAGGATTGCCACAAGCAATGCGAAGAGTCTCTCCACGAGCACGATGGCCGCAGGACCCGCGGGTCTTACCAACTTTTCCTGCTGAAACACTTTTGTGGACGTAAACCCGGTCAGGAGCGCGGTCAGTGCACATATCCTCAGGTAATTATCGATATTCGCAATTCCCGGGTACAGCCGGTGCACGAAAAAAGAAGCTACGAGCAGGGCCATAGCGACCAGCAGGTACTGCGCGATACGTAGTGTCCAGGCCGTATTGACATACTTCGGATCTGCCATGCCGCGATCATTATTAATGATACTGCCGCGAAGGCCAATTTCGGAGCAGAGCGTAATCAGGCCGGTAATGGTGGAGACGACCAGTATCTCACCAAAAGCCTCTGGAGCCAGGAGGCGGGTAAATATAATAGTAGAAACCAGGCGCAGGAGTATCGACGCTCCCTGGGACGCAAGCACTATGCCGGCGCTGCCTGTGAGCAGGGGGATCGACGCCTGGAGATAGGCAATCCGCCCACGAATCGGTTCTGTCAGCATAAGGACCTGGTAATTCTTTATTGCGGGCCGGTGGCCTGGGTGGTTCCCTTGCCGGGAGGCACTGATTTCGAGGTCATCAGTCGGGATACGACGTAGGGCTTGAACGCAAGTAACGGTCTCTCGATCAAGTGCCAGGAAACGTAAGCAAGGCTGAAGGCCATTAGATACAGGAGGCCGGTATAGAGCATTGTTTCCCGCTGTAGCTCCATGTTTACTTGCAGCAGAAGCCAGGACAATATGTGAGTAGCAAATGCATGATAGATATACAGTCCATAGCTGATTCGTCCTATCAGTCTCAGGTTTCTTGCGCGTAAAAAGTGACTGCCCCTGCTCGCCCCTGGCAAATTCACCAGCAATATAACCACAGTGGCGCAAATGAGAGCGAGTACACTATCGAACAGTGCCAGATAGAGCCGCACAGCGGTATCCTGCCAATACAGGACAAGCAAACCCGATGCCACGATCGCACAGCAAGTGCATGCGGTCCTGATATATTTTTTCATTGGCTGGCGAATCGGCAGCGAGCCTCGCTGGTAGATTGCTGCCAATGCGCCAAGGCACAGCGAATCCATCACACCGGGAAGAAGCATCAGGCCGGTATGTGGGTAACTGGGATCCAGGATAAAGATACAAAATATGCGCCATGCCGGTGCAGCAGCCACCGCGGCGCATAGAACCCAGAAAAGTGTATGCCGGGTCAAAAGTACAGCGAGCAATGGATAGAGCAGGTAAAACTGCTCTTCAATTGCCAGCGACCAGAAATGAGCAGTGGATGGATGGCGTAGTATTGTGCCGGCATCCGTTGTGATATAGCGAACGCCATCCAGGTTGGAAAGATATGCGAAGTGCCAGCCGGAAATATCCCGGAATCCCTGAAAATCGATCAGGTAGAGAAGTATGATTGTCAGGTAGTAAATAGGAAAGATGCGCAGGGTGCGGCTGGCGTAGAATTTATAGAATACCTTTGAGGGAGAGATCCCCCCGGTACTGGCTTTATCCAGATCCAGCAGTAACACGCTGGTGATCAGGAAACCGCTAAGGACAAAAAACAGCCTGACACCAATATGCCCCAGGCCCAGGTGGCTGACAAAATCGAGAGAAGCCGGTCCCAGGCCAAAATGGCTTACAAGCACAAGCAGTATGGCAACACCGCGGAGGCCTTCCAGCTCCGGCACGAACCCATGGGAATTTGCGGCGGTTGGGTTGTTCATGGGGAAAGGTTGTTCGCTTGTGCGGCTACCTGCCGCGGCGGCGTACCAGACGTAATAGTGGCAGAGTGTCCACGAGCTGGCTCACTTTGAATTACCCTGGCGATATGCTCCACATTTCCCGCCCGCAGGATGCCAATATGGTTCCCGGGAACGTCATACACACTCACACTCCGGGTGCGGCCGCTCCAGCCCAGGAAGGTGTCCCCGTGGTAGCCATAAAGTGATTCCCTGTCTGTCGCTTTGAACAGCAGGATATCCAGGTCGAAGTATTCGTCGTGAAAGTGATCCAGTGCACGCCGGCGAGCCTGCTCACGGGGATCGCTTGTCGCCGGGTCTTTCCGTCGCAGGACATACTTGCGTAAGGCTTGCTTGAATTTCCTGGGCAGGCTTGCGGAATCCATGCTTGAGTCAACGCTTCGCGGATACCAGCTATCGAACAATGCAAGCAGGCGTACCTCTTCACCAGCCGCTTGCAGGCGGCGGCCGACCTCAGCGGCTATCAGCCCACCGAAAGATGCACCGCAGAGATAATAGGGGCCCACAGGCTGGTCCGCAGTGATTTCCTCTATGTACCGTTCGACAATCATGCCGAAATCGGTGATTGAAGTATTCTCATCTTCCGTGATGCCGGCAGTGATTATGTTGGCTTCCTCTGGCAGGGCGACTCCGCAGACACGCCAGTCGCCACCCAGTGCATTGGCAAGGTCACGGTACTGCAGGATGCCGTTACAGCAATACAGAGTCCTTGTTGCCTGGCTATTTCGGGTGAGCTCATTGACTACACGCCGGTCGTCTGCGGTTGCGCCACTGTCAATGACGGCGGCCAGCTGCGCAATACTGGGTGACGTCAGCAGGGTGCGCAGTGGCGGGGCGAAGCCATAGGTGCGCGCCACTTCGCTAAGCATGCGGACAGCTTTCAACGAGTTTCCGCCGAGGTCAAAAAAGCTGTCATTAATACTGAAATCCAGCTCGGGAAAGTAGGTGCACCAGATCCGGTAAAGGCACTCTTCAGTCGACGAGGTCGGGAGCGCGGCAACAGTGCCCGTATGTAAAGAGTTCGCCCTGGATGGTGAAGGGAGCCTCTTTCTGTCAACCTTGCCATTAAAGTTGGTGGGCAAGTAATCGAGCGCTACAAAATGTGCCGGAACCATGTAGGCCGGTAGCTGCTTGGCCAATGCCGTTGCCAGCTCTGTCCGGGAAAGGGATATGCCATCTGCCATAACCAGGTATGCAACCAGCTGCGTGGATTTGTTGTCCCCTGGAGACCAACCCGAGACTACAGCCTGCTGAATACCCTCGAAAGACTTCAGGAGCAGCTCAACTTCCTGCATTTCCACTCGATTCCCATCAATCTGGACCTGGAAATCATTACGGCCAAGTAATTCAATATTTCCGTCAGCGTCAAACCGCCCGATGTCACCGATAGCAAAGAACCTTGCCCCGTCGATCATGCGGAATTTATCGCGATCTGTTTCAGGGCGATTGATATATCCGGGTACTACGCCGGGACCGGAGAAATGCAGTTCGCCGGGAGCGCCCAGAGGTACCGGGTTACCATAGGAATCCAGGATCTTTACACGGGTATTGGGGAATGGCTTGCCGACCCGTGTCCGTTGCAGTTTTCGGTCCCTGCGCACCTCGTAGGTGCAGCCCAAGCAGCTGATTTCACTGGAGCCGTAACACACGTAAACCTGCGCCATCGGGAATACAGATTTGGCTCGCTCCAGAAGTTCTGGTGGCACCATATCCCCGCCGCTGATAACAGTCGTTACTCCACGGGTGATTGCTTCGCCATCCCCGTTGTCTTCCAGCGAGTCCATTATCCTCGCGAGCAATGACGGGACGGCATGAATTACGCTCGCGCCTCCAATCGAAAGGCATAGTTGCTCGCTGTCGAGGAAAGCTTCCTTTGAGAGAATCGCTACGCTGCCACCGGCACGGAGGGCGGTTAGCATTTCAAACATGCTGATGCTGAAGGTGCTTCTGGCCATGGAGACGAAGTGGTCATCCGCAGAAAAGCCGTAGCGCTCGATTGCTGCTGAGAGGCAATGGTCCAGGTTGCGATGTGTAGCCAGTATCCCCTTGGGTATGCCGGTAGTCCCGGACGTAAAGAATACGTGGGAATAATCGTTGTAGCTGGCAACAGTTTCCGGGGCCGGGACAGCCTGGCGGGCAGCGAGGTCCTCGATATCGCGGGTGAGAACCGTATGCCTGACCAGCGAATGTATGCCCGCATCACTTTCATGGCTGGTGATGGCAAACCCCAGGTCCAGCTGATCACATACTGCCTGTAGGCGCGCAGCGGGGAATTCTGTATCCAGTGGTACATAAATGGCACCCGCCTTGTGGATCCCGAGCAGGCAGGCGACGTTCAGGTGTGAGCGTTCAATATAAACACCAACGTAATCCCCCCTGCCTACACCGGCCTGTGTTAGTACCGATGCAACCGCATTGGCCAGGTTGTCCAGCTCAGCATAGGAAATCTCCCTGGTCCCATTCAGAATTGCGGTACTGCAGGGATTGGCTTGGGCATGGTCAGCGACAGCCTCAAAGAGCAACGCGCTATTGTGAGATAAACAACAGGGGCTACCGAAATCCGCCTGGATCAGGCGCTCATCCTCACCAACAATATCCAGCGACTCGTGCAGGAACGAGTCGCCTGAACGATGCCGACGCGCGAATGCCGCCACATACGTGTCGAGCCGGGTGACTTCCTCGATCTGCCTGTTTCCGCTCTGTACAAGCCAGCAGGCGTCTGGTGCGCGGTCTGATAACCACAGGACCGGTTGGCCCCCCGCGACAGAGATGAGCTGGCGCAGCGCCGGGGTTTCTGTGCCATAAGGCATCTCCGGGCCGATTATTACGTGTAGCGGCAGCGTTGTTGCTTCACCGGCTGGTGTGACCGGGCGGCGATCCGTTGCGTGCTGTAACTCGTAGTGAATAAGCTCACAGAGCTTGCGGAAATCCTTGCCTTCGATGTCATCGATAACAATCGAGTGGAGCTGGCGCTCAGGTAATAAAGAGCAATGGATAGCCAGCCGGGTGGACCTGTTGAGCCTGAATCCGGCAGCAGCCACAGCTGCCAGGACCATGGCGATGCGCTGGATGGTAGAGTCATATTCACGCAGGAAACTGGCAAAGCTTGCCTCGAGCAGGGTGATGGGATCCGGTATTTCCATGGGCCCCGTCTGCGGCCGGGAACCGGACCGGGTAGCCGAACCGGCCCCGGACCCTTCTCCGGAAACTGTGTCCGGGAGGTCACCGGTAATTTCAATCGGGTAAGCCATAAGCCACATTCCTGTGAAAATATCCTGGACGTCGTCCCTGTCCATCCAGCGCCCCGGGCTGTGCAGGGTGCTGGAACAGCCCTGGCCGCAGCCAGTTATTCTAAGCCCCTGTTCCACGGATGTGGGACGGAGCTGATTACATTTTATTACGGAAAGCCGCCCCCCGGACCTTATGCCGGGCTGCAACGGAAACCGGCTCAGCCGGGGAGCTCACGGGGTAGGGGAACCGGTCAGGCAGTGGCGAGTGCGTCGGTAGCTGAAGCTTTGGCAGATGTTTTCTGCTCCGCAACTTCCGGCTGCTCGGTGCGTTTCACCACAGTGGGCTGCCACTGGTCCGGCATCGCGGCAAAATCGGTCAGCGAAGAAACGTCACCGCGGTTGCGGGCATCCTCAATACGCTGGTAAAAGTTTTTGCCGGTATTCTGGGGGACATCCGTATTCAGTTCGGCACCTTCCTTCCCTCCACGCGGCCGCTCTACATATTCCGGGAACGACATCTGTGATGCCTTCAGGGGGGCATAGCCCTTGCCGAACAGTTGCTTCAACTTGCCGAAGCCATCGTCGTTGACCAGTTGCCGGCCACGGAAATTGACTCCCTTGGACATGGCGTGACCGACAAACCCCTCAAGACTGTCGGTATCAAAGGCAATATGCTGGACGCTGTGGTCACCGTGCAGGTCGACAAATTCCGTAACCTGGCTCTTCTTCTTGCGATCAATGCCTTCAACCAGGACGACCCCAAAACTGTCGAAGTCAATGCACCAGAGTTTCATGCTGCTTTCGGGGTCATCGGGTCGTACATCCGGGACGATCTTGGATACGGTCCCGCCCTCGATTTCGGTGTGGTACCAGCCCCATTTCTCAATCATGCCGGTTGATACGGCATAGGTGATGTGGTCTACGCGGTTGACCTTGGACATTCCTTGTCCCCCAAATTGTGTAAATTTTTAATATGAAAATTCCGGCAGACCTGCCGGGAGACGAATTAATATCATGAGAACTACCGATTAACAATCGATGCTTTCAAAAATTTTAAATCTTGAAAGTGCGATGTAATGGCATAAGGAAAACCATGCCAGCGTGGGTACCGATGTTCCAGATAGTGATAGTCCGTAATAAAAAAATTGTTTAGCAGTCACAGTTATCTGGCACACTTCCTGCTCGAAAATTACCGTGCGTCCCGCCGTTGAAGAGTACCAATTTGGCGCAATTAAAAGCACTGACATAGAGCGGTTGGGGTAATTGGTACGAAAGGTAGAATTCCGCAGATCCGTGCATGATCGTTGGTACCCAAGCTTCATAAAAAGCCGGGAGAATTTCCACTAATTAAATATTTTTGGCGACTAAATCGTGATTTGCACCAGTTTGTGGATTGAATTGGTACGCAGTTTTGAAGGACGATAGGCGCCCCCAGGAAATGCAGGCATTGACGCCAGGCTCCCGGGGGGCAAGAAAAACCGGCGCACACAGGAAAGTGCCCGGTTGACCAATCCTCAGGGGGATAACGTGAACCAGGGATGGATCAGGACGCACCGGCGTGGAATCACCACGCTGTACCGCTTATTCGACCTCTTGCTGGTCCAGGCAAGCCTGCTGCTTGCCTTACAGGTGCTTGGCATCGCACCCAGCAAGGACTGGCTGATCGTCGCGCTTTTTGCGGTGGTCTGCTTCGCCTTTATCGCCGAGTCGGTGGATCTCTACCGGTCCTGGCGCTCGGAGAGTTACTTCAAGATCGTCGGCACCACGGCGGCGGCATGGCTGTCAGTCTGTGTGATCCTGTTGTTTGCCGGTTACCTCAGCGGCTATTACGCAGATTTTCCACCGCGTGCCGTTATTCTCTGGTTTGGCTTCGGCTTTACCGCCCTCACCCTGTGGCGATACGCATTGCGTCGGGTGCTGTTCCTGCTCCGGGCCCACGACAGGAATACGCGTTCAGCGGTGATTATCGGGCTATCAGAAGCGGGCCTGCGCCTGTGGCGGGAAATGGACGAAAACCCGCAGCTGGGTATTCGCTGCCAGGGTATCTACCGGGTTCCCGGTTCCACGGAGAGTGGGTTCGGGGCGGAGGATTTTGATGGCCGCGCGATCCTTGGCGATGTGAGCGACGCAATTGCAAGGGCGCGGGCCAACCGTTGCGACCTGGTCTTTATCGCCCTGCCCATGCACGAAGAGAAGAGGATCGCCGATATCCTGGCCGCGCTGGCTGATACCACCGCGACGGTGCATATGATTCCCAACTTCTTTGTCGCCAACATGCTGCATTCGCGGCTGCACAGTATTGGTGACACCAGCCTGCTCAGTATTTACGACACGCCTATCCAGGGTATCAATGGCTGGATCAAGCGTCTTGAGGACCTGTTGTTGGCCTCTGCCATCCTGGTGCTGGTTTCCCCGGTTTTGCTGGCTGTGGCCATTGCCGTAAAGCTCACATCACCGGGTCCGGTAATATTCAGGCAACGCCGCTATGGGCTGGATGGCAGGACAATAATTGTCTGGAAGTTTCGCACCATGACAGTCCAGGATGATGGCGCCAGGGTAGTCCAGGCTACCCAGAATGACAGCCGTGTGACACCGGTCGGTCGCTTCCTGCGTCGTACCTCCCTCGATGAACTGCCCCAGTTCTTCAACGTGCTGCAGGGGCAGATGTCAATTGTTGGCCCGAGACCCCACGCGGTTGCGCACAACGAGCAATATCGTGGCCTGGTCAGCGGTTACATGTTGCGACACAAGGTGAAGCCGGGGATTACCGGTTGGGCCCAGGTCAACGGGTGGCGCGGTGAGACCGATACGGTGGACAAGATGAGCAAGCGTATCGAGCACGACCTGGATTACATCCGCAGGTGGTCGCTGCTGCTGGACCTGCGCATCGTCCTGATGACGATATTCAAGGGCTTCGGCGGCAAGAACGCCTACTAGGAATGCACCGGCAAGCTTCCCGGCATCGAATGGAATCACAATGGGCTTGAAAGGAAGACTGTAAATATGAGCTCGGTGAAAGGAAAAATGGCGCTGGCACCATTAGCGGTGGCTGTGGCATTGGCAAGTGAGACGGGCTTTGCGGCCATCAACCTGGGTGGCGGCACAACCCTGACTGCCGGTATGCGTGGACAGGTGATCTATGACGATAACCAGTTTGGCCTGGCAGAGGACCCGGTGGAAAGTATCCGCACCGTAGGCGCTCCGTACGCACAACTCTCAAGAGAGTCGTCGGCGCTGGGTTATGGGCTTTTCTATGAAGCGCGTGCGGGTGAGTACGCGACGCCAGATACTGAAGGCTACCTGGACCATGTGGCCTCTGGCGACCTGCAGTGGCAGCCGGCTTCGATATTCCGTACCTCGATCAGGTTCGATTACAGCGACCTGCACGAGGATCTCGGAATCGATGCCCTGTTCTCGGATGATTTAGAGCCCGGGGCGGTACCGCTGCTGGAGCCGGGACGCAACCAGCGTGAATCCGTCAGGGGAAGGCTGGAGCTGGGTGGCAATGACCACCGCCTCGGCGCGGCGCTGGCCCTGGGGGTTGTGGATGAGGATTTTTCCCAGGACCTGAGGGATAGAAAAGGAAAGCGTGCCGGCCTCGAGCTGGGGCTCGCTATTTCAACATCGGCGCGCCTGGTGGTCGGTGCCGCGCGGACCGAGCAGGAATACGACCTGGTGCCCGAGGCAATTCCCCTGCAAAGCAATCACCAGGACGAGCATGTGGTGGGTTTGGTTTTCCGGTCCAGCAGGACCTCCCTGGATGTGCGTGTCGGTGAGGTTGAGAAAGACTTCGACGATGTACGGCGCTCTGACTATAGCGGTGACCTCTGGCGTGCGGGCCTGACCTGGCGGCCCCGGTCCTACAGCACCTTCTCCTACACCACTGCACAGGTGCCGCAGGAAACCCAGGATTTTGCCCGCGCAGATTTTCTTGAAGTGCGCTCCCATACCCTGTCGTGGGGGCACCAGTGGTCAGATCGATTGAGCAGCTCGCTCGCCTACGGCACCTCTTCACAGGCGCCCCGGGGCGGCACCGGCAGCGACACGGTGGACAGTCGTCGCTACGGGCTCAGGCTGGACCTGGATGTGAATCGCCATCTGGTTGTCGGCATCGCTGCCAGCAGCGTCCGGCGACAGCCGGGTAATGGCCTCGAGGGCATCGACAGGAACCAGCTGGCACTCACCTGCACAGTGGAAATCTGATCCCGGTAACAGGAAATGCGGCCTCCGGGTTTCAAGCGAAAATATGGAAGTGATGATGAGTAGACGTTTGCGGCCATTGGTCGTCGTACTGTGGCTGGCGCTGCTGGCCGGGTGCGCATTGGCCAGTCAAGCACTGGCGCAGCCCGGGACGGATCCGGACAAGTATCGGCTGGGCCCGGGCGACCGTATCCAGGTTTCCGTTTACGGGGAAAACGACCTGAGTATGGAGATTCTCCTGAATGACAGCGGGGTAGTGAACTACCCGTTCCTGGGTGAAATCCTTATCGGCGGCCGTTCGGTCAAGGAAGTGGAGAAGATCCTGCTGGACGGCCTCAAGGGCGACTACCTGATCAACCCCAGCATCAGCGTCGCCATTGTGGAGTACCGCCCCTTCTATATTTATGGGGAGGTCCAGGTACCCGGCGGCTACCCCTACCAGCCGGGCCTTACGGTGGGCAAGGCGGCAGCCCTGGCCCAGGGGCTCACCGAGCGCGCCTCGGAACGGAGAATTTATATCGTGCGGGAAAGCGCGGGCAGTGATCAGCGGATCGAGGCCAGCCTGAACACGCAGTTACGGCCCGGCGATGTGGTTACCGTCGAGCAGGGATTGTTCTGAATATGACAGCAGCCAATATGAACCCGGAATCCGGACAGTCGGGATCAATCGACATCCTCTATTACGTCCTGTTGCTCCTGCGCAGCTGGTGGAAAATTGCCCTGGTGGTGATTCCGGTGACCGCGGTGGCCTTCTATTTTGCATGGAAGATGCCGGTGCGCTATGAGGCGACAGCGCGACTCATGTTCGACCCCAACCAGGCTAACCTGGTCTCAATCCGGGATATTTACGATTTCGGTACCCAGCGCCGGGAGTTTTTCCTGACCCAGGCGGAAATCCTGCGCTCCCGGGGCATCGCCGAGCGGGTTGTGGAGGATCTCGACCTGGTCAATTACCGGGCATTTACTGACGAGGAAAAGAAGCCGGGTCCACTGGAGCGGCTGCTGCCCGGTTTGTTTGGTGATGAATCGGCTGATGAGGAGGAGCTGGACCCGGCTGAGCAGCGCAGCAGGCTGGTCCGGGTAGTACAGGCGGGCCTTACCGTTCGCCCGATTCGCAACACCCAGCTGGTTGAGCTCGGTTACCAGGCGGTTTCACCGCAGCTGGCGGCCGCAGTGCCCAATGCGGTGGCCAATGCCTACGTGGAGCGGCAGATGGAAGCGAAACTGGATGTCACCCAGCGTGCTACCAGCTGGCTCAACGAGCGCCTTGCGGGGCTACGGGAAAAACTCGAGGAATCGGAACGCCGGCTGCAGGCATTCCAGCGCCAGGAAGGCCTGGTAGACGTGCAGGGTGTGCGTGGCCTGGCCGAACAGGAACTCAATGACAACCTGAACCAGCTGCTGGAGGCGCGCCGTGAGGCCAAGCGCCTGGGCGGTATCTATCGCAATATCCGTGCACACAGCGGGGATTTCGAGGCGCTGAAAAACCTGCCGGAAGTCATGAATCACCCGCTGATCCAGAATGTAAAAAGCGTGGAGATCTCCGCGGCCCTGGGCGTTTCCGAACTGGCGCAGCGCTATGGCCCCAAGCACCCCCGCATGATCGCCGCGCGGGATGAGCTGGACTCCGCCCGGGCGCAACTGCGCCAGGAAGTGGCCAACCTGGTGCAGAGCATCGAGGGTGATTACCGCGTGGCGCAGCGCAAGGTGGCAGAACTCGAGAGCGCACTGTCTGCAAACAAGGTGGATATCCAGAGTGTTGCCGATAAGGAGATCAAGTACGACGAGCTAAAGCGCGATGTCGAGGTCAACCGGCAGCTTTACAACACCTTCCTTACCCGTTTCCGCGAGGCCAGTGAGGCCACCGGCTTCGAATCACCGGCAGCGCAGCTGGTGGAACCGGCGATACCGCCGGAGTACCCGGTAAAATCCAAGAAGCGCCTGATCGTGCTGGCGGCGTTTGTCCTGAGTGGCGGTTTTGCTGCCGTCGCGATCCTGGCACTGGACTTCTTCCGCGCGGGAATCCGTTCCGCGGACGACGTGGAACAGAAACTGGGGCAGACCCTGATCGGCCAGCTGCCGCTGGTAAAACCGCAGGGCAAGGGAGGCCTGCCGCCGAAACTGTTTTTCGATCCGCAGCAGAGAGAGTACACCGAGGCAGTCCGCACCCTGCGTACGGGCTTGCTGTTGGGGCGGGAATCGCTACCGGCGAAAATTGTCAGTATTACCTCTTCCGCCCCGGCCGAGGGCAAGAGCACAGTGGCCGAAAACCTGGCCTTTGCCCTGAGCCAGGTGGAGCGCGTGGTGCTGATCGACACCGACCTCCGCTGCGCATCCCTGTCGGCGCATCTCGGCCTGCCCCCGAGCAAGCCCGGCCTGGCAGACATCCTCAGCGGCAGTTTTTCCCTGGAGGAATGTATCTCCCACGATGCGGATACCGGCCTGGATATCATCGGTGCCGGCAAGCTTCCCGGCGACCCACTGCGCATACTGGGTTCCCGCCAGTTCAGTGCCATGCTGGCGGAACTGGCCAATCGCTATGACCGGGTTATCCTGGATACCCCGCCAGTGATGGCGGTGAGCGACCCGCTGGTGGTTTCAAAGCTCGCGGATTCGCTGCTGTACGTGGTCAAGGCAGACGCGACCCACGCGCGGGTAGTGCGTCGGGGCCTGGACAAAATGCGCTCACTGGGATTGGTGGTCGACGGTGTAGTGCTCAACCAGGTGGATACCCGCAAGCTGGCCGGTTACGACGAGGGATATTACGGCGGCTATTATGGTGCCGCGCAGGGGGCTGCGGCCACATGAATGCGGCGCTGATCGACCTGCACTGCCACTTCCTGCCCGGTGTGGATGACGGGGCCAGGACCATGCTCGAGGGGCTCGCGCTGGCCCGGGACGCCGTGGACGACGGTATCGGTTTTGCGATGCTGACCCCCCATATTCACCCCGGCCGCTACGACTCTGACATCCACGCACTTACCGCCGTGTTTCGCCGGTTCAGCGCCGCCGTGCGCCATGCCGGCATCCCGCTGCGGCTGGGCCTGGCGGCGGAGGTACGCCTGACCGATGAACTGCCGGCACAGGTGCGTGCTCGTCAGGTGCCCTACCTGGGCCGCTGGGATGGCGAACGGGTACTGCTGCTGGAGATGCCCCACAGCCATATTCCCCCGGGAACCACCGCCCTGGTGTATTGGTTGCGCAGCCGCGGCATACGCCCGTTGATTGCGCACCCGGAGCGGAATCGGGATATTCTCCGCAGCCTGGACAAGCTGGACCCGCTACTCGAGGCCGGATGCCTGCTGCAGGTGACCGCCGGCGCACTGTGTGGGCGTTTCGGCGATCGCCCCGAGCGCCGCGCCCGCCAGCTGGTAAAGCGGGGGCTGGTCACCGTGCTGGCAACCGATGCGCATCACCGCGTGCGCCGACCGCCGCTGCTGCAGGAGGGCAGGGCGGCCGCGGAGAAACTGGTGGGTGCGGAACATGCACGCATGCTGGTGCGCGACAACCCGGCCAGGATCCTCTCCGGCGGCCTGTCCCAGTCACGGCCCGTACCGCCGGGGCCACTCCCCGGCCAGCCACATCTTGTGACCGCCTGAGATTCCCGGGCGGGAAATCAGCTGCCCGGCAGCAAGCGGGCGAAATTCTCGCCGGTGGGATAGCGGCTCGCCGACCAGCCCAGCCGCACCACCACCGTATCGGTGGACGGGGAGATCATCACCCGCTGCCGGCGGTTGCCCTGCATCAGGAACACGTCTTCCGGCAGTTGCGGGTAGCGCGGTGAGGCGCCGCCGCGGTTGAGCCAGAATTGGTAACCGTAGCGCGGTTCGTTGTCACTGCCGTTCGGGGTTGCCGCGCGCGCGACCCAATCCTCGCTGAGCAGCCGCTGGCCGTTCAGCTCGCCCCGATTCAGCATCAGCTGGCCCAGGCGCGCCCAGTCCCTTGCCGAGGCGTAGATATAGGAGCTGCCCACAAACACGCCGCTCGGATCCATTTCGAACACCGTATGTGCCATGCCCAGCGGCTGCAGGATTTCATTGCGGAAAAAGTCGAGGTTCGCCTGCGCACCGCCGAGCCGGTCGTGCATCCAGCGGGCAATCAGGTTGGTGGTGCCGGAGGAGTAGGAAAAGTGGCTGCCGGGGTCGAGCGCCGCCGGGCTGGCCAGGGGCAGGTCAGAGGCGCTGTGCGCATTGAACAGCATCTCGGTGGCATCGCTGCCCGGTGCGTAGGTCTCGTCGAAAGCCAGGCCCGAGCTCATCTGCAACAGATCCTCCATTGTAATCCCGGCCCGTTCGTCGTCCTGCCACTGGCTGAATACCGGCGTCGCAGTGGTATCCGCCAGCCCCAGGTGCTCCAGCCGGCCCAGCATGATCGCGGTGAGGCTCTTGCCCATGGACCAGCCCAGCAGCGGCGTCTGTGCATCGATGCCCGGGCCGTAGGCCTCCGCCACCAGCCTGCCGCCCTGGACCACCAGCAATGCGCGCGTCTGCAGCCCGGCCCGGTTGTCCGCTGCCAGCATGGCCTCCACCCGCTCCTGCAGGACCGGATCGATGGAGGAGACCGAAGAGCCCAGCGGCCATTCCTCGCCATTGGTTTCCACCGGCGTTACCCGCACGCGATCGAGCGGCCCCGTGTCACCGATATCCAGCGTGCAGCCCAGCCCCTCGCGATAGATGGCGCTGGTGCGTCCCATGCCCAGCAGGGTGGCGCTCACGCGGTCGTCGCCGTATTCCAGCTCCAGCAGGCGGTTGGCCGGGGAGTAGGAGGCCAGGTCCTCGACAATCCGCGAGGGCTCGAAACCGGAGATAAACCGGCCCGAGCAGGCCAGCTTGGCCCCCATGCCCGTGGCGACGCGCACGGCGTCATCCAGCTGCGCGACCGAGAAACCCAGCAGGCGTGGCGCCAGCAGTGCGGCCACCAGCAGCAGGGCCGCAACACCCCCCAGCAGGATCAGGCTGATTTTTTTCACGTTCATTATTGTTGTGCTCTCCCGGTCACCACCCGCAGCGGATGGTGGGTTATGACTGATTGGGGCGATTCTAGCCGCAACTGCCAACGGGCGCTGGTCAGTTTGGGTCGCGCCGCGCAGGTCGGGCCGCGCAGGTCGGGCCGCGCAGGTCGGGCCGCGCAGGTCGCGCCGCGCAGGTCCGGGCCCCCAGTTCGGGGCAGGCTGTCCCGTACGTCCTGCCGGTGCGCGCCCGGCGACACTAGAAATAGGGCAGCCCGGCAGGAGCGTACGATTGGGCTGCGCGCCCCATTTTCTCCGAAAATGTGGGCATAAACGGTGAAGATGCAGGCTATAGCGGGCAATTTGACTGAAGTTCAAGCCCGCGTCGCGACGGCGCAGGGGGCGCCGCTTGACATTAGTTACACATGCAACTAAGTTCGTTGCACCTGAAACTAATCAGTCCGCCGCCACACCCGCATGGCGGCACATAAAGTGAGAGATAACGGAGGAACACATGGCCGATTTGTTTGAAAACCCGATGGGCCTCGACGGCTTTGAGTTTGTCGAATTTACCGCGCCGGAGAAAGGCATCCTCGAAACCGTATTTACGGCCATGGGCTTCTCCAAGGTGGCCCGCCACCGCACCAAGGACGTCGAGCTGTGGCGCCAGGGTGACATCAACTTTATTACCAACTACGAGCCGGGCAGCCACGCCGACTACTACGCCCGCGAGCACGGCCCGTCCGCCTGTGGCCTGGCCTTCCGCGTGAAGGACGCCACCTTCGCCTACAACGAGGCGATCAAGAAGGGCGCCCAGCCGGTGGAAGTGGAAACCGGCCCGATGGAACTGCGCCTGCCGGCCATCAAGGGTATCGGTGGCGCCACCCTGTACCTGATCGACCGTTACAAGGAAGGCGAGTCCATTTACGACATCGACTTCCACTGGCTGGAAGGCGTCGACAAGCATCCGGAAGGCTGCGGCTTCCATACCCTGGACCACCTGACCCACAACGTCTATCGCGGCCGCATGGACTACTGGGCCAAGTACTACGAAGACCTGTTCAACTTCCGCGAGATCCGCTACTTCGACATCAAGGGCGAGTACACCGGCCTGCTGTCCAAGGCCATGACTGCGCCGGACGGCAAGATCCGCATCCCGCTGAACGAAGAGGCAGCCGGTGGCGGCGGCCAGATCGAAGAGTTCCTGATGAAGTACAACGGCGAGGGCATCCAGCATATCGCCTTTGCCTGTGACGACCTGATCAAGTGCTGGGACCGCCTGAAAGAGCAGGGCATGGAATTCATGACCCCGCCCCCGGAAACCTACTACGACATGCTGGAAGAGCGCCTGCCGGGCCACGGCGAGCCGACCGAAGAGCTGAAGGCCCGCGGCCTGCTGCTGGACGGTACCACCGAGGGCGGCCAGCCGCGCCTGCTACTGCAGATCTTCTCCGCCAATATGCTCGGCCCGGTGTTCTTCGAGTTTATCCAGCGCAAGGAAGACGAAGGCTTCGGCGAGGGCAACTTCAAGGCACTGTTCGAGTCCATCGAGCGCGACCAGCTCAAGCGCGGCGTGATCGGTGACAAGAAAGAAGACAAGCCGGAGGCCTAAATGGGCATCAAGCGTATTCACCACGTGGCCTACCGCTGTCGCGACGCCAAGGAGACCGTGGAGTTTTACCGCGATCTCCTGGGCATGGACTTCCAGCTGGCCATCGCCGAAGACAAGGTTCCCTCCACCGGGGAACCTGACCCGTACATGCACATCTTCATGGATGCGGGGCAGGGCAACGTCCTGGCGTTCTTTGAGCTGCCCAACTCCCCGGATATGGGCCGCGACCAGAACACCCCTATGTGGGTGCAGCATATTGCGCTGGAAGTGGAGAGCATGGACGAGCTGCTGGCCATGAAGCAGAAGCTCGAGGATGCGGGAATCGATGTGCTCGGGCCCACCGACCACACCATCTTCAAGTCCATTTACTTCTTCGACCCGAACGGGCACCGTATCGAGCTCGCCGCCAACACCGCCGAGCCGGGCATGCACGAGGAGCTGAAGCGGGTAGCGGAAGACATGCTCGAAGAGTGGTCCCGCACCAAGAAGGCACCGCGGCACGCCGCCTGGATGCACGGTGAGGGCGAATTCAATCCGAATACAAAAGGGGAGGCACAGTGAAGTTAGCCAGCCTTAAATCCGGCCGCGACGGCAAGTTGGTCGTGGTCTCCGAAGACCTGTCCCGCATGGCGCCGGCCGGTGATATTGCACCGACCCTGCAGGCCGCACTGGACAACTGGGAGCAGGTTTCCGGCAAGCTGGAAAAACTGCACGCGCAACTGGAAAGCGGCGAAGTGGCCGGCGAGGCCTTCGACCAGGCCCAGTGCCACTCACCGCTGCCGCGCGCCTACCACTGGGCCGATGGCAGCGCCTACGTCAATCACGTGGAGCTGGTACGCAAGGCCCGCGGTGCGGAAATGCCCGAGAGCTTCTGGACCGACCCGCTGATGTACCAGGGCGGTTCCGACACTTTCCTGGCTCCCCGTGAGCCGGTGAAAATGCCGCAGAGCGAGGGCTTCGGCATCGACTTCGAGGCCGAGATCGCCGTCATCACCGACGACGTGCCCATGGGTGTTTCCCCCGAGGATGCACTCAAGCACATCAAGCTGGTAATGCTGGTGAACGACGTTTCCCTGCGCGGCCTGATCCCGAACGAACTGGGCAAGGGTTTCGGCTTCTACCAGTCCAAGCCGTCCAGCGCCTTCTCGCCGGTGTGCGTCACCCCGGACCAGCTGGGTGACAGCTGGAAAGAGGGCAAGCTGCACCTGCCGCTGGTATCCGAACTGAACGGCAGCAAGTTTGGTGAGCCGAATGCCGGCGTGGACATGACCTTCCACTTCGGCCAGCTGATCGCCCACGCCGCCAAGACCCGCCCGCTGGGCGCCGGCACCATCATCGGTTCCGGTACCGTGTCCAACAAGCTGGACGGCGGCCCCGGCAAGCCGGTCAAAGAGGGTGGTGTTGGCTACAGCTGTATCGCCGAGATCCGCATGATCGAGACGATCCAGGACGGCAAGCCCAGCACCTCCTTTATGGGCTTCGGGGACAGGATTGCCATCGAGATGCTGGACGACAAGGGCCAGTCCATCTTCGGTCGCATCGAGCAGACGGTGGAGCAGGTGTAACAGCCTCGCTTCACCGGATAAAAAAGGCCACCCCGCGGGGTGGCCTTTTTTGTTTGGCGACGGCTCTATTCTTTGGGGGTAGGCTACCGCGTCATTTTGATCATCACATCAAGAATCTTCCGGGCCGTCTTGCCGTAGGGCGGCATCAGCATCTTCAGCGGATCCAGCGGCCCCTGGTAAAACACCGGGCGCAGTTTGGAGAAGGCGATAAAGCCCTCGTAGCCGTGGTAGTGCCCCATGCCGCTGTCGCCGACGCCGCCGAACGGGATATCGTGCTGGGCCACATGCAGGATGCAATTATTCACCGTGACGCCGCCGGAAATCACCCGCTCGACATAGTAGTCTGTCAGCGACCTGTCGTCGGTGAAGGGGTACAGGGCCAGCGGCCGCGGCCGCGCGTTGATGTAGCGCGCCACCTCCTCGCGGTCCCGGTAAGTCTTGATCGGCAGCAGTGGGCCGAAGATCTCACGCTGCATCACTTCCATATCGTCGGTGACATCCAGCAGCAGGTGCGGCGGAAACTTGCGCAGTGGATCATCGCGGCGGCCCTGCCCGTTGGAAAGGTCGATGGCCGTTGCCCCTTTTTGCACGGCGTCATCCAGCGTTGCCCAGAGACGGCGGTAGGCGTTGTCGTCGATGACCGAAGTGTAATCCTCGCTCTGCAGGTCCGGGTACCGTTTCTGCACCAGCAGCCTGGCCTTGTTTACAAAACTGTCGCGCGAATTTTCGGGTACAAACAGGTAATCAACCGTGGTGCAGATCTGGCCGGCGTTCAGCAGCTTCCAGAACATGATCCGCTCGGCGGCGGTATTCAGGGAAAAGTCCGGGCCGATGATCGCCGGCGACTTGCCGCCCAGTTCCAGGGTTACCGGCGTCAGGTTGTCAGCGGCCGAGCGCATGACCGCGCGACCAGTGGCCGTGGAGCCGGTAAACAACAGGTGGTCGAATTTCAGGGTGGAGAAAATAGGGCCCAGGCTGCCGTCATCATCGGCAATGAACGTGAGTTTTTCCGGCGGGAAGTAATCACCGCTGATCCGCTCCAACAGCGCCGCCAGTTTGCAGGAGTTGTAAGACATCTTCACCATGGCACGGTTACCCGCGGCAAAGATACTGGTGAGCGGGGCGAAGGCCAGGTTCACCGGGAAGTTCCACGGCACAATGACACCCACCACGCCCAGCGGCTGCGGGATCACCCGGTTTTTCGACAGCGGGTAATTGAGCATGGGGGTGTGGCGGCGCTGGGGCTTCATCCACTTCTTCAGGTTCTTGATGGCGTCCTTGATGCCGTCGAGGGCCACGTAAACCTCACAGAAGAGGCTTTCCACACCGGAGCGATTGCCATAGTCGTCGCTGATGGCCTGCACGATTGCGTCCTGGTGGTCCCGCAGCATCCGCGCCAGGGTCTTCAGGTCGCTGACACGAGAGTCGTAATCCGGCGCCGGCTCCTGCAGGTAGGCGTTGCGCTGCTGCTCCAGGAGGGCCTGCAGCATCTCCCGCTGCCGGGTTTCATCTACCTCGGGTAAAGTCAGAGTGTCCGTATTCATGGAAGCTTCCCGGAAAAGGGCCGGCAAACCGGCCTGGTGGAATTTCGCGTGTCCAGTCCCCGTCATCGAATAGCCACAGGGGCAGTGAGGGATTGTAGGCGCTGTGCATGCGGGAGCCAATGTGGTTCGGCGCGCCATGCCCTGTAAAGGTGCAGTTTTATCACCGTGCCCAGCGCGATGAGCTTTTATGGTGCATAGTGGCCGGGCGTGATCAGCCTGCTTTGCCGGAACGATAAGAGTGAAGCCTGATAACAGGCATACTGATCTGGTCACCATCGACTTGCAGGCAGTTCCCTTGCGATTTTCCAGCCAGTTGGCACGCCGGTTGCTCATTGCACGTCGGTATAAAAATTATGTGAATTCAATCGTGTTTCCTATTTGTGGCCGGTCACCCTGTGGGGCCCGGCAGCGCGGCTCCCGGCCCGCGCCCACAGCCAGGCTGCCGCAAGAGCAGCGCGGGACACGCTACCCCAACCACGAGAACCCATGGCCAGCGGCCGTCCCTACGGGAACGGCCGCTGGCTGCTTCAAGGAAAAAGATAAATGAGCAGAGTAATTACCCCGACCCTACTCGCGAGTGCCATTGCGGCCACGGTTCCGGCAGCGTTCGCCCAGGACACTGAAGGCAAGCGCCTGGAAGAGGTCACGGTGACTGCGCAGAAGCGCGCGGAGAGCCTGCAGGACGTGCCCATCTCCGTGGCGGCGCTGTCCGGGGAGCGTTTCGACAGCATCTTCTCCGCCGGCGACGATATCCTCGCGCTGGCGGCGCGGGTGCCCAACCTGTACGCGGAATCCTCCAACGGCCGCGCCGCACCGCGCTTCTATATCCGCGGCCTGGGTAACTCCGACTTCGACCTGGCCGCCTCGCAGCCGGTATCCATCATCTTCGACGAGGTGGTGCAGGAAAACGTGGTGCTGAAGAGCTTCCCCATCTTCGACGTGGAGCAGGTGGAAGTGGTGCGCGGCCCGCAGGGCACCCTGTTCGGGCGCAACACCACCGCCGGTATCGTCAAGTTCGACAGCCGCAAGCCCACCTGGGAGACCGGGGGATATACGAAGGTAGCCGCCGGTGGGCTGGGTACTGCGAATATAGAAGGCGCCGTGGGTGGCAGCCTGGTGGACGACAAGCTGGCGGCACGGGTGTCGTTCCTGCGCCAGGAGCGCGGCGACTGGATCGACAATACCTATTCAGGTGGCCCCAGCGGCACCGGCGAGGAGGAGGCCATGGGCGGCTTCACCGAGCTGGCCGGCCGCGCCCAGCTGCTGTGGACCCCCACCGATGATTTCTCCGCGCTGCTGAATGTGCACCAGCGTGACCTGGACGGCACCGCCAGCATCTTCCGCGCCAATATCCTCGAGCCGGGTGCCGAAGGCAAGCTGAGCGATAACTTCGACCGCGATTCCGTCTACTACAACCAGGGCGACAACAACCCGCAGCAATACGAGAGCGCCGGCTCCTCCCTGAAACTGGAGTGGGACCTGGGCGACGTGATCCTCACCAGTATCTCCGCCTACGAGGGCGCCGACGGCCTCAGCAAGGGCGATATCGACGGCGGTGTGGCCGGCGACGGCCCCGGCTTTATTCCCTTCGATGCGGTCACCGAGGACCAGGCCGATGTCTCCCAGCTGACCCAGGAAGTGCGCCTGGCCAGCAATACCGCCAGCCCGCTGCAGTGGCAGGCCGGTGGCTTCTATTTTGATTCCGAGCTGGACGTCACCAGTATCGATGGTTTCTTCGGGGCCACCACCGTCAGCCACGGCAACGAGTCCTGGTCGCTGTTCGGCCAGACCTCCTACGACTTCACCCCGGCACTCACCGGTACCCTGGGCCTGCGCTACACCTACGACGAGAAGACCCTGGTGGTTGGGCAGCAGAACGTGGACGGCTTCGCCCTGCTGATCGGCGCCGCCGCCGTGCAGGACTACGAGCCTGTCAGTATCGATGACAACCAGCTGAGCTGGGAGAGCAGCCTCAACTACCAGCTGGATGACTTCTCCAGCCTGTATGTGCGCCTGGCGGAAGGCTTCCGCGCGCAGTCGATCCAGGCCCGCGACGTGGCCTTCGAGGGCAGCCCCTCGGTGGCGGACTCCGAGACCATCACCTCGTTCGAGGTGGGCTACAAGGCCGACCTGCTGGAAAACACCCTGCGCCTGAACAGTTCGGTGTTCTACTACCAGATCGACGACATCCAGCTGACCGCCGTCGGTGGTGGTGGCAACTTCAACCGCCTGCTGAACGCCGACAAAGGTGTGGGCCAGGGCTTTGAGGTGGACCTGGAGTGGGTGGCCACCGACAACCTGCTGGTCACCGCCGGTGCCGGTTTCGCCGATACCGAAATCCAGGATGCCGGGCTTACCACCGCGCCCTGCGGTTCCGGCCAGTGCACTGTCACCGACCCGCTGACCGCCGACGGCCTGGCGCTGATCGACGGCAACCCGTTCCAGTCCGCGCCGGAAACCATCTACAACTTCACCCTGCGCTACAGCCAGCCCGTGGGCACCACCGGCGAAGTGTTCTTTTACACCGACTGGGCCTACCAGGGGGAGACCAGCCTGGCGCTGTACGAGGCGAAGGAATACACCATCGACGGCCAGTTCGAGGGCGGCCTGCGCGTTGGCTACACCAGCTTTGCCGGCGACTATGAAGTGGCCTTCTTCGGCCGCAACATCACCGACGAGGAGAACATCAAGGGACAGATCGACTTCAATAACCTGACCGGCTTCGTCAACGACCCGCGTATCCTGGGCGTGGAGTTTAATAAAAACTTCTAACCCGGATATTGCGCCAGGGGCCACAATGACCGTGCCTGTGCAGTCATCGTGGCCCCTATGAAAGCGGGTAGCGGACCTGTAACTTGCGCGCCTACATAGGCAGATAAGAGAGATACCCATGACCAGCCTGAAGAGCAGCCGCAGTCACACCCTCTGTTCGCGGGTGGCGGGCCTGTTACTGGCACTAGTCGCAACGGCGGCCAGCGCCAGCGATGGCCAGTGGTTCGAGGAGTTCAAGGCAGAAGCCAGCGACGCCGATCTTTATCGCTTCCTGTATGCGCTGCCCAAGGGCGGCGACCTGCACAACCACCTCACCGGTTCCAACTTCAGTGAGTGGTGGTATGACCTGGCCACCGACCAGAAGCTGAACGGTGGCTACCAGTACTACACCCGGGTGCGCATCGATAACTGCGCCGGCTACGGCAGCAACATGTTCGGCATGGCGCCCTACCTGCTGTACTTCCGCAACCTGCAGGAATCCAGCTACCAGCAGCTGTCCGAGTGCGAAAAGGGCGAGTACAAGAAACTCGAGGCACTGGATCCGAAAGAGAAGGCCGCCTGGCTGGACAGCATCCGCCTGGACAAGGCGCACGAGGGCCGCGAGGAATTCTTCCAGACCCACTGGCAGCGCCTCAATGAGCTGGGCCGCAACCCGCATATCAACGCCGAGATGCTGGTGCGCAACATGCAGGCCTTCGCCCGCGAGGGGCTCAGCTACCTGGAGACCATGGAAGGCACGCGCTACTACCTGAAGCCCGATGGCAGCGACTATGCCCCCGACGCCGTGGCGGATATCTTCCGCGCGCGCCTGGCTGAGCCGGATGCCCGCGCCACGGACGTCACGGTACGCATGCAGTACTACCTGCTGCGCTTTACCGACAACGCCGAGCAGGACCTGGAGTGGATCTACAAATTCGTCGACCGCCACCGCGACCTGTTCGTGGGCATCAACTTTGTCGGCCGCGAGGACAACGACAAGGGGCACCCGCTGCGCTTCCTGCCCACCCTGCGCAAGATGCGCCGCGAGATTCCCGCAATCCCGCTGGCCATCCACGCCGGCGAGGTGGACGAACCCAACCAGCATGTGCGCGATACCCTGTTGCTGGGCGCCAGCCGCATCGGTCACGGCGTCAACCTGATCAGCGACCCGGACACCATGCTGCTGATGCGCAACAGCAACCAGCTGGTGGAAATCAACCTGATCAGCAACCTGCTGCTGGAATACGTGGACGACTACAGCCAGCACCCGTTCCCCGAGTACCTGCGCACCGGTATCCCGGTCGCCCTGTCCACCGATGACCGCGGCATGTGGGATTCCAACATGACCGATGAATACTTTGTCGCGGTCAAGGAGTTCAACCTGTCCTGGGAAGAGCTGGTGTCACTGGGTCGCAACTCGCTCAAGCATGCCTTTGTCGACAAAGAGACCCGGGACCGGCTGCTGCACGATTACGAGCTGCGCGTCGATGCCTTCCGCAAGCGCCTCGAGCATCGCGGTACCGCAGTGCTCGGTGATGTGGTTCCCCGCAGCCACAGCTTTACCTGCAAACACTACGGCCTGTGCGAGTTCACCACACCGGTCACCGCCGCCAATTGAACTGCTGAACCGAGAGCCCCCTATGCATCCTGACGATGGACTGCAACAACGAGAAGAGAAAAAGATGTCGAAAAACTTTTCCCCGGCCCGCCTCGCCCACGCGGCGATCCGCTCACCCCTGGTACTGATCCCGCTGCTGCTGGGCCTGCTGTTCCTGGCCGCCTGTGAACAGCGCGATACCGGGGCCGCCGCTAATGCCAGCGCGCAGGAACCCATCCCGGTCAGGGTGGTGGTGATCAATATGTTCGAGATTGGCGAGGACCAGGGCGATACCGCCGGTGAGTTCCAGCTGTGGAAAGAACGCCAGCAGCTGACCCAGCGCTTTCCCTTCCCGCAGTCACACCACGACCTGTACCTGAACCCGGAAACCGGCGTCCTGGGTATGGTGACCGGCATGGGCACCAACAAGTCCGCGTCGGCGGTAATGGCGCTGGGCCTGGACCCGCGCTTCGACCTCAGCAAGGCCTACTGGCTGGTGGCCGGCATTTCCGGCTTCGACCCGGCCGACGGTTCCATCGGCTCCGCCGCCTGGGCCGAGTGGCTGGTGGACGGCGACCTGATGCACGAGATCGACAGCCGCGAAATCCCCGAAGACTGGAGCACCGGCATCTTCCCGCTGTTCAGCAAGGGCCCCTACCCGGAAAAGCGCCCGCCCAACCAGGGCGAGGTATTCCAGATCAACGGTGATCTCACCGAGTGGGCCTACCAGCTGACCAGGGACACGGAGCTGAGCGACGATCCCACCATCGCCGAGAACCGCGAGCACCTGGAAGGGTACCCCAATGCCCAGCGCAAGCCGTTCGTCATGAAAGGGGACAACCTGGCCGGCATGACCTTCTGGCACGGCGAGCACCTGAACCAGTGGGCAAACAAGTGGGTGGACTACTGGACCGAGGGGCAGGGCAGTTTCGTCTCCTCCGCCATGGAAGACACCGGCACCGCCCAGAGCCTGTTCTACCTGGACCGCGCCGGCAAGGCCGACTACGACCGGCTGATGGTCCTGCGCACCGCCAGCAACTTCACCGTACCGCACCCGGGCATGACCGCCGCCGAGAGCCTGCTGAGCGAGGGCGAAGACTACGCCGGCCTGGCCATCGCACTGGAAAGCGCCTACCGCGTGGGCAGCCGCGTGGTGAACACCCTGGTGGATAACTGGGATGTTTATGCGGAGCAGATGCCGTATGAGGTGGAAACAGAAGCTGAAGAGGCCGAGACAGACGCTGCCGCTGAATAACCGGCCTTACCCGGGTTAACTAGTCAGAGAATAGTAACCCGGTAATTCTAAAAGATCGCGAAGAACGCAGGCCGCCCCGGCGGCCTGCGAACATTCCCCGAATTTTCCAGTTGTTATCCCACCGTAAAATTATCCCCACCACACTGGCTGAAAATTACTCCGCTGGTTTATCCCCACTACTGTTATCAACAAATTGCCGATAACACCTTGGGGAAAAGTTAAAGGATAACTTTCTTCAGTCCGTTTTTACTTACAAAAACAACTGTTAATAAAACGCCCTAGCCCGCGCCACATCATTGCTTCCGGTTGTTATCAACCACTGTTGTTAACTTTTCCGGAAGGCTTTATTGGAAAACTGAAGCGGGGATAACTGCAGAGCTTTACCCTCACAACCGGTTTGCCAGCACTTGGTTTCTGGATAACTTTACTGCAATGTCCACAAGCAGGCCGGGTTTTGTCTGTTTTATCGACGGGGTGGCAGTTGCCCCTGGCCAGCATGGAAGTTCTTTTAGTGATCCCGGGTAGCATTCGGTTGCTGGTGTAGTAGGTCCCACCACCAGCATGCTGGCCGTCTCTCGCAAATCGTTGTTTTTTCACACGTTTTTTCCGGGGCCAGTAACCATGCGGTTCCGGCGGGATACTCAAAACTTATTCACAGATCTATCCCAAGAATGTGTTAGTAACCGGAATTTCATCATCGCCCGGTTTAAGTGGTGGTTATTAAACGCTGCAGTGAGCACTCGCTGACCCTGCCTGTGGCAGCAGGGCTCGAATCGCCGGGTGTGAATAAATTGGCAAGGCGTGCATCGCAGTGCAAGTTGGCGGGGCCGAAACCGGGTTGGCAGGTTGTTCGACGGGGCGGGCCAGGCTTTTTAAACACAAGCCGGCGCCGGCTGTGGGAAAGTCGCCGGCCTGTGGCCGGCGGGGGTGAAGAGTATCTGTCGGTGGCAGCCGCAGGCCAGGGCTAGGGGGCCAGCATATGGTCCTGCTTGCGTTCCTCGCGGCAGTAGGCAATCACCGCCTCCACCTGCTGCGCCGCCAGTCCGGTATAGGTGGTGGCATCGAACAGTGCGTCCAGTTGTTCGCCGCTGAACAGCGGGCCCAGGTCGTCGCTGCGCTCGATTGCCTGGCGCAGGGTGATGCCCTCGTCCATGGCGTCGGTGGCCAGCTCGTGCAGGCGGGCGTTGGCGGTGGTCTTGCCAATCTTGTCCGCCAGGGCAAAGGCCACCCGCTGGGACAGGATCATGCCACCGGTCTTGTCCAGGTTGGCCCGCATGGCCGCCGGGTTCACCTGCAGGTTGGACAGCAGGCCCCTGGCGTCCGCCAGCATCTCTTCCGCATCCAGCGAGATCTCTGCCAGCAGGCGGTTGGTGCGCGAGGTGTTGTCCCGCTCGAACACATTGATCATGTCATCGGCAATGGTCTCCGCGGTGCGCGGGATGCGGCGGGCGTAGAACACCAGCGCCTCTGACTTGCTGGGGTTTTTCTTGTGCGGCATGGTGCTGCTGCCCACGGCGGTCTTGCGGCGAACCTCTACCGTCTCACCGATATCCGTCATCTGCAGCAGGAACAGCTCGTTGCCGACGCGCCCCAGCGAGCGGCTGATCATGGCCAGGGTGCCGGCGTACTCGGCAATCACATCGCGCGCGCCGTGCCAGTCGTCCGCATAGGGTTCCTGCAATCCCAGGTGCCGGGCGAAGGCGCGTTCCACCTCGATACCCTTTTCACCCAGGCCCACGTAGCTGCCTACCGCACCCTTGAGGATGCCGGAGCGCAACAGGCGGCCATGCAGTTCCTTGAGCCGCTCGATGTTGCGGCGGTTTTCCCCCAGCCAGGTGCTCACCTTCTTGCCGAAGGTGATTGGCAGGGCGTGCTGGCCCAGGGTACGCCCGACCATCACGGTATTTTTGTGCTCGTCCGCCAGGCGGATCATGATTGCTTCCAGTGCCCGCAGATCTTGCACCAGGGTGCGGGTGGCTTGCTCGAGTTGCAGCACCAGCGCGGTATCGTAAATATCCACCGTGGTCGCGCCGAAGTGCATATACTCGGCGGCCTTCGGGTCCATGGCCCGCTGCCAGACGTTCAGCAGTGCCACCATCCGGTGGCGCACCACGGCGTATTCACTGGCCAGGTCTTCCTGGGAGACATACTTCGTGCTGCCCTTCGCGGCCATCTCGGCCGCGGCCCAGTCGGGAATGATATCCAGCTCGGCCTGGGCCGAGGCCAGCGCCACTTCGATATCCAGCACCTTCTGGGTCTTGTTTTCCGGCGAGAAAATCTCCTCGATGGACAGGGGCGGACTGTCCGGGGCGGCAGTTGCGGCCAGGGCGGGGGTGGCTGCCAGCAGGCCCAGGGCGCTGGCGGCGAGGAATTGCTTGATGGATGCCATGAGTGGGGCTCCTCTTTTGTCTCCGGCTTTTTTGTCCAGCCGGGGGCGGGCACCGGGGAACAACACCCCGGCGCCCGCAAACGCTTACAGGCCCAGAACGCGCGGCGCCCACTGGGTGGCGACAATGGCCAGCAGCACCAGGCTGAGCAGGTTCAGTGTCACACCGGCGCGCACCATCTGCGGAATCGTCAGCATGCCCGAGGCATAGACGATGGCGTTCGGCGGCGTGGCCACCGGCAGCATGAATGCACAGCTGGCGGCCAGCGTGATCGGCACGCACAGCAGCAGCGGGGAAATATCGGCCTGCACCGCGATGGCCGCCACCGCCGGCAGGAAGGTGGCGGTGGTGGCCAGGTTACTGGTGAGCTCGGTAAGGAAAATCACCAGCCCGGTGGCTGCCACCACCAGCGCAATCACACCGATCGCCGACACCAGCGACAGGCTCTCGCCCAGCCAGGCCGCCAGGCCCGAGGCGGACACCTGTGAGGCCAGGGCCAGGCCGCCACCAAACAGCACCAGCACGCCCCAGGGCAGCCGGCTGACGTCCTGCCAGGTCATCAGTTGCTCCTGCCTGGAGTCACCGCTCGGCACCAGGAACAGCAGCATGGCCGCGGCCATGGCGATGCCGGCGTCCGAGAGCCCCTCGAGGCCGAAAGTCGATGAAAGCGGGCGGCGCAGCATCCACGCCAGTACCACCAGCGCAAAGATGATGGCGACCCTTGCCTCGGGTTTGGAGATCGGGCCCAGCTCGGCTTTCAGTTCCTGCAGGTGCGCCTTTACCTCGGCGTTTTCCGGGATCTCCACCCGGTAGACCCAGCGGGTCAGCAGCAGCCAGCCCAGCGGCAGCAGCACGGCGGCCACCGGTACGCCGATCAGCATCCAGCGGGCAAAGCCGATCTCGATACCGTAGTTATCGGCCAGGAACGCGGCCAGCAGCGCGTTGGGCGGGGTGCCCACCAGGGTCGCCAGCCCGCCGATGGTGGCGGCGTAGGCCAGCGCCAGCAGCATGGCGGTCTGGAAGTGCGAGCGGGCGCGCTCGGACAGCCCCTCCACATTTTCCACAATGATCGCCGTCACCGAGATGGCGATGGGGAACAGCATCATGGTGGTGGAGGTATTGGTCATCCACATGGACAGCAGCGCCGACACCAGCATAAAGCCGCCGATCATGCGCCGGCCATCGGTGCCGGTACGGCTCAGGATCATCAGCGCGATGCGCTTGTGCAGGTTCCAGCGCTCCACCGCCAGGGCCAGCACAAAGGCACCCATAAACAGGTAGATGATCGGGTTGGCGTAGGGGGCCGTGGCCTCCTTCATGGTGCTGATGCCCACCAGCTGGAAAGTGGCAATGGGCAGCAGCGCGGTCACGGGCACGGGGACCGCCTCGGTGGCCCACCAGGCCGCCATCCACAGGCCGATGGCCGCCACCTTCCAGGCCACCGGGTTCATGGTGGTCTGCACGTCGGCGAACAGCATCATCAGCACAAACAGTGCCGGCCCCAGCAGCAGCCCGATGCCCTGGTAGCCGGGGCGCTGGATGCCGGCGCCACTGCCGGGCTGGGAATGGGCAAGGTCGGGAGTATTGCTCATCGAATTTACCTCGGGAATATGCGCGAATTGGCGGGGCCGGTTTCCCGCAATAGTGCACTGCGGGAAACCGGCTTGCCAGTGCCTGGCTTAGAAGCTGGACTTCAGGCTCAGGTAGTAATAGCGGCCGTAGTCGCTGTGGGCATCGGAGAAGTAACCGAAGTAGCGGTCGGCCAGCGGCGCGCGCTCGTCGGTCAGGTTCTTGACCCCGAAGCGCACACGGTTGCTCGCGCCGGCGTAGTCGAAGCGATAGTCGACGGTGGCATCGTAGGTGGTCATCGACGGGATGACGTAGCGGGTACCGTCTTCCAGGGTCAGGGAATCCTGGTAGAAGTCGCCGATCCGGAAGCCGCTCAGGGACGCACCGAACTGGTCGTAACGCCAGTTCAGCTGCACCGAGTGGCGCTCTTCCTGGTTGCCGTTCTTGCCGATCAGGTCGGCAAAGCCGGCGACCGGGTAGTTGACCGGGATATCGCCGTTCTGCTGCGCCTGCACCAGTACCGCCGCATCGCCACCGGCATCCTGCTCGAACTGGGTGGTGAAGGAGCCGTTGTACTTCAGGCCGAACTCACCGATATCGGTGTACAGGTCGTAGTAGATGCCCACGTCGTAACCGGCCAGGGTGCGGGTGTCCAGGTTGGCATAGCGGTCGTTCACCGAGTCGATGCTGCCCGCGGCACAGATACCGGCGGCCTCGTAGAAGCCCGCCTCGTCGGGATCCACCTCACCGCGGCTCACCGCCGTGTTGCCCACCGAGCCGCAGTTGGCGGTGCCGTTCTGCAGGCGGTAGTACAGGTCCAGCAGGGTGTGGTTTTCCTCACCGAACAGGCCGATGGTGTCTTCCTTCTCGATGGACCAGTAATCCACGGTCACGGTCAGGCTGTCCAGCGGGGTGAACACCAGGCCCAGCGAGGTGTTGGTGGACTGCTCGGCTTCCAGTTCATCGCTGCCCTGGGCAATACGCTGGATCGAGTAGCTGCAGTCGAGCACATCCTGGTCCGGGTCGCCGCCGTTCTCGGCCGCATAGACGCAGGCCCAGTCGGTGGTGGAGCTGTTGCGGGCGATGATCTCCTCATTGATGGTGACCAGGTTCGGTGCGCGGAACGCCTCGGACCAGGAACCGCGCAGCAGCAGCTGCTCAACCGGGCGGTAGCCGAAGGCCACCTTGCCCACGGTGGCATCACCGAAATCGGAGAAGTCCTCGTGGCGCAGCGCCAGCTGCATGTCGAAGTTATCGAATACCGGCACCTGCAGCTCGCCGAACAGGGAGGTGACAGTGCGCTCGCCGCTGTTGTCCGGGGTCGGGCTGGAGTTCACCACGTCGGAGACAAACGGATAGGTATCGCCGTCCTGGTCGGTGAACTGGATGGTGCCGTCGAGGCGATCATCGCGGTCGTCGACGAAGGATTCCTCGCGGATCTCGAAGCCCGCCAGCGCCGCCACCGGACCGGCCGGCAGGCTGAACAGGCCATTGTTGGAGAACTTCACGTCGAAGCTCTTCAGTTCGCTCTCGCTGTCGCGGCGCACATCGATCAGCGCGCGCTCGATATTGCTGTCCACGCCACCGCTCAGCGGGTTGTAGGCTGCCTCGGTGGTATCGTTGAGGGCTTCCTGCATCAGGGTGTTGGACACGCGGTTGCGGGTCACGTCAGTTTTCTCGTCGCGGTTCCACAGTACCGCGGTTTCCCATTCCCAGTCCCCCAGGTCGCCGCGCAGGCCCTGCAGCAGGCGGAAGTTGTCGCCGTCGTTCTCGACGATGCGCGGCAGCTCCGCAAAGCGGTAGTTGTCGAGGATGAAGTCCTCGCCGAACGGGTTGTAGGGGTTTTCCGCCGGGAACAGAAGCTCCGAGGTGGAGAAGGAAGCGGTCGGGTGGCGGGACATGGTGGTGGCAGAGCGGTACAGGCCGAACTCCGAGAAGCTCTCCATGCCGTTGCCCAGGTCGTGGTTCAGGAATACAAACAGGTTGCTGCGCTCCAGCTCCGAGCTCACATCGCGGAACTCGTTCAGGTTGTAGCGCTCGGTGCCCTGGCCGTCGACCGCGCCGCACACATACTGGTTGATGGCGTATTCGCAGCGCTCGTCACCCACCGGGTAGGTCTCCAGCTCACCGCGGCTGTCGGTAATGCCGTCGATGCTGCCGCTGGGCATATCCAGCTGCGGGTACAGCGAGTTGGCGCTGTTGTTGCGGAAGGCGGTGTCGTCGAACCAGGGGGAGTTTTCCGGGATACGCTCGCGCAGGTCGGCGTCGGCCCAGCGCGGGTCTTCGGAAGCGGCGATGCGGTCGCGCTGGTAGTGGCTGAAGAAGGCGCTCACATTGGTGCGGCCCTCGTTGAAGTTTTCGCCCCACTCGATGCTCAGTTTCTGCGTATCGCGCTCGAAGTTGTCGAACTCGGAATGCTTGACCGACACGCTGAAACCGTCGAAGTCGCTCTTCAGCACACTGTTGACCACACCCGCCACGGCATCGGCACCGTAAATCGCCGAGGCGCCGTCGCGCAGTACTTCCACACGCTGCAGGCCGGCGGTGGGCAGGATATTGGAGTTGACGGTGGTGACCGGCACAAAGCTGCCGCCCACTTCCTCGGTCTGGTAGGCCGCGGAATTCACCACCCGGCGGCCGTTCAGCAGCACCAGGGTATTGCCGGTGCCCAGGTTGCGCAGGTTGAAAGCGCCAATGTCGCCGCGCGCGGAGTTCACGCCACCGCTGATGTTCTCGGCTTCGTTGAAGTAGTTCTGCCCGTTTTCCGGGATCAGGGCCAGCAGCTCATCGCCGGAGTCGACCCCCAGTGTCTCGATATCCTCGGCATTGATCACGGATACCGCCAGGGCATCATTGATCTGGGCACCCTTGATCTGGGTACCCACCACCGTTACCTCTTCCAGTGACTGGTTTTCGGTTGCAGCTGTGGTGTCGTCACTCGCCTGGCCCTGGATGGCCAGTGCCAGCGGGCTCATCAGCATGCCGGACAGCAGCGCCAGTGATTTTTTGCTGCGGGGGTCTCTCATCGCTTTTCTGCTCATGGTTGGCATTCCCTTATTGTTTGAATTGGGATCTTGTTAGAGTCGCGTACAGGCCGGGACTGGCCCGGCAGAATTACCTCTAACTGGCTCAACGCATGGGCAGGCAAAATCCCCTAACGGGATAATGAAAAAAAGTTGGTCAATCGGCGCTGATCAGGTTTTGCTCAATTGACGGCGGCTGGGCGTAGTGGGCCGGTGCCGGTTCGGCGGACTGCCGGGGCTGGGAGGCGGGAGGCTGGCCCAGGGACAGGACCAGGCCGATGGCGATCAATGCCATGGCCACCACCGGTTGCCATTGCTGGCGGAATGATGGCGCGTTGGCGGCAGCGGCAGTGTCTGCGGGCGGTGCCGAAGGGGAGGGGGCCCGGGGTGTCGCGGGCTGCGGGAACAGCAGTACCCGGGGTGCATCGATCCGGGCGCGCACCGTGGACAGGGTGGCGGCGCGGGCGTACAGCTGCGACAGCTCATCGAAGGCCCAGCGGTGGGTCGGGTCCGCGTCCAGCCACCTGGAGAGGCGCTGGCGCTCGTCGAGCGAGACATGGTCGGCGTCCAGGCGCGCGAGCCAGGCCGATGCCTGCTCCTGCACCTCGTCGGGGATGCCGATACAGAGCCACTCATCCAGCTGCAACTTTTCCCTCCCTGGCCGGTACCTGTTGGGTATTGGTGGTTTCACCAGTAGCGGGATGCAAACCGCCTGCCACAATATGGTTGCGGCACAGGCGCATGCCCCGCGCCAGGTGATTTTCCACCGTCTTGGTGGAAATGCCCAGCACCTCGGCGATCTGCCCGTGGCTGAGGCCATCGATCTTGCGCATCACGAACACCTGCCGGCATTTCAGGGGCAGGGCATTGATGGCCGCCAGCAGCGCGCCCTGTTCCTGTTCCCGGCTGATGCGGCTCTCCACCGCCTCGTGGTGCGCCGGCATGGCCAGCTGCACCTGCGCACCCCGCTCTTCCACCACCTTCTGGTGCCGCAGGCGGCTGATGGCCTCGTTGCGGGCCACCCGGTAAAGGAAGGCGCGCGGTTCCGGCGCGCGGTCTTCCCGCAGTGCCAGCAGCAGTTTCAGGTAGGCCTCCTGCAGCACCTCCTCCGCCTGGGCGGGTTCCAGCATGCGGCGCAGGCTGGTCAGCAGCGGCTCGCGGGTTTCCGCGTGAATACCATTGAACAATTGCTCGACGTCCGGCGCCTGCCGGGACGCGGGCTTGCCGCCAGAAAACGGATTGAGCAGGAACCTGGACAGGAAACTTTTCGACATGGGCGCCTTTTCATTTTTATAGTATCGGAGCGCGCACCAGCGCTGGTATCGCCGGATAGTAGCATGCTGGCTGGCGGGGATTGTAGATATCCACAAGCCGATCTGTGGACAAAAACAGGCCACCGGTCGAAAGGGAACCACAAAATGAAGTATGTACTTACACTCCTGCTGGCCCTGTCACTGTGGGGGTGTGGTTCCCCGGCAACGGCACCGGCCGCGCCCGATCGGGCCGCCGCCGCTGTAACCGCCGCGCCGCTGCAGCGCGCCATGGTGGCGCCGTCGCTGGTGTACCGCGCCATCGAAGTGCAGCAACAGCTGGATGCCCGTGAAGGCGAGCTGTTGGCGGCGGGCGCGCCCTGGTTCAGGGTGGTGCCCGGGCGCATCCCGGTGGTGATCACCGCGCCCCACGCCACCCGGCCGCTGCGCAACGGCAAGCGGCGCTTCTCTGATGGCGGCGGCACCGCCGCACTGGCGCTGGCGCTGGCCGAGCTCACCGGCGCCCATGTGGTCTACACCACCGAAGAGGGGCCGTCCGACCCCAATTACCACGACGACAACGCCTTCAAGCGCGCGCTGGCAGGCCTGGTGCGCAAACTACAGCCGCGCTATGTGCTGGATATCCACGGCAGCCACGCCTTCCGCCCCTACGATATCGACCTGGGCACCATGCACGGCGAATCCCTGCTGGGGCAGGGCCACCTGCAACAGGGCCTGGTCACCAGCCTGCGCAACGAGGGCATCCTGAATATTTCCGGCAATTATTTTGCCGCGGCAAAAAACCAGACCATCACTAAATTTGTCGCCGCCCTGGGGGTGCCCGCCATCCAGGTGGAGGTGAACACCACCTACCTGTCGCCGTCCGCCGGCAAGATCGAGGCGCAGCGCTTCAGCCAGCTGGCCCAGGCCATGGCCAGGTTTATCGAGTCGGGTTGGGAGCGGCCGCGGGGTTGAGCGGGCAGGGCGCCCGGGCTGCGGTTACAGTTCGTCCCGGGTCAGGCGCTGGTCCATCGCCGGCGGCTTATAGTCGTTCATCCTGGCCAGCAGGCCCGCGGGGGTGTCCGCCTCCAGCAGCATATTGCGGTACTGGGGCTGCAGCAGCTGTTCATTGACGCAGTGATCCAGGAAACTGGCCAGGTGCTGGAAGTAGCCGGCCACATCCAGCAGGCCGCAGGGTTTGCGGTGGAAACCCAGTTGCGCCCAGGTGAGGATCTCGAACAGCTCCTCTAAGGTGCCCAGGCCGCCGGGCAGGGCGATAAAGCCATCGGAGAGCTGCTCCATCATCGCCTTGCGCTCGTGCATGGAGCCCACCACATGCATCTGGGTGACACTGGGGTGGGGCACCTCGCGCACCGCCAGGGCCTCGGGGATCACGCCGGTCACGCGGCCGCCGCCGGCCAGCACCGCATCGGCTACCGCGCCCATCACGCCGATACTGGCCCCGCCGTACACCAGCCCGATATCCCGCGCCACCAGCTCCGCCGCCAGCGCCTCGGCCGCCTGGCGGTATTCGGGCAGGCGCCCGGGGCTGGAACCGCAGTAAACACAGATATTCTTCATGCTTTTATTCATTCCCCGTTGATGGATTGGGCACTGCGCCTATTGTGCCCGCATCCTCAACGGTTTGCCCCCGGCTGGAACTGGTACACCACCTTCAGCCAGAAATAATCCCCCTCCGGGGTGTTCTCGGTATCCAGTTCCGGCAGCCAGCTGAGTTCCACCAGGAAATTCTCGCTGCCCTTGGGCACCATATAACCAATCACCGGGCCGATGCCCGCCGTGCGCTGCTTGAAGTCCCCCTGGATAATGATGCCCGGCTTGCGGTCGTCGCTGATCTGGTCGGCCCAGAAACCGTTCAGGCCCAGGGTCAGGAAACCGCTACCGGCCTTGATCATCTGCTGGATGCTGGCGTCCAGGTGGAACAGCCGGCCGCTGCGGTAATTGGTATCGTCGTTTTCCTCGTTGAACATCACCCCGGCGAACGCCGAGAAATTAAAGCCCGCGGTGGGGTTGGTGTAGGCAGCGCCGCCCACCAGGTCCAGCGCCCAGTAGTTCAGCCCCTCGTTCGCCAGCCGGCCGGCCTCGTAATCGCCGGTGGGCGCGTGGGCAAAGGCGGCAAAATTGTATTGCCAGCAGTCGTCCTCCCAGGCCATCAACGCCGGCACCAGGGTGGTATCCCCCAGCCCGGACACGGAATCCCGCCGGCTGAAATTGCCCAGCGGGGTCTCCACCGTACCGGTGACGGTGACATCCACCCAGGAGGGGAAGGCGCCCAGGGTGTAGTCGGCACCCAGCACTTTCTTCTCGAAGGTATACAGCAGGCCCGGCACAAAGGCATCGATTTCCACATCCAGCCCCAGCGCCACCAGGCCGGCGATGGGGGTTTCCGCCCCGGCGGCGAAATCGCCGCTGTAGTGCATGTACTGGGGCTTGATCACCCAGCCCTGCTGCACCGGCGCCCGGTCGATCAGCGTGGCCATGGAGCCCGGCACGTAGTAACCGATACCGCCCTCGGTGGCGTGGCCGGCGCCGGACGCCACCAGCAATGCCAGCGCCGCCCACAGGCGCCACAAAACCGCGCCCCGGCGGGTGCCGGCAACCAACGCACAAGCTTTACCGCTAATTCCCTGCATAGCACTTTCCCCGACTTCCTTGCCCGTCGTTTCTTTCACCGCCGGTATGTGGGCACTGACCCACTAACCGTGGCGAGATACTCAGGAAAGTCTAGTTCGCACCCATGTACCAACCGCGAACTGCGGCATTGCCGGCGCGGGGTTAGTCGCAAATAGCGCGTTAAGCGCCAGCGGCCCCACGGGCGTTGCCGCCCAATGGCGCGTCATTAAACCGGCACGCCGGTGCAATGTCGTGTAATCGAAAACTGCCGACCAACGGTTCACTCCTGCGACACACGTGGTAGAGTTTCGTGGCTTGCGTCACAAAGCTGCATTTAAAAGCAGCATCACAATAAAGGGCGCCGGCCCGATAACAACAATGCATAAAAATCGCGGAGCGTATTATGGCGAGCATCCTGGGGGCGCGTCTGAAGCACTTCCTGCCCATCCTGCTGGCATCCACCTTCTTCCTGGCCACAGCCACCAGCGCCCGCGCGGCAGATGCCGGTGAGCAACTGCAGGCAATCATCGACGAGCACTGGCAGTACAGCCTGCGGGAAGACCCGATCATGGCCGGGCGCATGGGCGTGCCGGATTACAACGACCGCCTGCCCGGCGTCACCGCAGAGGACCGCGCCCGCCGCCTGAAGGCCGAGCAGCAATTCCTCAAGCGCCTGCAGCAGATAGACGGCGATGACCTGAGCCAGGACCAGCGCATCAACCGCGACCTGCTGGCCTGGGTGCTGGAAAACTCCATCGAGGGCAACCAGCTGTTCCTCGACCGCATCCCCTTCAATACCTTTTACGGTTTTTACAACTCCGCCGTGGAGGCCAACGATGGCCTGGCCATGAACGATGTAAAAGCCTACGAGGATTACATCGCCCGCATTCGCGACTTCGGCCGCTACTTTGACGAGAACATCGCCAATATGCGCCAGGGCATAAAGGACGGTTTTGTGCAGCCGAAGATTGTGGTGCAGGGCATTGCCCCCACCGTGCGCGCCCAGGTGTACGACGACCCAACCGAGAGCCGCCTGTACAAACCCTTCGAGAAAATGCCGGACTCCATTCCGGCCACAGAACAAAAGCGCCTGCGCACCGAGGGCAAGAAAGCCATCGACGAGGTGGCCACCCCGGCCTTCGCGCGCCTGGCCGACCTGCTGGAGGGCGACTATATGCAGGCCGCCACCGACAGCATCGGCGCCGAGCAGCTGCCCGGCGGCAAGGACTACTACCGCCACGGCATCAAGACCTATGTCACTCTGGATATGGACCCGGCCGAGATCCACAAGATCGGCCTGGCGGAAGTAAAGCGCATCCGCACGGAAATGGACGAATTGATCGAGCAGAGCGGCTTCGACGGCAGCTTCGCGGAGTTCACCGAATTCCTGCGCACCGACAAACAGTTCTATGCCGAGACCCCGGAAGAACTATTGAAGGAAGCGGCGTATATCTCCAAGAAGATCGACTACCGCCTGCCGGCCCTGTTCGGCAAGTTGCCGCGCCTGCCCTACGGCGTGGTGCCGGTACCGGACGCCATCGCCCCCAACTACACCACCGCCTCCTACAACCCCGCAGCCATCGGCGGTACCCGCGGCGGCGCCTACTGGGTGAATACCTATGCCCTGGACCAGCGCCCGCTATACGAACTGCCGGCCCTGACCCTGCACGAGGCCGTGCCCGGCCACCACCTGCAGGGCGCACTCAGCCAGGAACTGGAAAACGTGCCGGAATTCCGCAAGGGCCTGTACCTGAGTGCCTTCGGCGAGGGCTGGGCGCTCTACTCCGAGCGCCTGGGCAAGGAGATGGACGGCATCTACACCACCCCCTACGAACACTTCGGCCGCCTCAGCTACGAAATGTGGCGCGCCGCCCGCCTGGTGATCGACACCGGCATCCACTCCCAGGGCTGGACCCGCCAGCAGGCACTGGACTTCCTGGCCGACAACACCTCCCTGTCAAAAGCCAACGTGCGCGCCGAGGTAGACCGCTACATCTCCTGGCCGGGCCAGGCGCTGTCTTACAAGATGGGGGAGATCAAGATTCGGGAGTTACGTGAGAAGGCTGAGAAGGAGCTTGGGGACGAGTTTGACCTGCGTGAATTCCATGATGCGGTTTTGGCTAATGGGGCTTTGCCGATGGGGATGTTGGAATTAGAAATCTTCCGGACTATCCAAAAAATATAAGCTAAGGCTGACCTAGCGAAATTGGCGATATAAGTTTTATGGTAACAGTATGAAACACACAGGAGAATTTCTTGTACTTAGATACTCACTGGTGCAAGAGGCTCAAGAAAGTATTGACTCCTCGCCACTACCGGAACCCAAAGGGGTTGCTGTTAGAGTCGCGCTCATTGGTGACCGAGAATTCGTGCGCAACAATGTTCGCTATGCATTCGTCGGTTTTTCCGAGGTGAAGCCAACTGAAAAAACTCAGTTCCGAGCAGGGAGATATATCGTTGGTAAGGTTGCAAAGTTGAGAACCGCACATGTCGGAGAAAAGATACCCGGAGACATTGTTGAACATGAGGCAGATGACTGGATCCCACTTGTGGCGGTTTTTGACTTGCAAGAGCAATTTATTTTTGTTCAAAAAGACTGGAAATTTGGAACGGAATCCCAAATCGGAAACGCTATACAGGCCGGTCTTCGAGAGCCTATATTGGCAAAATACAATCATAGAGTCTTTGTAGAGCCAAAAACTAAGACCGCAGAATTTTGGTCCGTAGTAAAATCTCACAGCAAAATATATAGACTGGAAATTAGGCTGATATCCCCAAATATACTTCGCACAAATGAAAAGGCGCGGGAGGCACTGGAAGAGCTGAAAAAATTATATGGTCAGGATGAAATGACTTTAGCGCTTGAAAATGAGTCAGGGAAACTAGAGGTTCCAAAAGAACCTATTGCCGACTACATTGATTACGCTGCCGAGGGGGAAGGCAAATGGACACTTGTAACCGAAGGGACCCGGGGAGGAAAGAAGAAACATACAAGTGAAACTGCTGCAATTTCAGTCGAATTACCAGTGCCAACTGAGGAAGAAATTCACAATGAAGGCCAGCTTGAGTTAGAGACCGGTTTTCCCGCCCCAGGAAGAGAAACAAGTGATGCAAGCTTGATTGCTCAGGTAGTAGGTAAATCTGAATATCTCTCTCGCGGCGAAAGTGATGACTAGGTTTCTTCTTATATTTACATTTGCGTTTAGCTTAACTCTTTTAGCGACTTATTACTTAGAAAGTCTTGCAGCACCAATATTTGAAGAGCTCTTATCCGCTTTCATTGTTATTGCAATGATTACGGGTACTCTATCGTATGCTCTATATGCATATATCGATGGCATTTCGAAAGATGTCGCCGCAGATAAAAAGAATATTGGTAAGCGCAATTACAATGTCGTAGTAGATAAATTGAACGGGTTAAAGAGAGAGATTCTGGTAAATGCGTTTTCCGTAGTTGGTCTATTAGTATCTGAGCGCATTGCACATGGAATTTCTCTTGTTTTTCCCGTTAGTAGCGAAGACCCGTTCAATTGGTTGTGGGCCTCTGCTATATCAATTCGTATCGCATGCTTAGCACTAAGCGTGTACATTGCTGCAATTCAATTTCGGGGATTCATTATCTCTAACGAATATCGCGCGATAATTAGTCGGAGCTAAGCTGTCTAATCATAATTATATCCAGAATAGCCTCAAAACGTAATCTCAAGATTTAAAGTGACTAAATATTATTGCCAATGATGTTGCCCAGATCATAAATACTACCTAGTTCCAAAAATAGTTATGAGCATTCAAATAACCAAAATAGATATCCACAACTTCCGTTCAGCTCGCGATCTATCAATCAACCCAGCACGATTAGCTGTTTTGGTTGGGAAGAACGACTCAGGAAAATCCAACATACTTCGGGCGCTAAACCTATTCTTTAATGGTAAAACAGATCAAGAAAATTACTTTAATTTTTCAGTTGATCACAATATACATAATAAACCTAACCGTCGGGCAAAAGAAATTTCAATAAAAATTGAATTAATACTTCCAGATAATTACCGCAGGGTGAACGGCGATGTGATTTTATGGGAAAAGCGGTGGCGCTCTGGGGGGCAGGTTTTTAATAAGTATGTCGGGCGGCGTAGGGTGGCCGGACCACGAGGCGGAATATCATGGGAAGATGTGCAGATCCCGGAAAGATCGAACGTTCACTCATTATTAAGAAATATAAACTACGTCTATGTACCTGCTATTAAAGATCCTGAGTACTTTTCAGAACTCAGAGCAAGTATTTACGATGTCATTGCTGACGTAGCTGACCGCGAATTTCGTGATTCTAGTCATGATTTTGAGCGTTCGATTTCCAATCAATTACAAGATTTAACAGCACAGATAACGAGCTCATTGGGTTTTCAGTCGAGATTAGCTTTGCCTAGAGACCTTAGTCATATCTTCGAAAGCCTAGACTTCCTTAGTAATAAGCAAAACATATCACTAGATGCCCGCGGTGATGGTGTTAAGGCTCGCCATATTCCCCTTATTTTAAAATTTATGGCTGACAAAAAGCGTAGCCTTCAAGGTAGAGGCGCTCAACCATATACATATATCTGGGGCTATGAGGAGCCGGAAAATAGCCTGGAGCTGTTAAGTTCAGTTGAGCTTGCGGACCAATTCTGGGAGTTCGCAAATGATGGAATAGCTCAAGTCTTTTTAACGACACATTCTCCAGTGTTTTACAATCTTCATCTGAAGCAACGTGAGGACGAAAGTCAGATCTCATGTCATCACATGTATCATACTTTCGGAGAGGATGGCACTAAAGAAACTCAAGAGCTGACTAATCTAGATGAGCGTATGGGGACGACCGCAATGTTTGCGCCAATGGTAGCCGAGCTTGAGGATCAAGTTCGACGGAAAGAGTTGGCAAAAGCAGAAGTTGAAGCCATGGCCAGGGCGAATCGACGAAAGCTGTTTGTTGAAGGGCCGTCGGATAAATTAATTTTAGAAAAAGCTCTGAGCGTATTTGCTCCCGTCCACTCAAAAGAAATAGATGTGGAAACTCGAGATTCTGGAGGCCATTTATATGTTATCGATATGCTTCTGTCTTGGCGCAGTCGAGCAAAACATCATCCTGAACTTCCGCGAGCGGCGGGCCTTTTGGATTTAGATGCTGAGGCAAAAAGAGCTGCAGACGAATGGAATAAAATCTCTGATAATATTAAGTCGGCTAAATGCTTTAAATTGCCGAAGCCGACACATATTCGACCAGTCCTGAAAGCAAGTTTTAAAATACCTGTTGTATTAGAGACATTATATGACAAAAAAGCTTGGATGTGGGCAAAAGAACGCGGGCACCTCGAGCAAAGAAGGCTCTCTGACGTGATACCTTCTCCGCTAAACGATAAAATACTTACAGGGGATGAAAAGTTAGAAGACCATCTTGAAGAAGATTGGAAAATTTTTGTTACGCATGTATTCCAACAAGTAGGTAAGGCCCCAATGGCAAGGTTTTTATCCAAGAGGCCTGATGAAGAGTTTCGTGAAAGGTTCTCGGTTTTGGAACCGGTTATAAAAGATATTGTTGCTTATCTATTTCCAGATAAATAGTAAATGACCTACAAATAATTGGGGTCAGAGTAAAATTTTAGTGTGACAGAACACGTAGAGATTCTGGAATAAAAAGGACAACCACCAATTGAGGAGTTCCGCGTAATTAACAATAATTGAAAAATTGGGGTCAGAGTAAAATTTTGACGCGATATGCCTCTCAAACAATTCGAGCCTAGTCGTAGTTTTGATTAAAGCGGTCAGGTTACCCAAAATGCTTAAGGAAGATTGCCCGGTTAGCAAAGAGCTAGCGGACCCCAAAAACGATCTGAGGTAAAATTTGAACCCGTATTAGTAGTGCACAATAGAGAGGCATAAGGCATTGGCCAGGTCCAAAAAATACGCACCTGATGAGATTGATAAATTAAAGGTATTCTATCCAAGAGATACGCGTACCAGGAGACTTTCAGATCTCAGGTGTAGCCGTTTTGGCCAACTAATCGTTGTTGAGTTTGCTGGTAACGTAAAGGGTCATCGATACTGGTTCTGCAGGTGTGACTGTGGATCTTACTTTAGGACTGCCGGGGCTAACTTAAGGCATGGAAAGACAAAATCTTGTGGTTGTTTACTAAAGCAGAAAGGTCGCACGACAAAAACTCTTCCCGAAGGAGAATTTCGCAAATGGAAAGGTGACTCACTACCACCATTCTATCCTGATGGGAAAAGCTACTATAAGTCCAAGACAGGAATTAATATTTCTTTGCCTACTTTCTTGTACCTTCAAGGTGTTAAAGGAAAGGGGGAAAAGTTCTTCAAGTTTGGAATCTCTAATGACTGGCCGGAAAAGCGAACAGCAGCAATCAATATAGACTCACCCTACAAACATGAACTCGTCGAATGGTGGTGCTTTGAAGATGGTCAATTTGCGCTGGATTTGGAACTTGAGCTTAAGAAAGAATTTAAATCTTACCGGCCGCGAAGAAGATTCGATGGGAGAACTGAAACATTTTCTCGAGAATCTGTTGGCGTATTCTATCTATTTATAAGAAGATCTATTATGGAGTCAGGTGGTAGGCTAGTTCAGTGGAGAAGCGAAGGATTAAGTAGATATGTAAGATGTATGAATGTTACGTTTCCATAATAAAAAATAGTCTTTCTCAATAATGTTTCCAACATAGAAGTTAGCTCTTACTTATCCATAATCTCAACGGTAAAGTTTTAGATGGCTGAAGGCAAAGTTCTGAAATCACAAATGAATAATTTGCTCTACAATATGCTATGAATAATGGAATTACTTATGCATATGGGAATTAAAGGACACCCATCTATTACATGGCTTCCCGTAGATGACTTCGGTTTGCGTTGCCAAGTGTTAGAGAGTAGGCTGAGGGAATAAGCAGCCTTCGAATATGCGGCATCAGACGTGGATTATTAATAAACTATTTTCCTTATTATGTAATACAGATGAAAGAAATTAAGAAATACGTTGCATATTTATTTAGTGCGTTCGCTGGCGCTACTGCCTGGGTAGCATCGGTGAGCTTCTTACCTGAAATTGCCCATACTGATCCAAAGGTGGCTGCAGCAATAGTGACTGTTTAGGGCACGTTGGTAACAGGAATTGTTCTGGCAATTATAAATCAGTATAGCGGGAAAAAAAGGGAAATTGACGCTCAAAGAAGTATCTCCGAGAGAGAGTTAGAAGTGCAGAGACAAATTAGAGAGCGAGAGTTGGAGGTGCAACAACAGATACGTGAACGTGAAATCGAAGAATCTCACCGCGAAAGAAAAGTGGCCATGTATCTTGAGTTTGTGAATATGGTTTCTGCTTTCATGCAGGGCGGAAATCCTGAAAATAAGAAAAAACCACTGAGTCAGCAGCAAATACTCGACAAAATTGAAAAATTTCAAAATGGTATCCTCCTCTGGGGAGGCCCAAATGTTTTGAGGGCGTATCTGCACTATAGAGTTGTCGCTGTAGATTGCAGTGATCAATTATTCCCTTCAATTGACCAACTTTATCAAGCGATTCGGGAAGATATTGGACTTTCTAATGAAGGCCTTAACCGACTAGACACTGTGCGCCTATATCTAAAAAATCCGGAAGAATTAGATCAGCTTATTAACATAACAAGTCAAGGCAGCAAGCCACCTGCGGCGGGAACCCCTGCAGGCCAAAGCACTGTTTGATATGCTGCGCCACTTATCAATAACAAGGACACCCGCTAAATAGACTGTTAATCTTTGCTTGCTATACGCAGGGCTTTCATTCCTATTTTCGTATGTTTCGCGCACAAAATACCCAACGATAAACGAAAATCACATCAATGCTAAATATGGTTGAGTATAAAGGGAAATATTCGGATCTATTTGATCCAGATTATTCCATCCACTATGAGTCTCGTAGAGGTCACGGCTTCGAGGGTAAAGATTTTTTTGTTATTTTTAACGGAGCAAAAATTGCTGAGGCGGAGTTTGTAAAATCGAAGAGTGGTCTTCATTGCAATAACATTGAGGTCTTAGAAGAGCACCGCAGAAAGGGAATTGCAAATTCCCTATATCTCATAGCAGAGGAATTATTTGACTGCAAAGCTAAAAATGTCTGGAAAGGCACGAGATCCCAAAGTCGACTAGGGGCTAAATTATGGTCGCAGAAAAACAGACCATTTGGCTGAAATATCAAAACAAATTGCTAAAGATTGCTGAGACATCATGGATAATTTGAGTCAGGGTAAATAGAAAATGTCGCCCACCAATTGAATAATTAACTGTAGGCCATTCCGAGTCGGCCGGAATGGTATTGATCATTGAAAATTGCCCTCACCGCAGACGTGATTTCTGGCTATGGTCTTACCCACAAAAAGTAGACACTCTAACTAGGCGCATTTGCGCTCATACTCTGCTGGGCTTATATGCCCGATC